>JAJXTB010000086.1 GCA_021784205.1 Actinomycetes bacterium
CCGATCACCGGGATCTCGGTGAGTGACTCGGCGCGGAACGTCGCCGCGACGACCGGCACGAAACTCTCGGCGGCGGGGTAGACGAGGTAGCGCGGCAGCCAGGCGGGGTAGTACTTCGCGTTGAACTGCCAGAGCGACTCGATCGGCAGCACCCCCGAGAGCCGCTTGAGCGCCCAGCGCTCGACGCGCGTGACGGTGCCCTCACCGCGCTCGCCGTCGAGCACCGAGCGGAAGGCCGCGAAGTTCAGGCTCAGTCCGCGGGCCCCGCGGTCGCGCAGGTGCTCGATGGTCGAGCAGAGGGCGTAGTCGATCAGGCCGTTCGGGTGTTCGCCGGGGTCGCGGCGCATCAGGTCGAGCGAGTAGCCGTTGTAGGCCGGGGACGGCACGAACTGACAGACGGCGGCGGGCTGGCCGTCGGGGCTCGTCACGACGGTGAGCAGGAGCCCCTTGTCCTTGGGGTCAAAGAGCCGTCCGAGCATCATCGAGAAGCCCCGCTCGGCTTCGCCTCGACGCAGCATCGAGATGAGCTCGATGATCGCGGGGACCCGCGCCGGGTCGATCACGCTCGGGTCGAGGAACTCGACGGTGTAGCCCTTGCGCGCGAGGCGCGTGCAGGCCTGGCGCAGCCCCTTCATCTTGCCGCCCTCGAGGCTGAACGTCTGGCAGTCGACGATCGCCTCGTCGCCGATGTAGAGCGAGTGCAGGCCGGCGGCGTGGTAGATCGAGAGCCACTCCGCGCCCGCCCCCATGACCCCGATCGTCCACCCGCGCGACTCGGCGAAGGCGCGAAAGGCGCTGAAGGCCTGGGGTCGCTCGGCCTCGGGGCCGATGGCGTCGGGCGAGACGAGCGCAACGCCGCCGTAGACGGCGTAGGCGATCAACGAGTCGCGAAAGAAGTAGAACTGCTTGTCATCGCGCAGCGCGAAGTAGTCGAGCGTGCCGCGTCCGTGGCGGCGCACGATCTCGCGCGCGCGCAGCTCGGCGAGGCGCCGTTCACGCGTCGAGGTGGTGCTCGAGAGTCGTCGGTCAACGACCGGCCGCGTGACGAGGTAGAGCGCCGAGACGATGAGCGCCACCCCCACCGTGGTGAGCGTCGGATTGATGAAGTCGCCGACCCGGTCGGGCAGCGCGATCGAGGTGACGCCGACGAGCCGCTCGGCGCAGGCGACCACGACGGTGAAGAAGCCCGGCAGGTGGCGACGGCCCGAGGACGCCTCGATGCCGAGTGAGGCGGCGATCACCACGACGACGCCGATGAGCGCCAGGCGCGGCAGCGCGGCGCGCGCGGTCGTGCGGTCCGTCGTCGCCTGGAAGTGCGGCCGCTCGATGAGCAGCAGGGTCAGGATCGCGACCGCGAGCAGCGGCGAGACGAGACTGCCCGCTCGAACGAGGTGGGCGATCGAGGTCGCCGCGACGACGACGACCGTGACGGCCCAGGCGCGTCGCTGGCCGCGGCGCAGCCCGCGCGCCACCATGATCATGAGGATCCCGGCGAGGGCCGTCAGGGCGGCGGCCGACTTCGCCGCGCCGAGGGGCAGGTACGTCTCGACCGCGAGCAGCCGACTGCGCAGCGGTGTCACCGCCGTCACGACCAGGTTCACCAGTCCGTCGAGGAAGATGATCCCGCTCACCACGCGCCGGATCGTGCGCTCGCGACGCTGGGCGCTCAGCCGGTCGACGCTCGCCGGGTAGGGGTTCCCACTCGGCCACGCGCCGACCATCGCGGTGTCGGTCGTGAGCTCGGGCTGGACCGGCGAGCCGGCGACCACCCGTTCGAGCAGGGTGCCGCGGCGCAGCGGACTCTGACCGGTGTAGAGCCGGACCTGGACGGTGCTCGCCGCCTCCACCTCGACGATCCCGAGCCGGTCGACCGAGGTGAACACCGGCGGCAGGCCGAGCAGGCCGTGGCGCTCGACGATCACGGTGCGCGAGGGGCCCGGGGCCGCGCAGACGCCCCGGTCGAGGAAGGCCAGCGCGGGACGCGGGGCCCCGCCGATCACGGCGCCGGCGCCACCGCGTTCGGCGATGCGCCGCGCGTACTCGAGGGCGTCGACGTCGTCGACGTAGGTGCGCGCGAGCGGTTCGATGAGGTGCGGCGAGGTCGACAGGGCGCCGCGGTCGAAGCGCCGGCGCACGAGCAGTCCCGCCATCGCGCCCGCCAGTGCCTCGACGAGACCGAGGACGAGCACGGTCGTGACGGTATTGCCCCAAAAGCCGGTCGGATGGTGGGCGTGGAACTTCAGGTGCAGCGCGAGGTGAAGGTGCCGGTCGGTGATCCGGTTCGCGATCGAGGTGAGCGTGCTCCACAGGTCGATCACCGCGAGGATGACCACGGGGATCCACACCCAGCCGCCCAGGCGCCGATAGAGGGTGCGCGAGGCGACGAAGCGGGCCAGCGCCTCGGGGTCCTCGAGTCGGTCCGCGTCGGCGCGGTCGGCGCGGTCGGCGGGCGCGACGTCGACGACGTTTTGGCCGGCGGCGATGCCGACGTCGCGCACGTCGTTGGCCGTGGCGACCTGGGCCATGACGTCGTGGGCGAGCTCGACGCCGAGCGCTTCGAGGCCGGTCGCGGCGCCCGGTTCGGCGAGGGCGGCGTCGTCGGCCCCGGGCAGCACGATGAATCGGTGACCGGGCTTGTCGGTGAAGGCCGACAGCGCCGCGCTGAGCGAGGGCAGGGCGCGCAGCGTCGCGGCGAGGAAGGCCGCCATGTCCTGGCTCGCGTCGGGGTGCAGCAGGTTGCCCGCGACCACGACGACGGCCGAGTCGTCGAGGTCCTCGAGCAGCGCGATCAGCTCGCGAACCGACCGGGCGGCGGGGTTCGTCGTGGGCGAGAGCGAGAGGTCACTGACCACGTAGAGGTGCTGACCGTAGGGGATTGGTAGCGTGTATCGATCGGTCGCTCCCACTGCTCCAGTCTCGCAGAGTTCTACGGACCGGCCGGGAGGAACCGTAATGGCGAGCACTCGTGAGAACTGGCACTGGCGCGCCGAGCCCTCCACGGGTGAGGCCGTCATCTTCGACATCGACGGCGTGCTCGCCGACGCCGCCGGACGTCAGCACTACCTCGAATGGGGTGATTGGCGCCGGTTTTTCGAGGCGTGCGGGGACGACCCGGTCGTCGAGGAGATCGAGCGCCTGCTCGAGCTGCTCGATCCGGGCCTGACGATCGTGCTGCTGACGGGCCGGCCCCGTCGGGTCCAACCGCACACGCTGGGCTGGCTCGAACGGTTCTCGATCCGCTGGGACCTACTCATCATGCGCGAGTACGGCGACTACACCGGGGTCGACCAGTTCAAGCGCGCCGCCCTCGCGGACCTGCGCGACCACGGCTTCGACATTCGCCTCGCGCTCGACGACGACCCGAAGAATCACGCGATGTACGTCAACGAGGGCGTGCCCTGCATCTACATCCACTCGGGCTACTACCGGTGATGGTCCCCGGGACCCGCTAGGCGAGTCGCGCGAGCGCGCTCGCGCCGGCGCGCCGACCCGACCCGATGCTCGCCGGGATGCCGACCCCGTCGTAGGTGCTGCCGGCGAGCTCGATCCCCGCGCGTGACGCCGCGGCCTTGGCGGCACCGACCAGCCGGTCGTGGCCCACGTAGTACTGGGGCAGGCCTTCGGGCCAGCGCTGGACCATCGTCGCGAGCGGGTCGCCGGTGCTTGCGAGGATGAGCCGGACCTCCTCGACGACGCGCGCGACGAGCGCGTCGTCGTCGAACTCCTCGAAGCGACGGTCGTCGATCCGACCCACGTGGGCGCGAAGGATGACGTCCTCGTCTCGGTGCAGGTGGGCCCACTTGCGGTCGAGGAAGGTGAGCGCGGTCACCAGCATCGAGCCGCCCGCGCGCCACGGGGTGGCCAGCGGCACCAGCACGCCGGTGCCGTGCTCGGGCAGGGACAGGGCCGCGCGGCTAAAGACGAGGGTCACCATCGCGGCCCCGGCGCTCGGGATCGTGCCCAGGGCGGCGAGGTCGGGGTCGAAGGAGCCGGTGAGCCGGGCGGCGACGCCCGCCGGGGTGGCGACGACGACGACGTTGGCCGGGGTCGTCGTCGTGTCGGTGTCGACCTCGAAGCGGTGGGTGCCCTCGACGCGGCGAAGCGCGGTGACCGACGTCGAGCGGCGGATGACGACGCCGCGCTGAACGAGCTGGCGGGCCAGTTCGACCGGCAGCGAACCCATGCCGTCGAGGAGTGAGTAGAAGAGCGGGGTCGCGCCGGGGCCCGGCGACCCGGCCGGCGCGGCGGGACGCATGGCCTTCATCAGGGAGCCGCCGCGGCGAGCCGCCTCGAGCAGCGACGGGAAGATGGACTTGGCCGAGAGGTCGTCGATGCGTCCGGCCTGGATGCCCCCGACCATCGGCTCGACGAACTGGTAGGCGAGCTCGGCGCCGAGTTTTCTTCGCACGATGGCGCCGATCGACGCGTCCTCGCCGACCTCGAGGCGCCGCGGCAGGAACTGGTCGCGTCGCGCCGCCACCCTGGCGCGCCAGCTGAGCCCGCGCATCGCGGCGACGGCGTCGTAGGAGGTGGGGACCCCGAGCGCGAGCCCGCTCGGGATCTCGTGCAGCGCCCCGCGCAACCAGAGCGACGCCCCCGACGCCCCGATCGGTTCGAGCCGGTCCGCCCAGCCGAGCTCGCCCACGAGGGCCGTTGCCTCGGGCCGACGCGCGAGGAACCCGTCGGGTCCGAGGTCGACCGTTCGATCGGCGAACGTCGTCGTGGCGAGCGAGCCGCCGAGGCGCTCGCCCGATTCGATCAGCTCCACGCGCGGGGTCGCGTCGTGGGGTCCGTCGGCCCCACCGCTCAACTCCCAGGCGGCGGCGAGACCGCTGATGCCCCCGCCGACGACGACGACCGAGTAGCGGCTCACGAGTGGGCGACGACCACGTCGCCGAGCACGTCGATGAAGTCGGGGGCGTCATTCAGCGAGGCCGTTCGGATCAGGTTGAGCCCGATCTCGCGCGCCACCCCCGCGGCCTCGACGTCGATGTCGAAGAGCACCTCGAGATGGTCCGCGACGAAGCCGATGGGACAGGAGACGACGTCGGTGATCCCCGCGGCGCGCTTGGCGCGCAGCACCGCCAGGATGTCGGGCCCGATCCAGGGATCGGCGGTGCGCCCGGCCGACTGCCACGCGACGTCAAAGGCGCTCACCTGGGCCAGGGCCGCGGCGCGCTCGGCGCTCTCGCGCAGCTGGTCCGGGTACGAGTCGCCCGTCTCGAGTATCCGCTCGGGCAGGGAGTGGGCCGAGAAGATCACCTCGGTGGTCGCGCGGCGCTCGGGCGCGATCAGGGCGAGCGCGTCGGTCACGCGCCGCGCGATGAGCTCGAGAAAGCCCGGGACGTCCCACCACGCGCCGACGGGGTGGAAGTCGACGCCGGCGCCGAGTGCGCCGCGCGCGCGGCTCATGTACTGCTCGGTGGACATCGAGGACGAATGCGGCGCGAGGGCGAGACCGATCACCGTCTCGAGTCCGTCGTCACGCATCGCCTCGGCGACGGACTCGAGGAGTGGCGGTTCGTACTTCGATCCGAAGCGCACGTCGTAACGACCGGGGTGGCGCGCCTCGAGGTTCGCGGCGAGCGCGCGCACCTGGTCGTCGGTGCGCGCGGCGAGTGGCGAGGTCCCGCCGATGGCGTCGTAGCGCCGCGTGAGGTCCGCGAGCAGCTCGGGCGTCGGCGCGCGTCCGTGGCGGATCCGGGTGTAGTAGGCCTCGATGGCCTCGCGTGTCGAGGGTGTGCCGTAGGCCATCACCAGCACGCCGACGGGTCGGCTCACAGTCCCGCCCGTCCTTCCTCGTGCACGACGCGCACGATCGCCTCGAGCACGTGGGGGTCGCTCGACGGCAGCACGCCGTGGCCGAGGTTAAAGATGTACCCCGGCTCGCGTCCGGCGCGATCGAGCACTTCGCGCGCGGCGCGCACGCCCGGGGCGACGCCGCCGAGGCATCGGGCGGGGTCGAGGTTGCCCTGTACGGGCCGCCCGCCGACGCGTCGGCGACCCTCGTCGAGGTCGACGTGCCAGTCGATGCCCATCACGGTGCTGCCGGCCGTCGCCATCAGGTCGAGCAGCTCGCCGGTCCCCACCCCGAAGAGGATTGTCGGCACGGCGAGGTCCGCGATCCCGGCGAGCACCCGGGCCGTCGGTTCGAGGGCGAAGCGCCGGTATTCGTCGCGGGTGAGCGAGCCGGCCCAGGAATCGAAGAGTTGCACGGCGCGCGCTCCGTGGGCGACCTGCAGGCGCAGGAACGCGATCGTGATCGCCACGAGCCGGTCGACGAGGCGATCAAAGAGCGCGGGGTCGGTGTGCATGAGGGTCTTGATGAGCGCGAAGTCCCGGGTGGGCGCCCCCTCGATGAGGTAGCTCGCGACGGTGAACGGCGCTCCGGCGAAGCCGATGAGCGGGGTGTTGGACGCCGCGAGGTCCGCGACGACCAGGTCCACGGTGCGCGTGACGTGCGCGACGTCGACCGCCTCGAGGTCGCGCAGTCGTTCGAGGTCGGCGTCGCCGCGAAAGGGCTCGGCGATGACCGGACCGCGCCCGGGCACCACGTCGACACCGAAGCCGATGGCGTGGTAGGGCACGACGATGTCCGAGAAGAGGATCGCCGCGTCCACGCCGTAGCGACGCACCGGCTGCATCGTGATCTCGTGGGCGAGTTCGGGGTCGGCGATCGCCTCGAGGATCGAGCCCGAGCCGCGAAGCGCGCGGTACTCGGGCAGTGAACGGCCGGCCTGGCGCATGAACCAGACCGGGACGTGGTCGACCGATTCACCCCGACAAGCCCTCAGCAGTACCGGCTCCACCACGCTCCTTTGCCGCCTCTCAATCTAGGTGCGGGGCCGACGGGCCGACGCCGATGCGCCGGTCGGCGGGGGTCGAGCGAGCAAGTAAGATTGTCGAACCCCATTTTCGGGATCAGGAGACGTGGCTATGGCACACCAGCGCGAGATCGCGGAGGAACAGGCCTTCCTCGATCGGGCCCTTGACGCGCTCGATCACATGCGCGCCGAGGCGCGGTCACTTCGTGACAGCGCGGCGGTCGCCAACATGCGCGGAGCCGGCGACCTCGTCGAGCGCGACGTCGTCATGGGCACCGCGCTGCAGCGTCTCGACCAGCTCGCCATTGGCGACCAGCCCCTCTTCTTCGGCCGGATCGACTACGCCCCCGACGGCGCCGGCGTCGCCGACGTCTACCACGTGGGGCGCCTCGCGGTCTCCGACGACCAGCTGAACGCGCTCGTCGTGGACTGGCGCGCGCCGGTCGCCGAGGCGTTCTATCGGGCGACGGGTGTCGAGCCGCTCAAACTGATGCGTCGGCGTCACGTGGCGATCCGTAGCCGCGAGGTCACCGGTGTCGAAGACGAGTACTTCGCCGACGCCAACGGCGACCTCGCCCTGCCCGACGCGGACGTGCGCGAAGCCACGGCCGAGGGTCTGATCGACGGGGGACTGGCCCTCGGTGGCCCGGGGGCGTTGCTCGCGGCGCTCGGTCAGGCGCGCACGGGACGCATGGGCGACATCGTCGCGACGATCCAGGGCGAGCAGGACCGCATCATCCGCACGCCGTTGCCCGGGGTGCTGCTCGTTCAGGGCGGACCAGGCACCGGCAAGACGGCGGTCGCGCTGCACCGCGCCGCCTACCTGCTCTTCACCCATCGCGCCACCCTCGAGCGACAGGGCGTCCTCGTGGTCGGCCCGAACCCGCTGTTCCTCAACTACATCGAGAACGTCCTGCCGTCGCTCGGCGAGTCCGGGGTCACGCTGTCGACGATCTCGGGATTGGTGACCAACGTCACCGTTCGCGCGAGCGAGTCCGACGAGGTCGATCGCCTCAAGGGCGATGTTCGCATGGTGACCGTGCTCGCCCAGGCGGTGTCCACCCGTGAGCGGGCCCTGCGCGCCGACGTCGAGGTACCGGTGGGGCGCGCGATCATGGTCCTTCGCGCGCGCGAGACCCGCGAGGTGATCGAGCGGGCCCGTCGCCGACCGGGCAACCACAACCAGCGCCGCTCGGCGATCGGTCGGGAACTCGCGAGTCGGCTCGCCTCGCAGTACTACCAGCGATTCATCCGCGACGAGGGCGAGGGGGCGAGCGGCGTGGGCGAACTGGCCGACCAGATCCGCGCCACGCCCGAGTTCCAGGCGGCCCTGCAGCGGATGTGGCCGCGCCTGACCGGCCAGGAGCTGCTGCACGACCTCTTCGGCGCGCCGGCCCTGGTGCGCGCGGCCGGCGCGGGCGTGCTCACCGAGGCCGAGTGCGAGCTGCTGGTTCGACCCCGCTCGGCGTCGCTCGACGACGTCGCTTGGACGAAAGCCGACGCGGCCCTGATCGACGAGGCGCGCGTGCTGCTCGGGCCCCGGCGCCGGCCCCGGGCGGTCGTAAAGGCCGTGGACCCACTGGTGCTCGACGGCGTGGACCTCGACAGCTACCGCGGCGACGTGCGCGCGGCCGCGCTGCGCGAGGCCGCGCGCCAGAACGTGACCACGACGGTCGAGTTCGACGAGGCCGAGTTCGTCACCTACGGCCACATCGTCGTGGACGAGGCCCAGGACCTCTCACCGATGGAGCTGCGGATCCTGCACCGGCGCGACCTCACCGGCTCGATGACCATCGTCGGGGACATGGGCCAGGCGACGACGGCGTCCTCGAGCGCTTCGTGGGACACGGTGCTCGCGGTGCTCGACCCGCGCCGCCCGCCCACGAGGGTCGACCTGACGGTCAGTTACCGCACGCCCGAGGAGGTGCTGCGCTTCGCCGCGCCGGTGCTCGCGCTCGCCGCGCCCGACCTCGAGCCCCCGCGGCCCGTGCGGCGCGTGGGTGTCGATCCCATCGTCGAGGTGGTGGCGGCCGAACAGTTCGATCGCGCGATCGTCGCGGCCGCGGCTCGCGAACGCGCGGCCGTCGACCCTGGTCGCACGGCGGTGATCGTGAGCGAATCCGAGGTCGAGCGCGTCGTGGCGATCCTGCGCCGCGGTGGGCTCGCCGCGGTCAACCCGCGTGAGGACGAGTCCGTGGGACTCGCCGCGGACCTGGTGGTACTGGCCGCCGAGAGCGCCAACGGCCTGGAGTTCGACGCCGTCGTGGTGCTGGAGCCGCTTCGCATCGCGCGGCGCGGCTCAGCGAGCGATCAGCTCACCAACCGGGGACTTCGTACGCTCTACGTGGCGATGACCCGTCCGACCCGGCGGCTCGCCCTCGTCACGACGGAGGCGCTGCCGGCCTCGATGCTGTGAGTCATCTCAGTGGCCAGATAGCGGTTGGACCCGTACAGCAAGTAGAAATGTGGGCGTGAGTCAGGCGATTCCCCTCGAAAGCCTGGCGAAGCCGGAGAAGATCGTCCATGATCGTCCGCCGATGCTGGCCATCGGCGTGATGATTTGGCTCGGCAGCGAGTTGATGTTCTTCTCGGGGCTCTTCGCCGCCCTGTTTACCATCCGCGCGCACCTGGCCGCGTGGCCACCCGTGGGCACGCACCTCGACACGATCCAGGCCGGTATCTTCACGGTCGTGCTCGTGGGGTCGTCGTTCACGATGCAGTGGGCGGTGTGGCTGATCGAGCACCGCCGACGCGACGAAGCGCGCCGGTGGGTGATCGTGACCATGATCATGGGCGCCCTGTTCGTCTCCAATCAGGCCTACGAGTGGGTCCACCTGACCACGCGCTGGTACACGAACTCCTACGGCTCGGTCTTCTACATCACGACCGGTCTGCACGGACTGCACGTCTTCCTCGGACTCGTGGCCATGGCCTTCTTGTTGTTCCGCATGCGCGGACGCGACGGCGACCCCGGCGAGCTCGCGGCATTCCAAGGGGTCAGTTACTACTGGCACTTCGTTGACGTCGTGTGGATCGGCCTGTTCTCGGCCCTGTTCCTCCTCAAGTAGATGGCCGTGTCCACGTTCCGTCGCTCCCGGATTCTCGCGTGGGGCCTCTCGGCCTTCGTCGTCGCGGTGCCGCTCGCCTGGTTCACCCCGGCGCACGGCTCGACGCTGCCGCCCTACCAGACGGGCCGGCGCAACGCGGGAACCCCGAACTCGAGCGTCGTGGTGAAAAAGCACGGCGTCGTCACGTCCTACGGCGACAGCGCGATCACCTACACCGCGCCCTCGCCGGCCCTCGCCGCCCTCGGCCAGGCCCTCTACCTGCAGAACTGCGCCTCCTGTCACGGCACCGAGGCCAACGGCGTGCCGGCCGCCGGCACGACGGGGGCCTACCCGAACCTCGTCGGACTCGGTCCCGCCACGATCGACTTCTGGATCGAGTCGGGTCGCATGCCCGCCGCGGACCCTCGTTCGGTCCAGGCCCCGCGGCGCACGCCGCGGCTCACCCACGACCAGGCGCTCGCGGTCGCGGCGTGGATCAACTCGCTCTCGCCGGGTTACCCCTACATCCCGACGGTCAACGTGAAGGACGCCAACGTCGCCAACGGGGCGGCCCTCTTCGCACTCAACTGCGCGGCCTGTCACACGATCGAGGGCGACGGTGACGCCCTCGCTCGAAGCACGTTCGCGCCATCGCTGCGCAACATCCCCGCGACCCAGGTGGCCGAGGCGATCCGCACCGGCCCGGGCAACATGCCGCGCTTCACCGGCAACCTCAGCGACTTCCAGGTCGCCGACATCGTCAAGTACGTCACGACCGAGATCCAGCACCCGCGCAACCCCGGCGGGTTCGGCCTCGGCGGACTCGGCCCGGTGGCCGAGGGCTTCGTGGGCCTGCTGCTCGGGGTCGGGCTGCTCGCCCTCGTCGGATTCTGGGTAGGAGAACGCCAGTGAGCGAACGCCACGAACACCGCACCGCCGTCAGTCTGAACGGACTGCGCGAGGATGACCCGCACCTGCAGCCCGCGGCGCGCAACCCCCAGCTCGTCGAGCGCGTCATCGCGCTCACGCTGCTGGTGGGGGTCGTACTCGTCATCGGCTTCGGCGCCGCGTACTGGGTGAACGCCGCGCCCTGGACGCTCGGGGCGACCATGGGCGGCGGCCTGTTCTTCCTCGGCGTCGGTCTCATCGCCTGGGCGAAGTACCTCATGGCCCGCGGACCCTTCGTCGAGGAGCGCCACGTGCTCGCCGCGAGCCAAGAGGACCGCGACGCCTTCGCGGCGGCGATCGTCGAACGCGGCGGCGGCGTGGTCAAGCGGCGTCGCCTCCTCGGCGGGCTCGTCGGCGGGGGACTCGGCGCCTTTGGCATCGTGGCCCTGTTCCCGCTGCTGCGCAGTCTCGGTCCGCTGCCCAAGGGCACCCTCTTTCACACCGACTGGCGCGCCGGCAGCTTCGCCGTGGACATCACGGGTCGTCGGGTGCACGAGAGCGACCTCGCGGTCGGCTCGATCGTGACGGTCTTTCCCGAGGGCACCCAGAACACCGACCGCGGCCAGGCCGTGGACCAGACCGTGCTCATCCGGCTGTCCAATGAGAACTTCACCACCCAGAAGGGCCGTGAGTCCTGGGGCCCCATGGGCTACATCGCGTACTCCAAGCTGTGCACGCACCTCGGTTGCCCGGTCGGGCTCTACGAACAGCAGCTGCAACTGCTCGTGTGCCCGTGTCACCAGTCGATGTTCAACGTGAACAACGGGGCCATCCCGAATTTTGGTCCGGCGCCTCGGCCGCTGCCCCAGTTGCCGCTCTACATCGACGCGGCCGGGTTCATCCGGTCCCAGAGTGACTACCACGAGCCCGTGGGGCCAGGATTCTGGGAGCGCGCATGAGCAACGCCGTGGTGACCAAGCGGTCCAAGAAAGAGGCCCTCGGCCGGTACGGGCGCGTCGGCAAGGCCCTCGACGAGCTCGACGACCGCCTGGGCGTGGCCAAGGGCGGGCGCGGCCTGCTCGACAAGATCTTCCCCGACCACTGGTCCTTCATGCTCGGCGAGATCGCGCTCTACTCGTTCGTCGTGCTGCTCGCGACGGGGGTCTTCCTCTCGCTCTACTACATCCCGAGCGCGGCGCTCGTGACCTACCACGGCAGTTACCTGCCGCTGGACGGCCAGTCCATGACCGAGGCCTACGC
>JAJXTB010000009.1 GCA_021784205.1 Actinomycetes bacterium
CTGGCCCTCGGGTGGGCAGTACCTACGCGGCATCGCTCGACTCCTGCGCTGCCGCCAAGGTTCTTGCCGCGCGATGGACGCCCGCGCGTTTGCGGTAGAGGCGGGCCCAGAACGAGGTCGACACCTCAGTCATGTCGCGAACGAGATCGACGTCGACTTCTACGTCATCCACCACGACCAGTCGTCGTCCGTTGGCCGCCAATGACGCAGCGACGTATTGCGAACCGAATCTGGCGAAGCGATCACGATGTTCGACCACAATCGTCGTCACGGACGGATCGCTACGCAGGGCGAGGAATTTGCGTCGCTTGCCGATGAGTCAGGAGCCAACTTCGGTTACGACGCGGTCAATCGAATGACCCTGCGATGTAGCCCAGACGCTCACGCGCGCCACCTGACGATCGAGGTCTGCTCGCTGGTCACCAGATGAGACGCGAGCGTAGACGGCGGTCATGCCATCCTCCAAGCTCTGCGTTTCGAGATCGCCCACCAGAATCAATCGACCAATCTGACGTGCGGGCACGGGCAGCATTCCTTCTCGAAACCACCGGTAGGCGCTCTGAGGATGTACCCCTTGCACGTTGGCCCACTCACTTAAATTCATTACTTCGTAGTCTCGCGGTGAGCTGTGACACCTGGTGGCAACCCTGAGGAGTCGGAAGCGACCCGTTGTCGTCGGGCGAAACCCTGGAACGTCCGAACGGTGCCGTCACGGTGGCGGCGCGAATGATGACGCTACCCGCGTCCCGGCTCGCGCGGTGACTTGAAGACGACTGATGATCGTTCGGGATGTTCGGGATCAAGTCGCACTGCGAAGGGTTCGTCGTCCGTCTTCTCTCCGCTGCCCTCGACGACGATCGTGACCGTGTCGTCGTGTCGGCCGTAGATCGCCTGCGACAGGCCGAGCATCGCCTGGCCCAGTGCCTGGCCCGGCGTTGACTCAACCACGCGCTTGAGAACCCTGGCCAAGCCCTCCTCGGGTACAGCGGCGGAATCGTCAGTCGCCTTCAGCCACTCGAGCCACTGCTCGTCGGTCCAGTCGTTGGGATCCGCGGGGGGCACAACATCATCCACACCGATCACCGTAGCGGTGTCGAGCGAAGACGAGACTGGCGGCGTGCGACAATACCTCAGCCGAGACACGCGCCTGCTCGTGGCGGGTCAAGCGATCCGTGGATTCGGCTATGGATTCACCGCGATCGTCCTCGGCGACCTCCTCGCGGCCCGCGGAGTGCGACCCGTGCAGGCCGGCGTGTTCCTGGCCGCGGTGATCGCGGGAAGCGCACTCGCCTCGCTCCTCGTGGGAGCCTACGGGGATCGCTTCGGTCGACGTCGCTCGTACGGGGTGTTCTTCGTGGGGATCGCCGCGGCCGGGGCGATCGTAGCGATCAACCCACCGCTGTGGCTCTTGTTCACGGTCGCGTTCACGGGAACGCTCTCCACCGATGTCGTCGACAACGGCGCCGCCACCACGCTCGAGCAGGTGATGCTGGCGCGCGAGGACGCCGGCACCGCACGAGTGTACGGGTGGTACAACGCCGCCGGCGCCGCCTTTGGGGCGATCGGTGCTTTAGGAGCCACGACCGTGCGAGTGGCGCCGTCAAGCGCTCGCTCACACGCCTGGCCCTTCGTCGTCTTGGTTCCAGTGGGACTAGTGGGGGCGGTCATCGCCTCGCGGCTCTCGCCCGCGGTCGAAGCGCCACCAGAGGAGTCGCATCGAGAGGCTCAGCGACGTCGCCGTTCCCAGCCAGGACCCTCGCGTCACGTCGTTCGCAACCTCACCGCGCTGTTTTCCGTCGACGCGGCCGGGGGCGGGCTCGTGACCGCGGGATTCCTCTCGTACTACATGGTGGAACGCTACGGAGTCTCCCTCCCCTCCCTCGGATGGCTCTTCTTCGCGGTCTCGGTATTGCAGGCCGTATCGGTACTCCTGGCTCCCTTGCTCGCCCAACGAGTCGGGCTCGTGGCCACGATGGTTGGTACGCATCTGCCCAGCAACCTCCTGCTGGCCGCCATGGCGTTCGCGCCGTCATTTCGCGTCGCCGCCGTCCTTCTGCTCTGTCGGGCGACGCTGTCGCAGATGGACGTGCCCACGCGTCAAGCGCTGGTCATGACGGTGACCACACCCCCCGAGCGCACGCGCGCGGCGGCGGTCACCAACGCCGCTCGTTACTCGGTGCGTCCCATCGCTCCCCTGGTCGGCGGAGCGCTCCAACTGCTCGGCCTCGGTGTCCCGCTACTCGTGGCGGGTATCGTCAAGAGCGGATATGACGTGACCCTGTGGCGCTGGGCTCGGCGTGTGCCGGGCTTGCGCGGGCGAGCGTCGAACGACAAAGGATCGGCGCCGACGAACTGAGAGGCGAACTGATGAAGTGGGTTACCCGCGAACGACCTAAAACCGACCGTATTGCCTGCCCCTGGCTCATCCGCCGCTTCATCGATACCGAAGCCGAGTTCCTCTTCGTCGCAGCGGATCAGGTGTTGGCCGTGGCCGAACGCGAGGGAGGACACTCCTTCGACGCGCCGGGAGCACACTTCACCCACTCTCACCACGACGGCGGTGAGTGGTGCACGTTTGAGACGCTCATGGATCATTTCAAGTTGGGTGATGACGCGGCACTCGTGCGACTGGCGCGAATCGTCCACGCGGCCGATGTCAGCGCGGACCTCACAGCAGACCCCGCCGGTGTCGGGCTGTTGGCCATCGGCGTGGGCGGGCTCGCGGTCGAATCTGATGACTATCGCCTGCTAGAGCGGGCGGCGTTCGTCTATGACGCCCTCTACGCGTGGTGCCAGCTCGATGTCAATCGATGAGCTGTTTCGGCACGCGACCGCCGCTCTTCACGAACTGGAGAGTGTTACGGGATCCTCCCGATAGCTCCTGCGATGTCGGAACATCGGGCCGCGAGCGTCCCGACACACGAACGCACCAGCCAGTTCACCAAAAGGTGCCCGGAAGTATCCGTGACGCAGTAGGGCCGGTGGGGATCGAACCCACGACCGAGGGATTATGAGTCCCCTGCTCTAACCACTGAGCTACGGCCCTTAGAAACCGCCAGTACTCGCCCGGTCGACTGGCTCCCAGAGCAGGACTCGAACCTGCAACCTAGCGATTAACAGTCGCTTGCTCTGCCAATTGAGCTATCTGGGAATGAATGAAAGCATGGCAACTCTAGCACCACGGTTCCGACCTACTGGCGGTCGAACCAGTCCTGGAGGCGCTGGGCCTCATCACTCGCGCGAACTGCCGCGCGGCAGCGCTCAAGTCGTTTGGCCATGCCCTGGCGGGTGATCCCCCTGGCCCGCGCCAACTCCTCGAGTGACGTGGTGCGAAACGAGTGCTGCCAAAAGGCGTTGAAATCCTCCCCGCAGAGGCGCTTCAGCGCCCCGATCACCCACGCCGGCGCATCGTCGAGGGCCGGAGGTTCGTGCAATTCCGTGTCGTCGAAGAAGGCCATGGGTTCATATCGGCGCGCGTTGATGTCGCGCGCGCTCGCGATCACGTCGCGCGCGCGCTCGAGCGGGATCTTCAACTCTCGGGCGACCTCGCGTGGCGTGTACGTCGTCTCCGGATGCGTCCGCTGCAGCTTCTCCAGGGCCAGCACCCGGCGCATTTCTGAGTCGCTGAGGCCGACCTGGTGTTGAATCGCCTGATTCACCAGCTTCACGATCCAGTAGTTGGCGTACGTCGCGAAGCGCACTCCCCGTTCGGGGTCGAAGCGGCGCAGGGCGTTGGCAAGTCCCTCGACCCCGGCCGCCTCGAGTTCCTCGTTGCCGAATCGATAGCCGCGCTCGTGCACGCGGGTGCGCACCAGTCCGCACGTCGCCTGGAGCAGGCGCAGCTCAGCCTCCTGGCCGGCCTGACGCTGGCGCGCGAGGCGTCGACGCTGAGCAACGTCAAGCGAACCGTCGGAAAGCTGACGCGCAGCCTCACGACCGCGTGTGATCACGGGATAGAGCTGGCGCTCCTCGTCCACGCTGAGTGGCGGAAGGATCTCGAGACCCCCGACGCGTGACGTCACGGGCGAGCCGCGCCGCGGCGTGACGTGAGCCACTCACGCAGATCCACTTCGGCGGCCGCTCCTTGATCGCCGTCGAGCGCAAGCAGGCGCTCCTTGACGTCGCGCACCGTCACGTGCACGTCCTGGGGAGACATCGCACCGCTACGAAGGTCGCGCTCGATCTCGCGCAGCTCCCTCTGGGCGGCTCCGCGCAGCAGTTGGGCGATCACGGCCGCCGCGTCGTCCGCGCTGTAGACGCGGCCCAGATCATCGACCACGAGGCGTGCCAGTAAATCGGCGGCGTCGACGTCGCCGCGCGCGGTCAGCTGGTCGACGACGGTCGAGACCTGACTCTCCGTCGCCAGCACCTCGAAGACGTCGCGTTGAACCTCGTTGTCGAACATCGCGGGAATCAGTCGTCCCTCGACAAGGTCGCGCTGGTGCACGAGGAGTCGAAGCGCCTCGAGCGCCGGGCGCGGCATCGATCCGCCCTCACGCGCGACCCGACGCGGCGCCGGAGCCGGCGTCTCACCACGGCGCACCGCCTCGACCCCGGTACGCAGCACGTTGGCTTCGACGCGCAGGCGATCCGCCACCGTCATCACGTACTGGTCACGCACCAGGTCGTTGGGGTGCTCGGCGATCACGACCATCGCCGCGTCGGCGGCGCGAGCGCGACCCTCGGCGGTGGCCAAGGACGCGGCGTCGAGCACTCGTTCGAGTCGGAACTGCAGGAACGGCAGCGCGTCCGCCACCGCCGCACGCAACGCTGCGGGATCCTTTCGCGCGAGGTCCGCCGGATCGCTGCCGCGCGGCAGACGTGCCACGAAGACGTCGACCTGATGCTGCTTCTCCCACTGGTACACCGAGGCCGCCGCGCTCTGACCCGCCGCGTCGGCGTCGTAGGCGAGAACGATACGCGACGCGAAGTTCTTCATCGTGCGAAAGTGATCCTCGCCGAGGGCGGTGCCGCAGGTCGCTACCGCCCGCTCGAGCCCGGCGCCGAAGAACGCGATGACATCGGTGTAGCCCTCGCACACGATGATCTCGCCGGAGCGAATGATCTCGTCCTTAGCCCAATTGAGCCCGTAGAGCGTGCGGCGCTTGGAGTAGATCGTCGTCTCCGGCGAGTTCTTGTACTTGGCCTCGTGGCGCTCGGGCTCGGCCGATCCGGGCGCCGGCGGGAGGATTCGCCCGCCCACGGCGATGGCTTTGCCCGAGGTGTCGAAGATGGGAAAGATGATACGCGCGCGCAAGGCGTCCTGGCGACGGTCACGCTTGTTGACAAATCCCAAGCCCGTTCCAATGAGCTGGCGCTCGTTGAGATTGAGCGCCTTGGTCAGGGCGTCCCACTCGTCGGGCGCCCAACCGAGCTTGAAGCGACGCGCGACGTCGCCGTCAATGCCGCGACCGCGCAAGTAGTCCCGCGCGGCTCGCGCGTCGGAACCCGAGAGGAGGCGCTGGTGATACCACTCGACGGCCGACTCCATGGTGCCGAGCAGCTCCTGGCGCTCCTTGCGAGCCTTGGTGGCGTTGGCGTCCTCGTGCAGTTCGATGCCCGCACGTTCGGCCAGCTGACGCAGCGCGTCGATGAAGTCCAGGTGCTGGATCTCGCGCACGAAGGTGATCGCGTCACCCGAGGCCCGACAGCCAAAGCAGTAGTAGCGGCCCTCTTCGGCGTTGACCGAGAACGAGGGGGTCTTCTCGCCATGGAACGGGCACAGGCCGCTCCAGCGTCGGCCCGACTTCTTCAGGGCTACGTGCTCGGAGATCAGCGCGACGATATCGGTGGCAGCGCGCACCTGCGCTATGTCGTCGTCCGAAATCGCCATGCTCGTAAGGTACCGCCTCGTTTGAACAAGGCGACCAATCCTCCTTCCTAGACTGCCGACATGAATGATTTCGCCGTCGAGACCCTCGACATCGTGCGCACCTTCAAAGACGGCGACGTACGCGCCCTCGATGGAGTAACCCTGCGGGTGCCGCGCGGAGAGGTCTTCGGACTGCTCGGTCCCAACGGTTCCGGCAAGACCACGATGATTCGCATCTTGTCGACTATCCTCACGCCCAGCTCGGGCAGCGCCACGGTGAATGGCATCGACGTCGAGCTGGATCCCCAGCGCGTGCGCCAAAGCATTGGCCTCGCGGGCCAATTCGCCACGGTCGACGAGAACTTGACCGGATTCGAGAACCTACGCATGGTGGGCCGGCTCAACCACCTGGAAAAAGCCCTCGCCTCGTGGCGCAGCCGCGAGCTCCTGGGCGAGTTCGGGCTCGCCGACGCGGCGAATCGCTCGGCGAAGACCTACTCGGGCGGCATGCGCCGGCGCCTCGACCTCGCGGCGGCTCTGGTCGCCGACCCGCCGATCCTCTTCCTGGACGAGCCCACGACCGGCCTCGACCCCCAGAGCCGTCAGGACCTTTGGGCCATCATCGAAGGGTTGACCCAGCGCGGAGTGACGGTGCTACTGACCACGCAGTACCTGGAAGAGGCCGACCGGCTGGCCCGCCAGCTCGTCGTGCTCGACCACGGGCACATCATCGCCGAAGGGACCTCCCAGGAGTTAAAAGCCCGCCTGGGCACGACCGTGCTCGAACTACGCCTTACCTCCACCCAGGACGCCGCCGCTGCACGTGAACTGCTCGCCAGTCTCAGTGCGACCTTCTCCAACATCGAGGGCACCGTGCTCGAATTGACGGTGAACGATGGTCCGGCCGTCGCGGCCGAGGCGCTACGCCGTCTCGACGGGGCCAGCCTCGAAGTCGCGGGTCTAGCGCTGCGCGAGCCGAGCCTCGATGACGTCTTCCTCTCCCTGACCGGGCACCGGGCCGAGGCCGGCTCGGCCGCCGAGCCGGCCCGTCGAAGTCGCAGCCAGAAGGAGCCCGCATGAGTCGCCCCACCTCTCCGCGCTGGGCCGTGAGTGACACGCTCGTCATGGCCCAACGTGACCTGCTCGCCATCGTTCGCACGCCGGTCACCTTCGTCTTCCTGCTCGTCCAGCCGATCATGTTCGTGCTGCTCTTTCGCTACGTCTTCGGCGGGTCGATCAGCGTTAAGGGCCCCTACGTCAACTACCTGATCCCGGGCATCTTGGTCCAGACGACAATCTTTGGCGCCATCGGCACCGCGATCGGTCTGGCCGAGGACCTCCAGCGCGGACTGATCGAGCGCTTCAAGGCCCTGCCCATGGCCCGCATGGCGGTACTCGCCGGGCGCACGGTGTCGGACCTCGTACGCAACGTCGTCGTCCTGATCGTCATCTCGCTCGTGGGCTTCTCCGTCGGATTTCGCCCCCACGGGTCGCCCCTGCACTACGTGGCCGCGTGCCTGCTGATGCTCTTCTTCGCCTACTGCATCTCGTGGGGCTTCGCCTTCGTCGGCCTCGTCGCCCCCAACTCCGAAACCGCCCAGGCTATGACGTTTCCCATCATCTTTCCCATCACCTTCGCCTCGGCCATCTTCGTGCAGATCCAAAAAATGCCTTCGTGGCTGCAGCCCTTCGCGCGCAACCAGCCCGTCACCCAGGCCGCGTTGGCCGTGCGCGGACTGATGAACGGCACGCCAATCGGGGGCGCCGCCTGGCTCTCGATTCTCTGGGCGATCGGCCTCGTGGTGGTGCTCGCGCCGCTCGCCACTCGGGCCTATCGACGCGTGGACTGATGCCTCGTCTGACCGCGTCCGAACTCGAAAACATCCTCACCGCCGCCTTTCCCGACAACGAGGTTCCCCGCGTCGAATCCGTCGGCGAAGCCGAGGTACTGTGCAGCCTCGAGGTCTCGAGCCGGCACGGGCGTCCCGGGGGCACACTGTCGGGCCCGGTCATGATGATGCTGGCCGACACGACGGCCTGGATGGCGGTGCTCGCCGAGGTGGGCGCCGTGCTCCTCGCGGTCACGACCAGCCTGCACATCGACTTCCTGCGCAAGCCCGACCTCGAGACAGATCTCATGTCGCGCGGTCGACTCCTCAAGCTCGGCCGCAAACTCGCCGTGGTCGACGTCGAGCTGTTCTCGAGGGGGCATCACCACCTTGTCGCCAAAGCGCAGGTGACCTATTCACTCCCCTCGTCTCGCCCCGACGCGTCGAGCGACCACTAGCGCTCGGCACCGACGACCTATGACCTCACCACGTCCCTTGTCCGGCGCGCTGACGTTTCTCATGGCGGTCGGCGTCGGCGTCATGGTCGCCAACCTGTACTACCTCCAGCCGGTCCTGCACCAGATTCGCCACGACTTCCACGTCGGCACGGCCACGGCCTCGCTACTCGTCACGTTCACCCAGGCGGGTTACGCGGTGGGACTGGCTCTAGTGGTACCCCTCGGCGACCTGATGCGCCGGCGCCGCTTGATCGCTCTCATGTTCCTCCTGGCGGCGGCAACGATGGCTCTGGCGGCTCTGACGACATCTTTCGCTGCCTTCGCGGCGATCTCGCTACTCATCGGCCTCACGTCGGTAGGGACCCAGATGATCGTCCCTTTCGCGGCCGACCTCGCCGCAGAGGCCTCGCGCGGTCGCACGATCGCGCGGGTGATGTCGGGCCTGCTCGCGGGCATCTTGCTCTCGCGCACCGCGTCCGGCCTCCTCGCCCAGGTGGCGGGCTGGCGCTCGATCTACTGGGTCGCCGCGGCAGTCCTCGCAGTGATGGCCCTCGTCTTGTTTCGGGTGCTGCCCGAAGAGCAGGTGCGGCCTCCTCTCACCTACACCCAGGCGGTCGCCGGTTCGCTGCAACTCTTTCGCACCCAGCCCCTCTTGCGCTTTCGCGCCTGGTTCGGCGCGCTGGCCTTCGCCTCACTCTCGACGCTGTGGACGACTCTCTCGTTCCACCTCAGCGGCGCCCCCTTTCACTACTCCAACGCCACGATCGGACTGTTCGGTCTCTTCGGCGTCGCCGGCATCACCGCGGCCAACGCCGCCGGTCACCTCGCCGACCGCGCCCGCAGCCGCACCGCGACGATCGTCGCGGCCTTCTTGATCACCGGCTCTTTCGCGATCCTCTGGCTGGGTCGCGACAGCGTCTGGCTGCTCGCCCTGGGCGTGATCGTGCTCGACGCCGGGATGCAAGGCATGCAGATCACCAACCAGTCGATCATCTACGGGTTGAGCCCGCAGGCGCGCAGTCGGGTCAACAGCGCCTACATGGTCAACTGTTTCGCCGGCGCGTCCCTGGGATCGTTCTTCGCCGGGACGCTCTACGCGCACTTCGGCTGGGCGGGCGACTGCTGGCTGGGCGGCGCGCTGGGCCTGGCGATGGTGGTGCCGGCGCTGAGTGCGCGCAACTCAACCGTCGCGGTCGCCCACGTGATACTTGATCCCGCCTAGACGAGGCGGGTGAGGACCGTGGCCACGAGATCGTCGATGGCGACGCGAGTCTGAGTGGTCGTGTCGCGGTCTCGCACGGTCACCGCGCGGTCCTCGAGGCTGTCGAAGTCGATCGTCACGCACAGCGGCGTGCCGATCTCGTCCTGGCGCCGGTAACGGCGCCCGATCGACTGGGTCAGGTCGAAGTCGCACATCACGTGGGGCTGAAGCAGTCCCAGCACCTCGCGCGAGAGCCCCTCGAGGTCGGGCTTCTTCGATAGCGGCAGCACCGCGACCTGGTAGGGAGCGAGGCGCGGGTGCAGGCGCAGGACGCTGCGCGTCTCGCCCTCGACCACGTCCTCCTCGTAGGCCGCGAGCAGGAATGCCATCATGGCCCGCGTCGCGCCGGCGGCTGGCTCGATGACGTAGGGCACGTAGCGCTCGTTATTGGCCTGGTCGAAGTACTCGAGGCGCACGCCCGAGGCGTTGGCGTGCTGGGTGAGGTCGTAGTCGCCGCGGTTCGCGATGCCCTCGAGTTCGTCGAATCCCCACGGGAAGTCGAACTCGATGTCGGTGGTGCCGCGCGAGTAGTGCGACAGATCGGCCGCGGCGTGCTCGTGGAGACGCAACTTCTCGGGAGCGATCCCCAGCTCGAGGTACCAGCGGTGGCGCGTCTCGATCCAGTAGCGGTACCACGTGTCGGCCTCGGCGGGCGGGACGAAAAACTCCATCTCCATCTGCTCGAACTCGCGGGTGCGAAAGATGGAGTTCTGCGGCGTGATCTCGTTGCGGAAAGACTTGCCGATCTGGGCGATGCCGAAGGGCGGCTTGCGCCGGGTGGTCGCGAGCACGTTGGCGAAGTTGGTGAACATCCCCTGGGCGGTCTCGGGGCGCAGGTACGCCGTCGCGCCCTCGCCCTCGACCGGGCCGGCCTGGGTCTTGAACATCAGGTTGAAGGCGCGCGCCTCGGTGAACTCCGTCGAGCCGCAGTTGGGACAGACCCCGTCGATCTTGTCCTCGCGCCAGCGCTCCTTGCACTTCTTGCAGTCCACCAGGGGGTCGGTGAAGGTCTCGAGATGCCCCGACGCGGCCCAAATCGCCGGCGGGCCGAGGATCGCCGCGTCGATGCCGACGATGTCGTCGCGCAACTGGACCATCGAGCGCCACCAGGCGTTCTTGACGTTACGCAGCATGTTGACCCCGAGGGGGCCGTAGTCGTACGCGGAGCGGAATCCGCCGTAGATCTCTGCCGACGGGAAGAAGAAGCCCCGCCGCTTGGCCAGGTTCGTGATCTTTTCGAGGAGATCGTCGCCGGAATCGTGCTCAGCCATCAGCCAAGGCTACCGGACGAGTCTGCGCTCCTCAGGCGGACGATGACCTGGTTGGCGAGGAGGCGTCCCTGCGGCGCGAGGTGGACGCGACCCGACTCCACCTCGACCAGGTGGGCGATCTCGTCCAGCGAGTCGAAGGCATCAACCGGCACGCCGGTGGTTGTGCGCAGGGCGAGCGAGTCGTGCTCGAAGCGACGCGTCGTCTCGTCGAGAAACTCCTCGCCGGCTCGCGGCGAGCGCCCTTCGACGATCGCGGCGATGTAACGCTCGGGCGTGCGCACGTTCCAGTACCGGTGACCCTGGCGATGTGAGTGCGCCGCAGAGCCGAAGCCCTCGTAGTCGCCCTGATCCCAGTAGAGGTGGTTGTGGCGGCACTCGTGGCCCGGCCGCGCCCAGTTGGAGATCTCTTCCCACTGATATCCGGCCGCGTCGAGGGTCGCGCCCACCAGGTCATAGGCGTCGGCGGTGGCGTCCTCGTCAGGGTGACGCGAGGGATCGCGCCCGAGCGGGGTCGCCGGCTCCGGGGTGAGCGCGTAGCAGCTGATGTGCGGTGGCGGGTGCTCGAGTCCCAGGAGGTCGCCGAGCGTCGCGGCCACGTCGGCGAGGCTCTCCGCCCGCGAGCCGATGATGAGGTCCATGTTCCACGTGGCGAAACCGGCCGCCGTGACGGCCTCGGACACCTCGACGTGGGCGCCCGTGCCGTGGCGACGCCCGAGGTCGGCGAGCACCGCGGGGCGCGTGGACTGGATGCCGAAGCTCATGCGCGTCACTCCCCCGGCGCGATAGGCCGCGAGTCGCTCGAAGGACGCGTCCTCGGGGTTGCACTCGACGGTCACCTCGGCGCCGGGCGCGAGGGGGATCTCGGACAGGATCGCGATTAGGTCCCTCGCGGGCAGGCGCGATGGTGTGCCCCCGCCGAAGAAGACCGACGTCACCGCGGGCATGTCGGCGCGACGCGCGGCGATCTCGGCGCGCACCGCCGCGACGTAGTCGTCCATCAGCTGGTCGCGGTCGGCGTAGGTAGCGAAGGCACAGTAGTCGCAGCGGTGCGCGCAGAAGGGCACGTGGACGTAGACGCCGAAGTCGCTCACGAGCGCGTGGCGGCGGCCCAGCGCGCGAGCGCCTCGTGGCGTTCGGCAGCCAGATCGATCATGGGAGCAGGGTACCGGTCGGCAACGCCGCCCGCGCCGGGCTGGTGGATGAAGGGCGCGTCGACACCGGCGAGCTCATCGACGTATCGGCGCACGTACGCGCCCTCGGGGTCGAAGCGCTCGGCCTGGAGCGTCGGGTTGAAGATGCGATGAAACGGGGCGGCGTCGACGCCCACGCCCGCGCACCACTGCCACCCGTGCTGATTCGAGGCGAGATCCCCATCGACCAGTCGCCACATGAACCAGCGCGCGCCCCAGCGCCAGTCGAGGTGCAAGTGCTTGACCAAGAACGACGCGACGACCATGCGCACCCTGTTGTGCATCCATCCCTCGGTGAGGAGCTGGCGCATCCCGGCGTCGACGAGCGGAAAGCCGGTCTCGCCGCGCGCCCAACTTTGAAAGCGCAACGCCGCGGCCTCGTCGCGATCCACCTTTAGCCGGCCTCGCGCCGCGTGGTGGCCGTCTCGCGCCGAGTCGGGACGGTGGAAGAGAACGTCACCATAAAACTCGCGCCAGACAATCTCGGAAACGAAGGCTTCCTCGCCCACGAGATCGAGAACCTGTCGGGGATGCAGGACACCGAAGTGCAGGTAGGCACTCAGTCGGCTCGTCGCGTCGAGGTCGGGACGGTTGCGCGCGGCTGCGTAGTCCTTGGCGCCCTGCGCGAAGTCCCCCAGACGCGCGTGCGCGGCCGATTCGCCGGCGCCACCAGGCGCCGCCGACCCGTCGTCGAGGTCGCCGAAGTACCAAGGACGCCGGGTCCCCCCAAGTCGTGCCACCGAAGCGGACGACTCGCCCGACGCCAGGCGCCAGCCTACGGCAACCCCGCGCCGAGGTGGGGGCACGGCCTGGCGCGACCACGCTCGGCGAAACGGCGTGAAGACGCGGTAGAGATCCCCGTTCGCCGTGCGCACGACTCCCGGCTCGACGGCGTAGGGCGAATCGAGTAAATGTGCCGTGACGCCGCGCGCGGACAGTGCCGCGACGACCTGACGGTCGCGCTCTCGGCCGTACGGACCGAAGTCCGCGGTACCAAACACCACGCGCGCGCCGACTTCCAGCGCGAGACCCACGAGGACGTCGGCGGGGTCGCCCACTCGCACGCACAACGCGCCGCCCATCGCTCGATCGAGAGCGCCCAACGTCGCGGCGAGATACGCACGCCGCGTAGCACCGGCCGGGGCGAGCAGCGCCTCGTCGGCTACGAAGACGCCAACCACCTCGCCGGCCGCGGCCGCGGCCTCGAGGGCCGGTTGGTCCGCGAGGCGCAGATCGCGGCGAAACCAGTACAGCGAGACCGCGCTCACGGGGACTTGGGACCCAGCGGCGCCGTGGAGCGAGCCGCGCGAAGGCGCCGACCGAGGTGGACTTCGAGGGCCTCGTGGACGAGGGAGGAGACCTCGCCCGACGCGGCCGGCGCGGAGCGCAAGACCGCGGCCAGGTCGCCGCCGACGATGCGTCGCATCAGGGTCAGCGCCTCGGGTGAGAGCGGGCTGCCGCTGCGACACAGTGCGCACAGCGCCCCGCCGATCGCGGCGTCGAAGGCCACGAGGGGGCCCTCGCGCCCGCAGTTCGCGCACGCGTCGAGCACCGGCGCCGAGCCGTCGTAATCGAGGAGTCGCAACCCGAAGGAGGCGGGCACCAGCGTCGGGTCGTAGTCGGGGTTGTCCAGCGTGGCGAGAACTCGCACCAGTACCTCGAAGAACGCGTCATCGACCACGTCGTCGACGGGGATCGCGTCGACCATCTCCACGACGGCGAAACCGGCGGTGATGCGCTCGTAGCTCGAGCGCAGCGTCGCGAAGCGTTCGAGGTGGCTCACGTGGCGCGCGATGTAGAAGTCGCCGCGAGATCGCACGAGACTGACGCGCACGTAGCCCAGGACCTCGAGGGTGCCGCCCAGGCGGCTAGTGGTCTTGCGCACTCCTTTGGCAATGACGCGGACCTTGCCGTGGGCCCTCGTCCACAGCACCACGACGCGATCCGCCTCACCCGAGCTGTAGGTGCGCAGGACGATCGCGTCGTCGTCGATTTCTCTCACCGCGGGGGGTCGTCCTCGCGCTCGGCGAAGTGCTGACGGCGCGGCGTGATGCCGAGGAAGCGGTTGAGCAGCACACCGGCGTAGACGAGCACCGCGAGCACCACCGGCACGACCAGGGGAGCGACCAGGCTCGAGGCCCCGTCGAGGGCGATTCCCCAGAGCACGAGGTAGAGAACGATTCCAATGACCCAGGCCACACGGGTCGCTCTCACTGGTCCACTCCACCAAAGCGCCGCTCGCGGCTCTGGAACTCTTCGATCGCGCGATAGAGATCCTCGCGGCGAAAGTCGGGCCAGAGCACGTCGGTGAAGACGAGCTCGGAGTAGGCCATCTCCCAGAGCAGGAAGTTCGAAATCCGGTACTCGCCCGACGTGCGCACGACGAGGTCGGGGTCGGGCAGCTCGGGGTGGTAGAGGCGCGAACGGATCGCCTTCTCGTCGACCTTGTTGGCCGAGACGCCATCGGCCACCAGACGCGCGACGGCGTCGACGATCTCGGCCCGTCCGCCGTAGTTGAAGGCGATGTTGAGCGTCATCGCCCGGTTGCGCCGCGTCAGCTCGGCGGCGTCGTCCATGCTTTTGAGGACGCGCTTGGGCACGCGCCAGTCGCGCCGGCCCGAGAAGGTGATGCGCACCCCGTCGTCGTTGAGACCGTCGCGGTGACGCTCGAGGATCCCGCGGTTGAAATTCATGAGATAGCGCACCTCGTCCACCGGACGGCGCCAGTTCTCGGTCGAGAAGGCGTAGACCGTGAGGGCCCTCACCCCGACCGCGAGCGCCCCGTAGGTGGCGTCGAGGAGCGCCTCCTCGCCCGCTCCGTGACCCTCGGTGCGCGGCAGTCCGCGACGCTGGGCCCAGCGGCCGTTTCCGTCCATGACGATGGCCACGTGGTGGGGCACACCGGTCCGTTCGATGCTCGCGGGAACGGGGGTCGGGCGCGGATCCACGGGTAAAACCTAGTGCCTTCGACCGCGACGCCCCGGTCGACGCCCGTAGTGTCAAGGGGTGCGTTCCTACGATCCCGACGTGGACGACCCCTACGTTGAGCCCACCGACGACGGCCCCGCGCGCGTGATCGCCAGCGAAGTCGACGAGGACCACGCGCTCGCCGTACTCGACGCCGTCACCGCCGACCTGCCCGGTGGCGGCGAGGCCCGCGAGGGCCAACGCACCATGACCCGACTGGTCGCGCGCGCTCTCTCGACCAAGCAACCCATCATCATCCAGGCCGGCACCGGCGTCGGCAAGTCACTCGCCTACCTCGTGCCCGCGGCGCTCTCGGGTCAGCGCGTCGTCATCGCCACCGCGACCAAGAACCTCCAGGACCAGCTCGCCACCAAGGATGCTCCGCTGGTCACGGCGCACGCCCCAGGCACGCGACTGGCGGTGTTGAAGGGCAAGAGCAACTACCTCTGTCGCAACCGCGCGGCCCAGGCCGGGCCGGGCCAGCTCTCCTTCGACGACGGCGAGCGCGTACCGCGCGGCGTGGCGAGCCAGATGCGGCGCATCCTGGCCTGGGCCAACGACACCACGACGGGCGAGCGAGACGAGCTGACCTTTGACGTCGACGAGCGCGCCTGGCGCTCGCTCTCGGTGAGTCCCCAGGAGTGCCTCGGCCGCCTCCAATGCCCCCAGGGCCAGTCCTGCTTCGCCGAACTGGCCAAGGACCGCGCGGGCGAGGCCGACATCGTGATCGTCAACACCCACCTCTACGCCGCGCACCTCGCCTCGGGCGCGATGCTCCTGCCCGCCCACGACGTGGTGGTCTTCGACGAAGCCCACGAAGCACCGGACATCTTCGCCTCGCTGCTGGGAACCTCATTGACCTCTGCGCGCCTGCGCGCACTCGCCCTCGCCGCACGGCCCCTGCTCGGCCCCGAGTTCGACGAGGGCCTCAGCGAGCTCGCCGGCGTCGCGGACCGGCTCACGACCTCGCTGGCGATCCAGTACGACGCGCAGCGCCTCACGGGCCTCGACGAAGACGTCGAGCGCGAGCTGGCGCGGGCGAGTGACCTCGTCACCAGGGTGATCGAGGGCCTGCGCGCGCTGAGTGCCACTGACGCCGCCGAAGCGCGCCGGCTGCGCACCCTGGGTCCGGCCGTTCACTTGGGCAACGACCTCGTGCGCCTGCGCGGCGTGGGTGAGGGCGAACTGATCTATCTCACCCGGCGCGAGCGCGAGGTCGAGATCGAGCTGTCACTCATCGACGTGGGTCCGCGCCTCGCCGAGGATCTCTGGCCCGGCGTCACCGCCGTGCTGACCAGTGCCACGATCCCCGACTCACTCGGCGCGACCCTCGGACTCGACGCGCCCATCGAACACGTCGAGAGCCCCTTCGACTACCGCCAGCACGCCGTGCTCTACGTGCCGCACCTGCCCGCGCGAAACGACCCGGCCTGCGAGGCGGCCATCATCGACGAGCTCGTAGCCCTGATCGGTGCGGCCGGCGGGCGAACCCTCGCGCTCTTCACCAATCGCGCCGTGATGAATCGCGTCGCCGACGCCGTGGCACAGCGCCTGACGACGCCGGTGCTCGTCCAGGGAACGCTGTCACGTCAGCACCTCATCGGCGAGTTCCGCGAGTCGGTGTCGGCGAGCCTCTTTGCGGTGACGAGCTTCTGGCAGGGTGTTGACGTGCCCGGACACTCCTTGAGCCTGGTGACCATCGACCGCCTGCCCTTTCGCGTTCCCGGCGATCCCCTGGCCGAGGCGCGCCGTGAGCGGGCCGCGAACCCCTTCTACGACGTCGACCTGCCGCGCGCGGCGATGCTGCTCGCTCAGGGGGTCGGCCGGCTGATCCGTAGCGCCACCGACCGCGGGGTCGTCGCCGTGCTCGACACGCGCCTGGCCGAGGCGAACTACCGCGGCGCGCTCTTTCAGAAACTGCCACCCATGCGCCGCACGCGCGACCGGTCCTTCGTGGAGGGCTTCCTGGGCGAGTTGGCGCAGGACCATCCGGGTGATCCGGTAGTAGACTAGTATTTCACTAGTTTTTGTAGTCTTCTAGGAGTTCGATGCACGTAGACCTGATCCTCGTCGCGGCGAGCGCGCTGGTCGGCCTGCTGCTCGGCATCACCGGCGTGGGCGCGGGCGCACTGATGACACCGATGCTGGTGCTGCTCTTTGGCGTCGCGCCGTCGGCTGCCATCTCGGCCGACCTGCTCGCGACTCTCGTGATGCGCCCGGTCGGCGCGGCCGTGCACTGGCGGCGCGGCACGATCCGCCGCGACATCGTCGGCCCGCTCTCTCTCGGCGCCCTGCCCGCCGCGTTCCTCGGCACGTTCGTCATGCACCTGATGGGGACCTCGGGCACCGCCGAGGTGGATCTCACGCGCGTCCTCGGCGCGGCGCTCGTCTTGGGCGCGGCCGCGATGACCGCGCGACAGCTGCACGTGGTGCCGGTGTGGCGCGAGAGGGCGAATCGCACCGCGCTCACGGTCACCGTCGGCGCCGTCGGGGGCTTCATGGTCGGACTGACCTCGGTGGGCGCGGGGTCGCTCGTCATGGTGCTGCTCGTCGTGCTCTATCCCACCCTGGGCACGAGCGAGCTGATCGGCACCGACCTCGCCCAGTCGATCCCCCTGGCTCTCAGCGCCAGCGTGGGCACCCTGCTCTTCGCCCACGTCGACTGGAACCTCACCCTCGCGGTGGTGATCGGCGGCGTGCCGGCGATCTTCGTGGGATCTCTCATCGCGACGCGAGCGAACAGCCCGCTGATACGCCACCTGATGATCGGGCTCGTCGGGCTGTCGGGCCTCAAGTACCTCGGACTCTCGATCGTCCTCGTGGGGCTGGCCGGGCTCGCCGCACTCTTCGTCTACGCGCTCACCACGGCGAGTCGTCGCCGCGCGCGCAACTTCGAGGCGGCGAGTCAGTAACCCAGGCGATCGAGGATGTCGTCATGCTTCTGCCAGGACGGCTCGACGCGCACGCGCAACTCGAGATAGGTACCTTCCGGAAGTTGCTCGCGCGCGGCGATGCCCACCTCCTTGAGGAGTTGTCCGCCCTTGCCAATCACCATGCCCTTCTGACTCTCGCGTTCGACGAGGATCTCGACCGTGACGTGAGGCCATTCGAACTCGGTGACCCGGCAGTGGATCGAATGGGGCAGCTCCTGAGAGGTCTTTCGAACCAGCTGCTCGCGCACGAGCTCGGCCACCCAGGTTCCCTCCTCAACGTCAGAGACTTCGTCGTCGGGAAAGAGCAGCGGCGATTCGGGCATCTTTGCCTGCACGAAGCGGACCAGATCGTCGATGCCGGTTCCCGTGCGCGCCGAGACCGCGAAGTACTCGACGCGCGCGGCCAGCGCCGGGTCCTCGGCGACCTCCTCGACCACGCGCTGAGCGGCGAGCAGCTGGGCGAGTACGGCGTCCTTGCCTGCACGGTCGGTCTTGTTCAGGACGACGCAGGGCGTCGCGCCGTGGCGCGCCGCGCCCAACGTGATGCGAATGGTGTTCTCGTCGCCCTGGCCGATCTCTGCGCCGGCGTCGAGCACCGCGAGAGCGACGTCGACGTCGTCGGCGGCGGCGCGCGCGGCCTCGTTGAGACGTCCGCCCAGGCTCGTGCGCGGCCGATGCATGCCCGGGGTGTCTACGAAGATCACCTGAACGCCGTCCTCGGTGAGGATGCCGCGAATCGCCTGACGCGTCGTGTGCGGCGTCTTGGCGGTAATGGAGACTTTGGTGCCGATGACGCGATTGAGCAGCGTGGACTTACCCACGTTGGGTCGTCCGAGGATGGCGACGAAGCCGGCGCGGGTCACGACTCGACCTGCTCGACGCGAACCTCTTCGACGCGACGTCCGTCCAGGCGCGTCACCGTCAGGCGGTAGTCGCGCGTGTAGAGCTCTTCGCCAATCTCGGGCACGCCGCCGGCGAGATCGAGCACGAGACCCCCGATGGTGTCCCAGCCGTCCTTGGGCAGGGAGAGGTCGTAGTCGAGGTTGGCGTCGTCGATGTTGAGCCGCCCGCTCAGGGTGATCGCACCCATCGAAGCGGCGGCGACCGGAACGCTCTGGTCCGACTCGTCGGTGATCTCGCCCACCAGCTCTTCGAGGATGTCCTCTAGGGTCACGAGTCCGGCGGTGCCCCCGTACTCGTCGACCACGATGACCAGGTGACTCTGGGCGTGGCGGATCTCGGCGAGCAGCGACGCCACCCGCTTGGTCTCGGGCACGAAGTTCACCGCGACGGCGTGCGTGGCCACCGACTCCTCGCCGCGGCCCTCGTCGACCAGGGCCGCGAGCAGGCGCAGGTTCACGATCCCCACGACGTCGTCAACCCCGTCACCCAGGACAGGCAGGCGTGAGCGCCCCGACTCGATCGCCACGCGCAGCGCCTCGCGCACGGTGGCGTCACTGGCCACGTCGACCATGTCGATGCGCGGCACCATCACCTCGCGCACCACGGTGTCGCCAAACTCGATCACCGAATGGATGAAGTTGCGCTCCTCGGAGGCGATGGCCTGGTCTTCGTGGGCGACGTCGGCCATCGCGAGGACCTCGGACTCGGTCATGCGATGGGGCGAGCCCGTCGTGCCGAAGAATCCGATCACCCACTGGGCGATGGCGAGCAGCGCCGTGGCGGTCCAGCGGATCGGCGCGAAGCGCAACAGGGTGCCCACGACCGGTGCGCTGATCAGCGCGGCGGTGTCGGGGTGGGCGACGGCGAAGTTCTTGGGGATCGCCTCGAAGATCACGAAGATGATCACGACCTCGAGCACCGTCGCAATGAGAACGCCAGCCGCGCCGAAGAGATGCCCAGCCAACACACCGACGAGCGTCGCGGACACCAGCTGACAGATCAGCACGAGCAGCAGCAACGGGTTGAGGAACTTTTCTGGTGCGTCGGTCAGACGCACCAACGCCTCAGCGCCGCGGCGCCCCTCGTCGCGCAGGCCGCGCGCGCGCGAGCGCGACATCCGCACGAGCGAGGTCTCGGCAAGAGCGAAGAACGCCGACAAACTCAGCAGAACAAGCACGACCAGCGCGAGGTAACTGTCCCCGGGCGACCAGAGCGCGCCGATCACGACCCTCTCCGATAGTGGCGCGCCAGGAGCTCGCGCTCTCGCGCTTCCATGCGCTCAGCTTCGTCGTCGAGCTCGTGGTCCCATCCGAGCAGGTGAAGCACGCCGTGAACGACGAGCAGGGCCACCTCGTCGTCGAAAGAGCACTCGTGCTCGAGCGCGTTGCGCGCGGCGACGCTGGGGCAGATGACGATATCGCCAATGAGCTGGGGAATCTCCGAGAGGGGCGGATCGCCCGGGCCGGTGGTGCCCGCGTCGGGGTTGCGCCCGCTGGGCTCGTCCTCGTAGTCGATGGGAAAGCTCAGCACGTCGGTTGGCCCGGTCTTGCCCATGAACTGCTGGTTCAGCGCCGCGATCGTCGTCTCGTCGGCGAAGAGCAAGGAGACCTCGGCCGGACCATGGACGCCTTCGTCGACGAGGGCGCCGCGGGCGAGCTCGACCCACGCCTCGAGATCGATGGCGAGCTCGTGCTGTTCGTCGGCGGCGTAGATGTCGATGGTCATGAGTCCTGCCGGTCGTAGGCGGCGACGATGTCGGCGACGATGCGGTGTCGTACCACGTCGCGCGCTGACAGGTAGACGAAGTTGAGGCCCTCGATCTCGCCGAGCACGCCCTCAAGTCCGGCAAGCCCGCTGCGCTTGCCGTTGAGGTCCACCTGGGTCACGTCGCCCGTGACGACCGCCTTGGAATTGAATCCGATGCGCGTGAGGAACATCTTCATCTGCTCGGGCGTCGTGTTCTGCGCCTCGTCGAGGATGATGAAGGAGTCATTGAGCGTGCGCCCGCGCATGAAGGCGAGCGGGGCGACCTCGATGGTGCCGTTGGCGATCAGTCGAGCCGCCCCTTCGGGACCAACCATGTCGTAGAGCGCGTCATAGAGGGGCCGCAAGTAGGGGTCGACCTTGGCCATCAGGTCACCGGGCAGGAAACCCAGGTGCTCGCCCGCCTCGACGGCGGGGCGGGTCAAGACGATGCGCTGGACCTGGCGGCGATTGAGCGCCTGGACCGCGGCGGCGACCGCGAGGTAGCTCTTGCCGGTGCCCGCCGGGCCGATGCCGAAGGTCACCGTGGAGGCGTCGATCGCGTCGGCGTATCGCTTCTGGCCGGCGGTCGTGGGACGCACGGGCTTGCCCTTGGCGCTGCGCACGACCTCGTGGCGCAGCACTTCGCTCGGGCGCAGGTCGTCATCGACCATGTCGATCGTGCGCTCGACCTTGACCGAATCGAGCGCCTGGCCCGACTCGAGGACCAGGACGAGCTCGTCGAAGAGCCGTAGAACCTTCGCCGCGTCGGGGCCGGTCACCGAGATCTGGTTGCCCTGGACCCGGATCGTCGACTGGGGATAGGCCCGCTCTATGACGCGCAGGTACGCGTCGCGCGGGCCCAGGAGGCCGGCCATCAGGTGGGTGTTGGGTACGAACGTCGTCACGGTGAGGGCCTCGGTGGTCGAGGCGTCGCTGCTCATCCGGGGGGCCACTCCAGGCGCCGACCGCCGAGCACGTGGATGTGCAGGTGGGCGACGGTCATCTGGGCGTCAGCGCCCACGTTGATTACGAGACGGTATCCGCTCTCGCGCACGCCCTCGGCCTCGACGACCTTCTGGGCGAGCAGGACGAGGTCGTCGACGATTCCACCGTGGCTCGAGGCCACCTCGTCGGCGCTGGTGATGTGGACCTTGGGGATCACGAGGACGTGCACCGGCGCCTGGGGGGCGATGTCGTAGAAGGCCAGAGCGGTCTCGCTCTCGGCCACCGGCGTCGAGGGGATCTCGCCCGCCACGATCTTGCAGAAGACACACTCGCTCATGCGCTCATCTTTACCGATTCCCCGCCGCCGCGGTGCTTCCCCACCCGTCGCGCGCGGCCGCCATCAGCGTCGCCGCGGCCACCGCGGCCGTCTCAGCGCGCAGAACGCTCGAGCCCAGTCCCACGCGCACGCGCGTCTCGCCCCACTCCCCGGGCGCCCAGCCGCCCTCGGGGCCGATCGCCACCGCGCGAACCGGCGCCCAGGCCGCGGTCCCGCCGAAGTCGGCCACCGCCACCTCGTCGGGCACGTCGACCACCTTCACGGGCTCGTCGATCAGCACGTCATAGGTGCGACGGCACTGGCCGGCGGACTCCTTCGAGATTCGGCGCCAGCGCGCGAGAGTCTTGGTCGCGTAGTCACCGCGAAAAGCCACCGTGAGACGCGCGCACACCAGCGGCACCACGCGGGTCACCCCGAGCTCGGTGGCCTTGGCGATCGCCCACTCGCCGCGCTCGCCCTTGACCGGCGCCAGGTAGAGGGTGATCGGCTCGGGCGCGGGATCCACTGCGACGTCGCTCGCTCGTTCGAGACCCGCGTCGCCAACGGTCGCAAAAGCCCAGTCGCCGCCGCCGTTGGTGACGACGATCTCCTCGCCCACGCTGGCGCGCAACACCCGTCGCAGGTGGTGATCGTCGTCGCGCGAGAGCGCCGGGAACGCGGGATCGGCGACACGGAACTGCCCGAGGGCCGCGACCCGACGCGACCACTCCTGCTGGGTCATCGCTTCGCCTTGCGTCGGCCGAAGAGGCCCGTAGGCTCTTCGCGCACGATCTCCTCGCGGTGCGCGGCGAGCTGGCGCAGCAGGTCCGCCGACGTCTCGTCAAGCTCGCGGGGCACGTCCACGACCAGGTGCACATAGAGGTCACCGCGACCGCGACCGTGCAGGTGCTCGACGCCCTCGTGCCGAATGCGCTGGACGGTGCCGTTCTGACTGCCCGGCTCGACGTCGAGGACCAGGGTGCCGGTTAGAGTCGGCACCTCGATGCTCGCGCCCAGCGCCGCCTGGGTGAAGGCGACGTGAGCCTCGTGATGAAGGTCGTCGCCTACGCGCTCGAATCGCGCGTCGGGCGCCACACTCAGGTGAACGTAGAGACGACCGTTGGGGCCGCCGCGCGGTCCCGCAGGACCCCGGTCAGCCAGGCGCATGGTCGAACCGTCCTCGACGCCGGCCGGGATCTGCACCGAGAGCACCGAGGTCGTGCGCACGCGTCCGTCACCTTGGCAGTCCGGGCACGGCGACGTGATCCGCGTCCCCCAGCCGTCACAGCGCGAACAGGCCATCGAGGTCACCATCTGGCCGAGGATCGAGTTGCGCACCCGTCGAACCTCGCCGGCGCCGCCGCACTCCTCACAGGTGACCGCTGAGGTGCCCGGCGCCGCCCCCGATCCGCTGCAAGTGCCACAGCGATGGGGCAGGTTCACGGTCACGTCGCGCGTCGCGCCGAAGGCCGCCTCCTCCAGGGTGATCTCGAGGGAGATCTCCGCGTCGGGGCCGGGCTGGGGCCCGCGGCGACCGCCGCGCTGGCCGCCGCCGAAGAACATGTCGAAGATGTCTTGGACCGAGCCGGCGCCGAAGGGACTCTGGGCGTCGGCCGAGCCGAAGCGGTCGTAGTTCGCTCGGCGCTCCGCATCCGAAAGGATCTCGTAGGCCTGGGAAACCTCTTTGAAGCGAGCCTCGGCCGTGGGGTCGGGGTTCGCGTCGGGGTGGTACTGGCGCGCGAGCTGGCGATAGGCGCGCTTGATGTCCTCAGCCGAAGCGTCGCGCGTGACGCCGAGGACCTCGTAGAGGTCACTGGACACGTTCGTCCTCTCCGATGAAGTGGCGCGACAGCTGCTCTGAGACCAGCTGGGCCGCCGCGAGGGCCTCGCGGTACTTCATACGCGTCGGCCCAAGAAGGCCTACCGCGCCAGCGCGCTGGCCGTCGATGGTGACCGGCGCGACGATCAGCGCGCACGAGGCGAGTGACTCGAATCCGTGCTCGCTACCGATGGCGACCGACGACCCCGACTCGAGGACGTCTTGGACCAGAGAGACCACGAGCAACTCCTGTTCGAGGATGGCGAGAACCTTGCGCACCGTCTCGACGCCATTGAAGGCCTCAGCCACTCGCGAGGATCCCCCGATGAAAACCTGCTCGCCCTCGACCGTCGGCGACTCGGCGTGCAGGGTCGCAACCGCGTCGCGCACCAGGCTCGCGACCTGATCGGTGCGCGAGGGCACCTGGACGCGGTGCTCGAGCGAGGTCCCGAGGAGCAGGGCGTTGATCTGGCGCGAAGCCTCGGCCACGTCGCTCGGCATCACCGCGTAGGGGGTGAAGACGCTGTGCTTGGTGACCGCACCGTCGGAGAAGACGGTGACCAGCAGTTGGTGGTTAGCGTCGAGACTGACCAGCTGGGCCGAGAGGATCGTGGCGTGGCCGTGACCGGCTCCGACCACCAACGAGGTGTAGTTCGTCATCTCGCTGAGCAGCGTCGAGGTTTGCTCGAGAACGTCCTCGACTTCGCCGCGCACGTGGGCGAAGAACTCGGCGACCTGGCGCTGCTGGGCCGAGCCCACGGTGGCGTCGCTGAGGTGGTCAACGAAGTAGCGATACCCCTTGTCGGTCGGTACCCGCCCGGCCGAGGTGTGGGGCTGAGCGAGATAGCCCTCGCGCTCTAAGGCCACCATCTCGCTGCGCACGGTCGCCGGTGAGACGGAGAGGTCGGCGCTGGAGGCCACCGAGGACGAGCCGACCGGCTGGGCCGTGTCGATGTGCTCGGTCACAACGGCCTCAAGGATCGTCGCCTTGCGCGCGTCGAGATCCGCTGACGCCGGGGGTTTCGCGACGCGACGAGCCATGTGCCTCCTTGTTAGCACTCGATTCTACCGAGTGCTAACACGAACGTGTTCGACGCCAAAGGTGAGCCCGGGCTAGTCCTCGAGCTTCAAGGCGGCCACGAAGGCCTCCTGGGGCACTTCCACGCGACCGAGGTTCTTCATGCGCTTCTTGCCCTCCTTTTGCTTCTCGAGGAGCTTGCGCTTACGAGTGATGTCGCCCCCGTAGCACTTGGCCAGAACGTCCTTGCGCCGAGCCTTGACCGTCTCGCGGGCAATCACGCGCCCGCCGATCGCCGCCTGGATCGGCACGTCGAACATCTGGCGCGGGATCAACTCGCGTAGGCGCTCGGCCATCTTGCGTCCGTAGTACTCGGCGTTGGAGCGATGCACGATCGTCGAGAAGGCGTCGACCGGCTCGTGGTTGATCAGCAGATCCACGCGCACGAGGTTCGAGGTGACGTAACCGTGGGGCTCATAGTCGAGGCTGGCGTAACCCTTGGTTCGGCTCTTCAAGGCGTCGAAGAAGTCGATCACGACCTCGGCCAGGGGGATCGTGTAGCGCAGCTCGACCCGTTCGGCGGAGAGATAGTCCATCTTGATCATCTCGGCACGGCGCGACTGGCACAAATCCATCACCGTGCCCAGGTACTCGCTCGGGGTCAGGATCGAGATCTCGAGCATCGGCTCGTCGATGTGGTCCAGCCGACTCGAATCGGGCAAGTCCGTCGGGTTGTCGATATCGACCTCGGTGCCGTCGGTGAGATAGGCGCGATAGGCCACCGAGGGCGCCGTGGCGATGAGATCGAGGTCGAACTCGCGTTCCAAGCGTTCGCGCACGATCTCCATGTGCAACAGCCCGAGAAAGCCGCAGCGAAACCCGAATCCCAGCGCCCGCGAGGACTCCGGCTCATAGGTGATCGAGGCATCGTTGAGCTTGAGCTTGTCCAAGGAGTCGCGCAGGTCGCCCAGGTCGTCGCCGTCGATGGGATAGATGCCGCAAAAGACCATCGGCTTGGGGTCGCGATAGCCCTCGAGCGGCGCGGCCGCCGGACGGGCCGCCTCGGTGATGGTCTCGCCCGAGCGCGCTCCCCCGACGTCCTTGATCCCGGCGACGATGTAGCCCACCTCGCCGGGTCCCAATTGAGACACTGGGGTCATCACCGGGGACCGCACGCCGAGCTCTTCGACCTCGTGGTTCGAGCCCGCCTGCATCATGCGGATCTTGACGTCGTCGCGCAGCGTCCCCTCGACCACGCGGATCGAGCTGATGACCCCGCGGTACTGGTCGTAGGACGAGTCGAAGATGAGGGCGCGCAGCGGCGCGTGGGGGTCGCCCACCGGGGCCGGGATCCGCGCGATCACCGCCTCGAGCAACTCGCGCACCCCCTCGCCGGTCTTAGCTGAGATCGAGAGGACGTCGGCGGCGGCGAGTCCGAGAACCCGCTCGAGCTCGTCCTTGCAGCGCTCCGGGTCGGCCGCGGGCAAGTCGATCTTGTTGAGGACGGCCACGATCTCGAGGTTGTGCTCGATCGCCTGATAGCAGTTGGCGAGTGTCTGGGCCTGGATGCCCTGGCTGGCGTCGACGAGGAGGATCGCTCCCTCGCACGCCGCGAGCGAGCGCGACACCTCGTAGCCGAAGTCCACGTGGCCCGGGGTGTCGATCAGCTGGAGAATGTGGCCCTCGAAGTGCACGCGCACGTTCTGGGCCTTGATGGTGATGCCACGCTCGCGCTCGATGTCCATCGAGTCGAGGTATTGGGCGCGCATGAGGCGCGGATCCACCGCGCCCGTGATCTCCAAGATGCGGTCCGAGAGGGTCGACTTGCCGTGGTCGACGTGGGAAATGATGGAAAAGTTCCGAATTTTGCTGGCGTCGACGCCACGAGGAGGAGTTGCCACGGTCCTCTTAGGCTACCCGTCGCCTCGAACAATCGATGTGGAGGGGCCTGGTCGGGCCTGCTAACCTTGTTCAGCCCGCCGTTGGTCTTCGGCGCACTGAGAACGGGGAATTTTTCGTGGCAAATATCAAGAGCCAGATCAAGCGCAACAAGCAGAACATCGTCGCGCGCGATCGCAACAAGGCCGTCAAGTCCGAGATCCGCACTCGCACCAAGAATGCCGTCACCGCCGTCGGCACCGAGAACGAGGAGACGGCGCTGCGCAACGCCATCAAGCGCATCGACTCCGCCGCCGCCAAGGGCGTCATACACAAGAATCAGGCCGCCAACAAGAAGAGCGGCCTGCAGCGGCGCATCAACGCCCTCAAGCTCAACGGCTAACGCCGGCCCATCCGGGCCAGGCGCGCCACCAGCACTTCGATGACCGTGGCGTCAGTGACGTCCGCGTCGCTCTCGGGGTCGCGCCCGTAGTCGACCCCGCCCTTTAGATCCTCGTCAGCCCGGGCGATCAGGGAGAGCGCGGCCCCCAGGCGGGCGCCGCCTAAACGCGTTGCCGAGCGCAGTGCCTTGCCCGCGGGATAGGCCTTGATCCCAAGCAGAGACGCCGCGTCCTCGGCCGTTCGCGCGCCGCTGCCCTCCAAACGGGCCAGGCGCAGGTAGTAGCGCTGGAGCAGGTTCACGATCTGCAGGCCCACACGGCTGCGCGAGTCGAGCATGCGCCGCGCCACCTCGAGCGCCTTCGTGGCGTCGCCGGCGTCGATCGCGTCGGTCAGGTCCCACTCGGGCAGGTCTCCCGCGTCGCCCAGGTAGGGCTCGAGGTCGACGTATCGCACCGACCGCTCGCCGTAGATCGAGCGCAGGGTCCGCGCGAGCGCGTCGACCCGCGCCACGTCGTCGCCCACCACCTCGGCGACGCGGCGCGCGTCGTCGCGCGCGAGTCCCACGCCGTAGCTGGCGAGCGTCGTGGCGACGAACTCGGCTCGGTCGTCGAGGCGCGATCCGACGTTGACGTCGACCACCGTTGCGGCGGCCTTGACCAGCTTGTGGCTCTTAGCGCCCACCACGGCGAGGAGGAGGTCGGCGTCGGCCGCCCCCGACTGCATCCACTGCGCCAGAGCGGCCACCTCGTCAGCGAGCAGGAGTTGCGCGTCGCGCACCACGACCACGCGGCGTTCGGCGAGCAGACCCGGCGTGTTGAGCGCCTCGAGGACGCTGGCGAGGATCGGTTCGGAACCGGTCGTAACGTCCTTGGCGGTGTAGACCTGCAGCGCCGACGGGTTGAGCCCGTCGAGGGCCAGTTCGACCTGGCGGTGCAAGGCGTCGTAGACCATCGTGGCCTCGCCGCCCACGACGCAGACGCTGCTCATCGGGCCTCGAGAATCGCCTGAATCGCGTCGCGCACGCGCACCGTGCCCGCGACGTCGTGCACGCGCAGCACGCGCGCCCCGCCGGCGATGCCCAGCGCGCTCGCCGCCAACGTCGCCTCACGCCGCTCGGTCACGCCGAGGTCGAACATCGCGCCGAGAAAGGTCTTGTTCGACGCCGAGAGGAACAGCGGCGAGCCCAGGTCGGCCAGTACGGGGCTGTCGCGCAGCAACTGCAGCGACTGGGCGGAGGTCTTGCCGAGGTCGAGTCCCGCGTCGAGCACGATGCGATCCTCCCCGACGCCGGCCTCGAGCGCGCGACGGCGGCGCTCGAGCAGGAAGTCTCGCACAGTGGCGGTGACGTCGTCGTAGTGCGGGGTGGGATCGGCCACCCGCGGTGCCAGACGGATGTGGGTGGCCACCACGCTGGCCTTGGCTTCAGCCGCGACGCTCAGATAGTTCGGGTCGGCGAAACCGCTGATGTCGTTGCCGAGGCTCGCCCCCTCGGCGAAGCAGGCGCTCGCCACCGACGCGCGCCACGTATCGATAGAGAGCGCCACGTCGAAGCGTCGGGCGAGTTCGGACACGGCCGGCACCACGCGCTCGAGTTCTTCGGCTTCGGTGACCTCGGGACCAGGTCCGGCCTTCACCCCGCCCACGTCGAGGATGTCGGCACCCTCGGACACCAGGCTCTCGGCGCGACGGAAGAACGCGTCGAGATCGAAGGTCGCCGCAGGCGCGTAAAAGGAATCGGGCGTGCGGTTCAAGATCCCCATCACCAGCGCGCGCGTCGTCAGGTCGAAGCGTCGCTCCCCGAGCGCGAAGATGAGAGGAGAGCGGGGCTCGAAGAGCCGCACTAGTAGAGGCGGTTGGCCAGGCGGCGCCGGTAGGACACGTAGCGCGGGTCCTCGGGTCCCAGGGCGTCGAGTATGACGAGCAGGTGATCCTTCGCGGAGGGATCGACGCCGGTCTGATCGAGCAGGTGCTCGAGGACGAGATCCACGTCACCCGAGAGGCTCACCCCTTCGCGTGCGAGCTGCAGGCGCGCGCGCAGTTGGTTGGCGACGCTGCCCGCGAGGGAGTCGACCAGCACGGCGAGCTCGTCGAGACGATTCTCGCGCAGCAGGACCTCGCCCAAAGCGCTGGCGGCTCCGGCGTGGCCGGGGTCAATCTCGAGCGCGCGGCGCAGGGAGACCTCGTCGCCGGCCGCTACTAGTTCCTCGAGGGGGGACCCGGCGGGAGCCAGCTTGGTGATGAACTCTCGCACCGCCTTCTCGGGCAGCGCGCCCACGAAGGAGTCGACGACCTGGCCGTCCTTGAGGGCGAACACTGAGGGAATGGACTGTACGGCGAAGGCCCGTGCGACCTGAGGATTCGCATCGACGTCGACCTTGGCGAGCTCGACGGACCCGCCCATTTCGGCGACGACCTTCTCGAGAGTCGGCGTCAGCGTCTTGCACGGGCCGCACCACGCTGCCCAGAGATCGACCACCACGGGCACGCTGCGGGAGCGTTCGATGACGGCGGTGGCAAAGGTGGCGTCGGTCACGTCGGTCACACTCGAAGCCTACCGGCGGTCCCCCAGAGGGCCGTCGTGGCGCTGTTAGCCTGCGGCCATGGGGGGTATCACACCGATCAACGAGGATGCGGTGTCCCGGTGGATGGCGGCCACGGTCGGAGCCCGCGAGCCGCTCTCCTTCACGCTCATTGCCGGCGGACGATCCAACCTGACCTACCGGGTTAGCGACGCGAGTGGGCGCGACTTCGCCCTTCGCCGCCCGCCCACCAGCCACGTCCTGCCCACCGCGCACGACATGAGTCGCGAGTACCGAATCCTCGCCGCGCTCGCTCCCCTCGGCCTGCCCGTGCCCACCCCACTCGCGCTGTGCACCGACGTCGAGGTCAACGGGCCGGCGTTCTACGTGATGGAGTTCGTCGACGGGGCGATCTTGCGCACGCGCGCCGACGCGGAGGCCACCTTCGACGTCGCTACGCGTGCGCGCATCGGCGACGAGCTCGCAACCACGCTCGCCCGATTGCACACCGTGGACATCGACGAAGCGGGGCTGGCGGACCTCGCGCGCCACGACGGCTACATCGAGCGCCAGCTGCGCCGCTGGCGCGGCCAGTACGAACAGATGCGCGTGCCGGGCGACGGTGGTGACGGGCTAGTCGAGGACGTTGGCGACCGCCTGGCGCGCGCGATACCGCACCAACAGCGCGTCACGGTGGTTCACGGCGACTACCGCCTCGACAACACCGTGCTCGACAAAACCGGGCGCGTGCGTGCGATCCTCGACTGGGAGATCTGCACCCTCGGCGATCCGCTCGCCGACGTGGGCCTGCTGCTCGACTACTGGGCCGAGGTCGGCGACCCCACGGTCGCGCTTCTCGGCGCCGCGCCCACGACGGCCGAAGGCTTCGCCCGACGTGACCAGGTGCTCGCCGCCTACGCGGCCCACAGCGATTTGGACGTCAGTGGCGTCGCCTACTATCAATCATTCGGTTACTGGAAGTTGGCCTGCATCCTCCAGGGCGTCTACGCCCGCTACCGGGCGGGGGCGACCGCGGGGGACACCGGCAGTGTTGACGAGTTTCCGGCGCACATTTCGATGCTCGCGAGTATCGCGAAGGACATGTTGGAGAGCTGATGGACGACGAAATCTACGACCGCATCATCTTCTTCGCCGACCCCGAATTCAATGAACCCGTCCTCGTGGTGTCCCTCGAGGGCTGGATCGACGCCGGGGCCGGAGCGGCCACCGCGATGTCGACCCTGCTCTCGACGATCCCCACCGAGACGCTGGCCACCTTTGACACCGAGTACTTCATCGACCAGCGCGCTCGTCGGCCGCTCGCGCGCATCGTCGACGGGATCACCACCGAACTCACCTGGCCCGAGATCCAGCTGCGCTACGGGCGCGACGGCGACGGCGCCGACATGCTCTTCCTCGTGGGACCCGAGCCAGACTTCCACTGGAGCGACTTCGTCGACGTGGTGACCGACGCCGCGGCGCGCTACAACGTGCGCCTGGTGGTGGGCCTCGGCGCCTTCCCGGCGCCCACTCCTCACACCCGCCCGGTACGCGTGATCGGCACCGCCCCGGCGCCCAGCGCGCACTTGCTCGCGCGTGTTGGCTCGGTGACCGGCGAGCTCGAGGTGCCCGCCGGCATCAACGCCGCGCTCGAACTGGGATGTGCAGACGTCAACCTCGAGGTCATCACCCTCTGGGCGCGCGTGCCCCACTACGTGGCTTCCATGTCATACCCGCAGGCCGGCGCGGCCCTCATCGACGGCTTGGCGCGCATCGCTGGACTGACCCTGGACGCGAGCGTGCTGCGCGACTCCTCAGCCGAGGCCCGCGCGCGCGTCGACGACCTGGTCACGAACAACCCCGACCACAGTTCGATGGTCGAGCAGCTCGAAGAGGCCGCCGACGAGAGCGAGGGGCCCGCGACGAGTGACGAGGTGCCCACCGGCGATGAGCTGGCGGCCGAGCTCGAACGCTTCCTTCGCGGCGAGGCCGGCTAGGTCCGACCGGCGACATCGACGTCGCCGCCTTCGATCTTGAGACCCAGCCCGAGGGCGAATCCCTCGAGGAAGAGCGCCGACTCCTCCTGGCGCGGGTGGCGATTGGCAATTTCGTAAAACGCACTCGAGTGATCGGCCTCAATGAGGTGGGCGAGCTCGTGGACCAGCACGGCGTCGATCACCCAGTCCGGGCACTGGCGCAAACGGGACGACACCCGGATCTCGCGCGTCGCGGGCGTGCACGACGCCCAGCGCGCTCCCTGGTTGGAGACCCACCGAACCGACGCAGGCGCGACCCCGTCGACGTAGACCTCGGCCAACACACCGGCGCGCTCTTCGAGCGTCGCGTCGCTGCCGGCTGCCAAAGGCCGCTGGACGAGGAGTCGCTCGACGAGCTCGTCGACGAAGACCCGGCGCTCTCGCCCACGCAGCCGAGCCGGGATCTGAACCACGATGCGACTGCCTGACCAGTGCGCGGCACCCGTCTTCTTGCGCCGGGTCGAGGCGCGGATCTCCACCTCCGGACGATCGAAGCGCGGCGCTTCGATGACCACCTGGGTGGCGTGAGCGGCCATCAGGCGATGATATTGACCAGCCGGGGTGGCCGCGAGACGACGCGCGTGACCGGTCCCTTCACCGCGGCGATCACCGCCGGATCCTCCAGAGCCAGGTCACTCGCGGCCTCCTCGGTGATGTCGACGGGCACCTCGAGGCGGGCGCGCACCTTGCCGTTGACTTGGACGACCATCACCACGCTCTCGTGCGCGACGAGCGCGGCGTCGGCGACGGGCCAGGGCTGCTGGTGGACGCCGGGTCCCGGGTAGTGGCGCTCCCAGAGCTCGGCCGCCACGTGGGGCGCCATTGGTGCGAGGAGCAAGAGCATCGTGCGCCGGGCCTCGTCAAAGACCTCGCGCGAGGCGCCGCCGTCCTGGCGGGCCCACTTCGAGAGGGTGTTGAGCAGTTCCATCAACGCCGCGACAGCGGTGTTGTAGCTCCAGCGCTCCATGGCGTCGGTTACGCGCTCGATCGTGCGGTGCACGTCACGACGCACCGCGACATCGGAAGGAGTCATCGCGTCCACTAGGTTGAGGCGGTCCTCTTCGCAGAGCCGGTAGACGCGGTCGATGAATCGCGCGCAGCCGTCAATCACGTCGTTGGTCTGATCCGTCCAGTCGACGTCGTCAGCCGGCGGGCCGACGAAGAGGTGAAAGAGACGCAGGCTGTCCGCACCGACGGTGTCGTAGTAGGGCTCGGGCGCGATCAGGTTGCCCTTGGACTTGGACATCTTGGTCCCGTTGAGACGGATCATCCCCTGGGTGAAGAGCCGCGCGAATGGCTCGCGGGCGAGTCCCGGCGCCAAGCCGATGTCGATGAGGGCCTTGACGTAGAAGCGCGCGTAGAGCAGGTGCAAGATCGCGTGCTCGATCCCGCCGATGTACTGATCTACCGGCATCCACTTGGCGACTTCGACCGGATCGAACGGAACTCCCTCTGTGAAGGGGTCGGCCATGCGCAGGAAGTACCACGAGGAGTCGGTGAACGTGTCCATCGTGTCGGTCTCGCGCGTCGCTGGGCGACCGCACGTAGGACACGTCGTACGAAGAAAGCCCTCGTGGGTGGCGAGCGGAGACTGGCCGGTCTTGTCCATCGAAACGTCATCGGGTGCGACGATCGGCAGCTGGTCCTCGGGCACGGGCACGATGCCGTCAACCTCGCAGTAGACGACCGGGATGGGACAGCCCCAGAAACGCTGGCGCGACACCAGCCAGTCACGCAGGCGGTAGTTCACCTTACGCACGCCCTTGGCGTGCTCGACGAGGAAGTCCGCGGCCGCGGCCTTCGCCGCGGCGACGTCGAGGCCGTCGAGGAATCCCGAGTTGATGTGCGCGCCGTCGCCGGTGTAGGCCCCGCCGTCGAATCCCTCGGGGGGGGTAACGGTACGCACGATCGGCAGGCCGTAAGCGGTCGCGAAGTCGTAGTCGCGCTCGTCCTCGGCCGGCACGCCCATCACCGCGCCGGTGCCGTAAGTACCCAGCACGTAGTCGGCGACGTAGACCGGCACGGACTCGCTGGTAAAGGGATTCACGACGTAACTACCCGTGAAGGCTCCGCGCTTGGCCAGTGCACCGTCAGACGACGTCCGCTCGAGTTCAGTCTCGCCGAGGGCCCGCTCGACCAGCGTGGCGACTTCTTCGCGCTGCTCGTCGGTGGTCAACTCCTCGAGCAGCGGGTGCTCGGGGGCGACGACGGCGTAGGTGACCCCGAATCCCGTGTCCGGACGCGTCGTGAACACGCGAAGCCCACGCGTTGGCTCACTCGCCAGTGCCAACTCGAACTCGACGCCCTCGCTGCGGCCGATCCAGTTGCGCTGCATTGTCTTGACTCGCTCGGGCCAGTCGAGGACGTCAACATCGTTCAAGAGCTCCTCGGCGTAGTCCGTGATTCGAAAGAACCACTGCTCGAGGTTGCGTCGCTCAACCAGGTCACCCGAGCGTTCGCAGGTTCCGTCGGCGAGCACCTGCTCGTTCGCGAGCACGGTCGCACACCCCGGACACCAGTTGACCGGCGCCATCGCGCGATAGGCGAGACCCGCCTTGAGAAAGGCGAGGAAAATCACCTGGGAATACTTCATGTAGGCCGGGTCGTGACTGTTCACTTCGCGGCGCCAGTCATAGACCGCCCCCAAGCGCTGCAGTGAGGACTTCAGCTCGGCGATGCGCGCGTCGGTAAACAGCCGGGGGTGGCTGCCGGCCTTGATCGCGGCGTTCTCGGCGGGCAACCCGAAGGAGTCGAAGCCAATCGGCGAGAGGACCGCGAAGTTACGCATCGTCTTGTAACGAACGACCAGGTCACCGAAGGTGTAATTGCGCACGTGGCCCTGGTGGGCCGCCCCCGAGGGGTAGGGGTACATGCTCAGGACGTAGTAGCGCTCTCGTGGGTCGGCGTTATCGACGTTGTAGGTCCCCTCGTCACGCCAACGGGCCTGCCACTTCGCTTCCACCGCGGTGACGTCAAAGGGTCGGGCCATTGGGCCAGTTTAGGGAGCATCGTGCCTATCCTTGGACGAGAAAGCGAGATCCATGACCTCACCGACCTACGTACTCGTCCACGGCGCCTGGAGCGGACCCTGGTGCTGGCGCGACCTCACGTCCCAGTTGGACCAGCGTGGCGTGGCATCGCGCACCGTCAACCTGCCCAGCGCGCAGACCGACGGCGACCCCCTGGCCGACCTCGACCAGGACGCCGCAGTCGTAGCCGACGCGTGCGAGGGGCTGGACAATGTGGTTCTGGTTGCACATAGTTACGGCGGGGCCGTCGTGTCCCAGGCCGCCCACCTGGTGGGTGAGCTCTCTCGTCTCGTCTTCATCGCAGCCATCGTCCCGGCCAGGGGCGAGAGTGCTACTGACGTGTCGCGCCTCGTGCGCGTGCGCACCACCCTCGACGAGGCTATGGTCCTCGACGGCCCGATTCTGCGGCTCAACCCCGAACTGGCCGGCGCCGCCCTCTATGAGGACTGCGACGCTTCGACGCTGGCCTGGGCGCTCGGCCAACTCTCCACTCAGACGCTCGCTAGCTTTCGCAGCGCTCGCACTGGCCCTGACGTACCCGTTGCCTCGCGCTACGTCGTCTGCCGCAACGATCACGCGATCGACCCCTCGCTCCAGGAGATCCTCGCCGCTCGTTGTGGAGAACGCGTCGAACTCTCTAGCGGCCACTCCCCCTTCTTCTCGCATCCGGCTGAACTCGCCGACCTGATCACCGCCTGGGCCGGGCGACCGGCCAGCGAGTGACTGCTAACATCGTTAGACCGTTGGGGGTATAGCTCAGTTGGTAGAGCGCTTGACTGGCAGTCAAGAGGTCAGGGGTTCGAATCCCCTTACCTCCACCAAGTAAACAAAGGGTTTTCGAAGTTCCGGCCCTCGTCCGGGTCGCCGACATGTTAGCAGTTTGTTAGCAGTTCGAAAATTGCGATGACTGGCTGAGCATCCGAGAGGACGAGTTCCGGCCCTTCTTCGCCACCCAAGTTGAAGTACCCGTCTTCTGAGACCGCCGGCCGGCCACCAAACCGGGTCGTTCAAAACACGACCCTTCTAGTAGCTGTTTGACCGGCTTCCTGCACCGATTCTCGTAAGTTAAAGGACAGGAGGAGTGAACGTGAGCGAACCGCTTAGCCCCGAACCGAGCCCCAACTTCACGGGCATCATTCGATCTGTCGTCGTGCTGGTCCGCGATGAAGACGGACGTGTGCTCCTGGCATCCACTTCGAAGAACGGACCGTGGTCATGCATTGGTGGCGGCGTGAACGACGACGAAGACCTTGTGAGTGCGGCAACGAGGTTGGCTCGCGAGGACTGTGGCCTCTCGGTCGAAGTTGGCGAGTTACTCACCGAGCTGTCTGGTGACAAGTTCCGGGTGCTCTACGAATGCGGCGCTGACGTGACGTACCAAGCAGTGGTTCTGAGCGCTTCATTGTTCGCCGAAGGAGAGCAGGCACCAATGTTGACTCGTTGGTTCGCCCCAACAGAACTGGCAGATCTGTACCTGGATGAATTCGCTCGCGCTGCTCTCGAGGACCTGCACCTACGGTGAGCCAACGTCCAAAGCGTAAGTGAAGCTACTCGGATTGTTGATTAAAGGGTGGATTCCGGAACGGAGCCACTTCGTGCTCTCACGACAGAATCCAGAGGGAACTTTCCGCCTCGCTGCAGCATGACAACGGAGGTCACCTTCGAGTTCTACTCTGCTCCTCCGTGACGGTGCGTCAGTATCCTTTCAGAATGTCGTTGAGTGCGCGTCGCTTTCTGCCCGGCGAGCGCATTCAAATTCGGGAAGTTCTGAACGGAAAGATCTGGACAATCCGTCCCGTCACGGTTATCGAAGACAGCAAAGATCAGTTCGTCTCGTATCTCGCCCCCGGAACCCTCATTGACTATCCCGTCGATGTCGAGCACGGGGAGAAGTGTTTCACCATGTGGCTGACGGGTGAGTGGGAGCTCGGTAAGAAGGAGTTTCACGCGCCCGGGATGCTGCGCATCGCTCCCCGAGGTGCCTCGTACGAGATATTCGCTACTGCTGATCCAGAGGAGGGCGTCTCCTCGTGGTACGTGAACTTCCAGGAGCCTCTGCGTCGCCAGCTCCACGGATTTGACACCATGGACGAGACACTTGACCTCATCGTCTCGCGAGACTTTTCGAACTGGCACCGCCGCGATGAAGACGAGCTCGAATTAGCCGTGGCAATGGGGCTTTACAGTCAAGAGGACGCGGTGCGCCTACTCGACACGTGCTCGACAGTGGAAGCACAACTTTCCAATGGAGTTGTACCTTGGGACCGGAGTTGGCACGAGTGGTCACCAACAGCCCTAGAGGCGTTGTAGCGCTCACAAGATTGCCCGTCTTTCAAAAGGGGAGTAGGGCGATTTGGACTATCACTCATCCAGGTTCTATAAGGTGTCGAGGAACTCCCCCAGGGTGCTGATTGCCGCAGTTTTAGTGTCTTTGGTTACGCGGGCATAGACGAGCGTGGTTCGCGCGTCGGTGTGACCCAGAACAGCGCCGATCGTCGAGAGCGGGATCGATTGATTGAGCATCAACGTCGCCGCGGTGTGGCGCAGTCGGTGCGGTGAGACGCGGACGCCGACCGACTTTCCTAGCTTGGACAGCCACTTCGTGTAGTTCGAGGGGTCAATAGGCGATCCGTCAATCTGAGCGATGACGTAGTCGTCGGGTTCTCTGGCGGTGAACGCCTGGTCACGAAGATCTTGAAGTTTCACCAGAAGCGACGTATCCGCGATGAGGGTGCGAACGGATCCCTGAGTCTTCAGAACAACTCGACCCAAGTGCGTCACTCGGGGATTGTCAAGGTTGGGGATGCGCTGTAGCTGCTGCTCAACTGTGATCTCACCAGTCGAGAAGTTGATGTTCTTCCACAGCAATCCAAGCGCCTCGCCTCGGCGCAGGCCCAAACGTAGCATCAGATGAACTGCCAAGCTGCCGACATCACCGGTCGCGTCAGCCGCGGCGACCAGTCTCTTCACTTCTTCGATGGTCAGATACTTCGGCTCGGGCCGAGGAATCTTTGGACGCTTGACGGCCAGCATGGGATTCACGCCCAGCACGCCGACCTCCACTGCATCGCCGAGCGACGTGCGCATCAACGAGTGACAGAGGCGGACCGTGTGCGGCCGTCCGAGCGGAGGATTCTCCACCTTGAACTTGGACTCCAGGGACTCGAAGAAGTGACGCAGCACCATCGGAGTGAGTTTGTCGATGGAGACCTTGGACAGCGAGGAGAAGTACCGCTGATAGTGAATTCGTTCAATCTCCGTGGTGGAGTAGGCACGGACGCGAAGTTCGCTCCACCGCTTCATCCACTCGTCAAGCGTCATGGTCTTCTTGGTGGCGAGCCTTCCCGTGCGAAGAAGCTGCAATTGCTCGACGACCCATTCTTCGGCGACCTTCTTGGTCGCGAACTGCTTACTGAAGCGCTTTCCACCTGGAAGAGAGATCTGACCGCGCCAGCCCTTGCGCCCGTCGATCTTCATGACTGATCCCTGTCCTGGTGAGCGAGATTGCTGACGTCGGGTGACGATCTCGTTCCTCCTTCCCTGAACAGCATCCGAGTTGATGCACCACACAACGGTCGCGTCAATCGAGGTCTCAGAGTGAAGAAGTCTCAAATTCTTGAGCGTTCCGACTGGCCACGTTGAGGTACGCCAAGAGTGCACTCTCTCGCACCACGATTCGGCGCGGTGACACCTGTTGGAATGAGATCTTTCCCTCCAGCAGCAGACGTCGCGCTGTGGCGTAGCTCACTCCCAAGACGTCCGCGGTCTCGCTTATTGTCAAGGCTCGGTCAAATTTGATCTGTTGATCCTGCGTTCTGCCACGGACCGGTGCCTTGGGCTCTCCCGCCACCCTCACGGTGATCGAGTCCTTGATTCCCGTGCCGGCCGCGGAGAGCGGCACATTGAACAGTGCAACGCCGTTTTCGTCCATCTTCGGAGTCCGAGTCACGCAGTCCAGGACGGGTTCAGCAGCCGCGAGCTTCACGGTGGTCGTGTCGATAGGCATTCTCATGTCTCTCCTTGCGAGGGACGAGACATTCATCCCCCATAGTGATAGGACGTTTTCTGGCCCCTTTCGAACACAAAGTTGCGTGAGATTCCTGCAGATTCCTCTCGACAACACTCAATTCGGGGGATTCTGAGGATCACACACTTGGCCCGCTGGGCCGACCGCGCGCCACGCGCCGGTCAGCCCCGGGCGAGGAACTGGCGGGTCGTACGACGGGTCAGAGTCGATCGGTGATGAACTGTTCTCTACGTCTTCAAGGGCGCCCCCATGGTGATCTGCCAGTGACTTCTCATTCTGTCTCTCGATGGCTACGCGATGATGGGCGGTGATTCGCCGTCCATTCTTAACGTAACGGCCAATAGAGCGCAAAGAGGCAGCAGGTTATCTGCGCGAAATTCACTCAGCACAGCTGTCATAGACGAGGTGGAATCACTCACCTTGGTCTGTGCTGACGATTTCTGACCTGACGCTCTATTCGCCTAATTTGAGCACGAGGCAGGGATCTTCAACGCAAATGGCGCAATAGGCAAGTTTAGAACGTGGTGCACACCAAGGAATTCCGTGGTAATGCGTAAAGTGGACAGACTCCACGTCAACTTGGGGAATGAGAAGCAGCCGAGTCTCTGCGAGACGTTCACGATAACGGAAGTATGAGCGGGAATCATGAACGGGCGTTTGGCATCCGACCACTGTGCCGAGGTCATTGAAGCTGCAAACGCAGTGCTTTTGAGCGCCGGAGTCTGTTCAAGGCTTGTCGTAACATTGACTATTCGAACTGGTAACGGCCCCGCGTTACGAAGTGTCGCTCGCATATGCAAGACGGCAGGACCCGCCGGCAAGTCCCACAGCACTTCACCACCTAGAGTCCCGACTTCGATGGCACTTCTTGGGACGGAATTCCCGTTGCTAGCGAGCACGATGGTACGCACGCTTTGAGGCGACACGATCGATACAGGTTGGTAGTTAACCCACGCGGCGCCCGTAGAAATCCCCGCCAACAAGATGACAACCCCAATGATTACGCGGAGCGCATTGCTTCCGCCTCGAGATTCAAGTGACTCAACTGCCCTCTCCATTATCTAACCTTCAATCTCGTGGACTTTCGAGGAACGCATTCCTCTTGAGGTATTCGTGGCACGCCAAAGGAAGATCATCAAAAATAGGACCCCATTGGTTGATCGGTTTCACGACTCCTAGCTGACATATGGCACGCCCAATGAATGCTGCTCCCTTCTGCCTGACGCAACATACGGCCGAGGGATGTCGTCGGCGTCAGAGAGCACTGTTGTAGATGACTGACTGGCCAGATGGGAATGTCTGACCGGGTCCGCAAAGCCCAGTCACTGGTGCACTCGGGGAGGCTGTCCACGACATGGAAGTACTTGTTCCCCAGGTGGAACTCTCATTGAAATTGAATCCCATGATGCTCAATTGGTATCCATTGGTCACCGTGGAGCCGAAGGAAAACGACACCGTGTGACCGGGATCCAATTCGGCGCTTGGTGGCACCGGGCAACTGCCCGAAGGATTAGTTCCAGCGCTCCCAAGGGTGTCGACCGGACCATAGAATTGGTAGGGCACTTCGACGATTCCCATGAACTCACCTTTCGGCCCACAGTACTCCGCGAAGTTCGCATCGTAGAATTTGGCTCCGACCTCGACGTGCTGCCCCGCAGCTACGGGCGTACTTCCTGTGAGCCCGGCTTGTTCCGAGTAGGTTCCTGCTGAAGAGTATGTGCCGTAAGTGCCCGATGCACTAATGCCAACACCTATCGCGTCAGCGGTGTCTGAACCGTAAACGAATGTTCCGGTAGTTGTAGATGCTGTGTGGGCTTCGCCAACCTTGATGGTCTCTTCGCCGAGATACTGTTGATCCACCAATTGACAACCATTGAGCGTATATCTACTTGTGACATTATGGCTTGATTCTCGTGACTTCGACATTGAAATTGACGTCCACGCAGGTAGTCTTCGGGAACCCTGAACGACCAGGGAAGGGATCATAGATGGATTCCCGATAGGCACTGACGCAGCAATGGGCAATCGCGCGTCGCCAGGGGTAAGCGTCGACACGGTCTGAGTACCATTCGAAATGACGAACTGGTAGTTGATCCCAGGACCTTGCGGAAGCGTGATCAAGAAATTGGCTCCATTAACTGACTCTTGACCAGCGAGGGGTAGGTCAAATGTCTGGCCAACCTGGGCTCCGCTCAGACTGGGCCAGGAGTAGACGGATAACGTGGCGCCGGCGGAAGCCCAACTCGGCACCGCACCCACAAAAGTCAATGTCGACTGCGGCGCTGACGCCGAAGCGTTGGAATTTGCAGGGGACGAAGGAGAAGAAGGGTAGCGCTGTGCCGCACTGGCCTTCGCTGGCGGACCGGCGAACCAACTGAGAATCGCCAAGAGTGGGATAGACACCCTCAATATACGGTTAAGTGAAAAACTCCCATATCTGACATCTCGATTGCCATATTCCATTTGCTCTTCTCTTTCTTCTTGAGACGTTCCCTGAATGATTCAAACGCCAATGTTGTCAGGCCACCTCCGAAATAGTTACGCTTACTGATTTGAGTATCTCAAATCAACTCGTAGGTATGGCACGCTGTAGATCATCACCGAACTGTGAAAGTAGCACCTCCATCAATGCGGAGTCAAGGTTTACGACATGGGAATTTTGATTGGATAGCATCACCGTTAATAGTTGAGTAGTACTCAGATAATCTTGAAGGATTGAACGGGCACGTCCAAGATATTGTGATGTGGAGATATTGAGTACAACTCAGGCTTCAAATTACCCATTGATTGTGTCCAGCTCAAGGCAACGATTCTGTCCGCGATCCAGAATCCGCTCCTTTCGAGTGGTGGACTCTGAAGACTCACTGAGTAAGCAGACCTCTCAGAACACTATTCAGTCAATGGCCCCGGGTTTCTTGGAGACCGTGGCCTGTTCTCTACATCCTCAAGTTATAGTGGGGGAGACGCCGTTCCCAACAACCAATACGGTTTTGGGTGACGGTGCCGCCTCCCCCACCTAATTCGCTAACTTGCCCTGCAGGGGTCTACCACATTCCACATACGGTACCGAGATCTTGATAACTACTGCCGTTGTAGTGCCACCCGGTTGATGTCCAGGTCGCCGAACCATTTCGTGGACCCCATAGGACTTCAACGTACTGATTGGTGGACAGAGAAGCTGAGGTGCTGTTAGCGACCAATGAACCAGTTGAGCAACCGCTGGCAACCGTACCCAATTCCGAATGAGCGGTGTATCCACTGCCGGATGCGGTGTATGTGTAGGCAGCGGCCATGTAGTTGACATTGCCGTTCACGGTGGCGGTTCCAACGGCAACCTCGCCATTGGTTGCGCCGGCGTAATTACAGCCATCCATATTTGGACAGTATTGCGATATGGCGGGACTGACCCCACCCGTCGCTGCCGAGCCGGATGTGCCCGAGCCGCACGTGCCGACGACGGAGAGTGCATCCGTGACGATTCCGGCGGGGATCCCGCCGGCGCCGGTCGAAACGACGGGCAGAACTGTCACCGCCGTAGTGGCACACCCAGCAGAGTTGTGCACCAGAGAGGACGGATTCGCGCTTTCAATCGCCTGACGTTGAAGGCTGGCCCACGTCTGCCAATCTGACAAAGGCGCGTTAGCAGCCGGCATTGCGGGTACGACGCTCGTATCAGCCTGGGGAGATGCGGCCACCGCCGACTCGAGAGTCGGTAAGGACGAGAACATCGCCAACGCTGCAATGGTCGAGGCGATTGCGATCGTACGCCTCGCCTTTCGTTTTAATCCAACTGACATCATTTTCGCTGCTCCTTCTTGCCGCCCTACGTTTCGGGAAGTGGGAGAAACCGCACTTACCCGCCTGCTGACTGGGACGTGGCCAGCGAGGACCCAGGCGCAGCCGCGCCTATGCGCCGCCTCTCTGAGATGGAACAATCCCTCGTCCCTGTGCGACCACAACGGGGCCGTAGTTGATCGTTCCAACTTGCGATGTAGTGCCGTTCGACGTTACGAGCTCTGCGCACGAGACAAGATCGCCGCTTGAGGGCTCGAGATAGATCTGGAACGACTCGTTGGGGCTCGTGCTCACCTGGACACCCGTACCTGACACACCGGATGGGAGGGTCACTGGTCCCAGCAACGTGGCTCCGGGCAGGCTCTCTACAACCCGGTAGAGAGTGGAGCCGAGCTTCGCGGACGCGTCAGGGAGTTGGAGTAATTGTTCGAGGATCGCCAATTGTTCGCTCGGCGTGCAGCCAACGGACTGCGTATCTGTGCCGTCGCCGATCGGGCAGATGCCCGGGGCGGAACTAACTGCACCATCGACACCAAGGCGCCCGGCCGCCAAAAGCGCCAAGATTCCTGCCGGGCTCTGGGGCAAGCTATCCACGTTGGCCGACGACGACAGCAGCGCAGTCTGGGGCGAGGACGCGAGCGTCATGCCAAACCCCGAGTAGCCGCTGACCGTCGAGGTGTACCCGCCGTAGCTGCTCGCGCTGTTCGCATTGGCAGGGTTGCCACCTAGTTGGTTCGATGAGTCTGACAACGCGCACGGGATGAAGGGTCGACCCAGATCAATCCAGCGAGCCTGCTCCGCCGCAGAGATAAAATGACTACCCCCGGCATCCACCGGCGTCGGAGTGACCACAACCTGGCCGGATCCATCACCTGTTGTCCAACTCTGGATCGTCCCATCCGCGACGTAAGTGAGCGGCGCCTCACCGGGGCTCATACCCGGACTGCTAACCTGACACGTAAGGGAGATGGTGGACTGCTGGAAGTAATACTGGCCCGGCCCAAGTGGCGGAAAAGCTGTGAGCGTAGCACTTTGACTGGCCGCCGCCTTCAAGGTCGCGGCCAGTGCGCTGGTTGGCGTGCCACTGAGTGCAATTACCAGCGTCGCCGCCACCACAACCACGCCGCTAAAGCTCGCACCCCAGTATCGACGCGTGCGCGAGTGAACACGGGCCGAGGTCTCCTCGGTACGATCGCGAATCTGCAGCCACAGCGCGTCCTTCACTTCTTCGTCCAGTTCGCTTTCGGCGGCCGGATCGATGGCTCGCAAGAGCTCCTCTAAGTATGTGGTGGTCATGATTCCTCCTTGAACGGCGGTGCTTGGGGGGCAGTCGATTCAACGGGCTGTGCGCAATTTGGAATAGTGGTACGTAGCCGAGAATGGGCACGGTGAAGGCGGACGTTAAGGGCGTTGACCGAGCATCCAAGTACCTCGGCGGCGTCGGAACGCGAGAGACTCTCCCAGTAAATGAGGCGTAGGACTTCTTGATCGCTCGCACTCAATGCTGCGAACGCCTTTGAGATGTCGATGACATCGGCAAGGTCGAACTCATCCGTTGCGCGCAGATCGGGCAACTCAACTGACATGGGTGTACGACCAAGGCGGCGGCGTTCGTGGGATACCTCGAAACTCGCAATTCGATAGAGCCAGGGCAGCGACGGAGTCTCCACCGAGGCGAACTTCTTCCACGCGGCCACGAACGCCGCCGCGACTACTTCGTCGTGGGAACTAGGTGGCACACGACGAGCGACGTACCGCGAGAGAGCTGAGAGGTTGTTCCGATAGAAGTCCTCGAACTGACGAAGCACCTTGCCGTCAGGCGGATTCATTGGTCGAGGTTTGTGTCCCATAGTTCTACCCCGTTTACACCCGAGGTGCGCCTCTCATTACAGGTCGGTGTAGACCATCTCATCAGCACACCTAAGAAACTCGATGCCGCAGACTCCACGGCGCGCGAAAACACGAAGAGGCGTATGCAGCCAATCTCGCTGGAGACGCATGGGCGCGATCGAAGACTCTGTCGCATTCGACAATGGTGACCCGAGGTCCGCCCGATTGTCGCCTTCCCTCTGGCAGTCCCACTACCTCGACGATCAGCTGACAATTGCTCAACTCCGCCAAAGTTGAGTCGCGCTCAATCGCCACCTTCGCTCTATGACCTAGATATTCCGCGGCGAGATAGTCGGTGTACTCGATCACTATTGAAGAAATGACCATTTTGGCTCCATCAAGTGTCATTACTCCCCTGGATGTCACATAACGGATCATCAGGACGAGAGCCAATGCCGAAGTCGTCCAGTTGCCCAACAGAGATTCCCTAAGTTCCTCCACTTCCTCAACCCTGCCGTATACCAGGAATAACGTACTTTGGGGCAAATCACTGATGCCACATTTCCAGGATGGCGCCTCTAACGATTGGAAGTTCGAACTTTCCTGATTGGGCGACTGCTTGCACAAAGGATCCACTCATGTGTTGGTTAGCGATGCCAACTGAAGTCGGGGCTGGCCCTGCCGCGGCGATCCCATTTCAGAAATGGGTGTACTAAGTGTCGTTCACTATTAGACATGAAATCGAAATACGAAATTGCTAGCCCCGATCTTTCACGCGACCGCGTGATCGACTGACCGCCATCCGCAAAAATGCCCTTCGTGTCAGGGAAACTGGAGTTGCTAAGACAACAGATTTCCAAACACGAAGGGCACTTCTGAGATGAACGCTACCGCAACGAATCGCGTCAGTGTGGAACCCGGCGGCGCGGGGGTCGTCGCCCACGTCGGACTCCACGCCTTGGGCGCCTTTGCCGATCGATTGAAGCTCGGTTCTTTGCTCTCCTCGCGGATCATTAAGCCCGGCGAGCGAGCCCCACTGCACGACCGGGGCAAGGTGCTGACCCACATGGCCCTGGTGATCGCCGGGGGTGGCGAGAGCTGCGCGGACGTCGAACACCTGCGACTCCAGCGCGACCTCTTCGGCTTCGTCGCCAGTGACTCAACGGTGCACCGGATGTTCCACGAGCTCGACCCAGAGACCGTGAAGGACCTCGGCGGCGCCACCGCTGCAGTGCGCGAGCACGTCTGGGACCGCTTGGGCATCACCGCGGCGAAGGACCCGGTCTTCCTCGACATCGACGCGACGCTTCTCCAGGTGCACTCAGAGAACAAGCAGAACGCGGCACCCACCTATAAGAAGACCTACGGATTTCACCCAATGCTGTGCTTCGCCGACGCGACCGGTGAGGCACTGTCGGGGATGCTGCGGCCGGGCAGCGACGGGGCCAACACCGTGGCCGATCACGTCAGCGTGCTCGACGACGCAATCGCCCAACTGCCCGAGGCGATTCGTGCAGGACATCACGTCGACGACGAAGCGAGTCTCGTGCAGCGCGTTCTGGTCGCGCGCGCCGACTCGGCGGGCTGCACCGAGGGGTTCCGTCAGGCCTGTCGGGCACGCAACGTCGGCTTCTATGTCACCGTGCGCTCGAATGAGCAGGTCATGAGTGCTGTCTTCGTCGCCGAGGGCTGTGACGTGTGGCTGCCCGCGCTCACCCAGGACGGCGAGCTTCGTGACGGCGCCGCGGTCGCCGAACTCACCTCCTTGATCGACACGTCGTCTCTACCCGAGGGCACGCGGTTCATCGTGCGACGAGAGCCCCTGCACCCCGGAGCTCAGCGCAGTCTCATCCCCTCGCTCGATTACCGCTACTGGGGCTTCTACACCGACCAGCCCGGTGACCCGCGAGACCTCGACGTGACGATGCGCGCCCACGCGCACGTCGAGAACCACATTCAGAGACTGAAGGACTCCGGTCTCACCTCGATGCCCTTTTCCAACTTTGCCGCCAACCAGGCCTGGCTGTTCGCGGTGCGGCTCGCGGGTGATCTCGTGCGCTGGTTCCAGCTGCTCTGTCTCGACGGCCCCTGGAAAAGCGCGCGGCCCAAGACCCTTCGTTGGGGACTCTTTCACGCGCCCGGTCGCCTCGTCCACCGCAGCCGCCAGATCGTCGTCCGTGTGATCGAGGGCTGGCCCGCGGCCGACGCGTTGCTGCGCGCCTATCGCAGCATGGCGCTGCTCA
>JAJXTB010000087.1 GCA_021784205.1 Actinomycetes bacterium
GAGTCTTCGAACTGCTCGGATCCGCGGTGCCTCGGCGGCTCACGTAGACAGCACTCGCTGAGCGAAACGCCCGTTCTCCCTTATGGAATCAGGCTTACACAGCCAGATGAACGTAACTTCGGGCTAGGCCAAGGGGAGCAGGACGCTGAAGGTCGCGCCGCCACCCGGTTCGCTCGCGACCGCGACGCGTCCACCGTGGGCGCGAACGAGTTCGGCCACCACCGCGAGTCCGATGCCGCTCCCGCTCGTACGGTTCGCGTTGCTGCTTCGCCAGAACCGCTCGAAGATGTGCTCCAGGTCCGCCGAATCGATGCCCGGCCCCTCGTCGGTGACGACGAGGTGGGCGAGTCCGTCACTTGCGCTCACCCGGACCGTCACGCGCGTGCCGGGGGGTGAGAACTTGAGCGCGTTGGTGACCAGGTTCATCACAATCTGAACGAGCCGGTCGGCGTCGCCATTGACGACGGCCGGTTCCATCTCTTCGACGAGCGTCACGTCGGCGTCCTCAAAGGATGGGCGCAGGGCGCGCGTCGACATCGCGGCCGCCTCGGCGACGTCTGTGGGCCGCGCCGTCAGGTGCAGTCCGGCGGCCTCAGCCGCCGCCAGCGTCTCGACGTCTCGAACCAGGCGCCCGAGTCGACGCACCTCATCGGACAACGAGCCGATCTCTTCGACGCTCGCCGCGCGTTCGTCATCGAGCATCTGCTCCATCGTCGCCTGCAGGATGGTGATCGGCGTGCGCAGTTCGTGTGCGACGTCGGCGAGCTGTTGACGGCGCATCGAGTCCTCGTCACTCAGCGCGTTGGCCATGCGGTCAAAGGCCGACACGAGTTCGCCGATCTCGCCCGGTGCCCGCGGATGCTCGACGCGAGACCCCCTCGTACCGCCTTCAATTGCGCGCACGGTTGCCGTGAGCTCACTGAGCGGGCGCGTGATGCGGCGAGAAACGAGCCACGCCACGATCAGGGCGAGCAGTGACGCAACGGTGGCGCCGAGGACTACCGTTCCCTGAAGCGAATCGCGGACCTGGCGTTGGGCGAACGACGGCGCCTCGCTGGCGAAGCGAATTTCGACCCGTCCGACTCGGGCGTTGTCCACCCGCACGGCAAGGTCGTAGACCGGTCCGAGCGACGCCATCGTCGGCACGCTGGTTCCGCCCATCATGGCCGACATCAGGGAACTGGCGTCACTCGATTGGGCGTCGATCGCGGTGCCGTGACGATCGAAGATGACCAGGCTCGCCCCGCCCGACGCCGCGAGGGAGAGCGCGGGCGTCAGATTCGCGTTGCTCCAGCCGTGGGCTTGCCGGTACGCCGAGGCGAGCGCGACCTGCACGTCGCGCGCGGTGCCGTGTTGTTGCAGGACGACCAGCCGCGAGACCTGCCGATTGTTCGCGAACATGGTGAGGCTCGCCAGAACCACGATCGCCATCACCGCCACGGCGACGAAGGCGAGCGCCAGGCGCGAGCGCAGGCGCAGGTCGCGGCCCTCAGCCATCTCGCGCAAGCGTGAAACGGTAGCCAACGCCCACCACGGTCTCAATCGCCGTCGGCTCGCCGGGTCGGACTTCAATCTTGTGGCGCAGGTTCTTCACGTGCGTATCAATCGTTCGCTCGTACCCCTCGAACTCGTATCCTCGAACACGGTTGATGAGTTCGTACCGTGAATAGACCCGACGCGGCGTCGTTGCGAGGGTGGTGAGGATTCCCCACTCAGTCGGCGTCAGGTCGATCTCGGCCCCGCGCACGCGTACGACGTGGCATACGTCGTCGATGACGATCTCACCGGCGCCGAAGGTCGCGATGGCGGGTTCGGGCTCCCCGGTCAGTGATCGACGAAGCACCGCGCGCACTCGGAGCACGAGCTCGCGCGGACTAAACGGCTTGGTGACGTAGTCGTCGGCGCCCAGCTCGAGCCCGTTGATGCGGTCTTCAGCGGCTATGCGCGCCGTCAGCATGATGATGGGCGTCGTCGAGTGTCGCCTCACGTCGCGGGCCACGTCCTGGCCCGACACGTCGGGCAGACCAAGATCCAAGATGACGAGGTCGGGGCCGACCCGTCGAACCAGGTCGATGGCTTCGGCCCCCGAACCCGTCGAGACCACCGCGAAGCGCTCGCGCTCGAGGATGTCACGGATGAGATCGCGCAACTTTCGCTCGTCTTCGACGATCAGCACCGTCGTGGTCACACGAACTCCCGACGTACGCCGACTGAATCACGTGACATGAACTCCAATGTACTGAATTCCCATTGCGTCACTGAAGAACGCGTCGTGACGCTTCGTACTCCTCTGACGTGATCTCGCCACGCGCGAATCGGTCGTCGAGGATCCGACGTGCCCCGTCGTAGCGCTGTTCGCGCGTCGACGAGACACTCCGGACGAGCCACACCACACCGGCCAACAGCAACGCCCAGAAGAACGCCATCATGAGCCAACCGGCCCACGAATAGCCGAATCCGTATCCCCACATCATCGTGCACTCCTTTTCGTCATGTGCGTCCTCCTATCGTGCGCCCGGCGTCGTCAGGACGCGTGGTGAAGTCATGGAGATCGTGTGGAGATTGGGCCTGCGGCGAGAGCGGAATCACTGTCGGCGATCGAACGCTTCGGCGCAACCCACCGAGCAGAAGTAGACCTCGGTACCGTCGGCGGTCCGCGTCGCCGCCGCCGAGGCGGGCTTGACTCGCATGCCGCAGATTGGATCGATGCTGTCAGTGCCATCGGCGCCTCCGGCGGAACCGTGATTGTGCGCGCCTGGGTTGACCGACTTCGAACTGCGCCTCTTGAACATTGCGTGACTCCTTACTCTCTCTTCGCGCCCTTGTGGCTCGACCGGGTGACCACCTCGACTGGGGTGATCGGTGATGTGCGACGCGGCCAACGAACCGGGCGTGGTGGCCAGCGCAACGCTGCGCCGGCCGTACTCGTCGCGACACATCGAACTGCAGAAGTAGATGGTTCCGCCGTTGACGGCGAGTTCGTAGATGGCCGACGCGGGATCGATCACCATCTGGCAGACCGGATCGACCACCATATCGGCGGAAAGACCCGCGTCCTCGGCAATGGCCATCGTGAGCAGCGCTGAATCGGCGCCGCCGGTATCGAATCGATCCGCGCAGCGATCAGAGCAGAAGTAGTGTCGTTCGCCGTTGCGTAGACGCATCGCGGGAGCCGTCGCGATCTGAACTTGCATGGAGCAAATTGGGTCGATGGCGTAGCCCACGCCTGCTCCCAACCGTTCGCGGTTGCGATAGATCCAGTACCAGGCCGCGAAGAGCGCCAAGAAGACGAAGTTCAGGTACGTCGTGTAATTCCAGGAGAAATGCGCCGGCGCGACTTGCGTCGGACGCACGCTCGGCACGAGCTTCCACCATTGGAACAACTCTTCGGTGAGAAGACCCGCGAGAGCCATCACCAACCAGAATGTGGCCAGCATCTTGAGCATGATTCGAGTGCCGTAGTAGCGCCGGTAGATCATGAGCAGGGGGAACGCGATCAGGTCGGCGAAGATGAATGAGACTACGCCTCCGAAGGAGATACCGCCGTGCCAGAGAGCGGCGGCGAGGGGCACGTTGCCAACGGAGCATACGAAGCTGATGATGGCAATAAACGGCCCGATCAGGGTATTTTCTAGTGACGTCCAGAATCCGTGGCCATGGAGGAACAGCACGTTCCACCAGCGAACCGGTACCGCCGTCGCGAGGATCCCCGCAATCCCATACCCGACGATCAGCTCCTTGCGCAACATCGTGAGATCGGACATCGTGTACGTCGCCGCGTTAGCCCAGCCTTCGGGTTGATTCATCCGGTTCGTCGGCGTCGCGTGGTCGTGCGCCGGGTCGGCTTCGTGACCATGGGCGGGGGCGACTGATCCGGCTAAGCGCTGGCGAGCTTGCTCGATCTGGCTTCCTTTGAACCACGCGCCGGCGAACGCGGCGAGCAGAACGATCATGATCGCTCCACCGATGAACTCACTCGCGGCGAACTGCCAGCCCATGAGAACGATCAGGATCACGCCCAACTCCACGACCAGGTTGGTGGACGCGAACATGAAGACGAGAGTGGCAACGAAGTCCGCGCCCTTGACGAAGAGGGACTTTGACATGGCCGAAGCCGCATAACTGCACGACGACGAGATCATCCCGTACCCCGACGCACGGGCCGTCGCCACCACACCGTGATTGCCGAGCCGGCGTTGCATCGCCTCGCGACTGACGAACGCTTGAACCATTCCCGACAGTCCGAAGCCGAGGATGAGTGGCCAGAGAGTCTCCCAAAACATGAAGAACGCTTCGCGTAGACCCCGGCCGAGCCCAATCGCCAGCCCGGTAAAGGACAACACTGTCGTACTCATTGGTTCCTCGAATCTGCTTTTCTTCGGGTAAACGTTGATGGTGCCCTCGACGTAGTGTAATACCCCCTAGGGGTAGGGAGTACAGGGGAGATCAATGACTGAATTGTGGTCGACCGTCGGCGTAGTCACGACGGAACGGCTCAGCGGCGGCGTCCCCGGGTTGGGACTTATGCCTCTACCCCCTACCCGTATGAATTTAGTTATATTCACCATAGGGGCCAGTGAACGTAGCGAGCTACGAAAGAAAGGATGAGCCTTATGAGTTCAGACTCCGCTGGAACACCGTGTGAGCGAGCGTGGCCCAAGGACATGTTGCGCATCACCTTTGGACTGGTGTGGGCGATCGATGCCATGTTGAAGTGGCTACCCGGTTTTCGCTCGACCTTCATGGGAACGGTGATGGGCGAGTCGTCGGGGCAGCCGCGGTGGCTCCACCCGTGGTTCTCGTTCTGGATCGATCTGCAGCATCACCGAGCAGATTTCTTCGTCTATTTCACGGCCACCGCGGAGACGCTGATCGCGCTGGCGCTGATCGTCGGATTCGCTCGAAAGTACACGTACGTCGCGGCGGGACTCTTCAGCCTCATCGTCTGGGCGACGGCCGAAGGATTTGGTGGGCCCTACACGGTGGGCGCCTCGGACATCGGAACAGCCGTGATCTACGCCGTCGTCTTCGCGAACCTTCTCGCCATGAACTACTACGCCGGCCCAGCCCGGTTCAGCCTCGACTACTACCTCGAGAAGCGGTACTCCTGGTGGTGGCACGTCGCCGAGGTGCGTCGCCCGGCGAGCGACTCGGAACTGGCGACTTCGAGCGCCACGCTGGTATCGCAATCGGCTTGACGTCGTGCGGCCAATCGCGGACCGTCCCCTCCAACGCCATCCGCGATTGGCCGCCAGCACGGACAGCGGGACCGTCTCACCACTAGGAACGGTTCTCCGAGCGACGTTCACGACTACGGTGGTGGAGACGTCCGAGCGAGAAAGGCAGCCGGGTGACACCTTCACATTCCGAAGAGCATCTCGCCATGATGGCGAATCGCCCCGCACCAAAAAGACGCCGGGGGTACGCGTCGGGCAAGGATGACTATTTGGACCGGCTCCGCAAGATCGAGGGTCAGGTTAGAGGAATCCAGCGAATGGTCGAAGAAGACCGTTGGTGTCCCGACATCGTCACCCAGATCGGATCGGTGAGTGCCGCGCTGCAAGAGGTCACCGTTGGGCTGTTGAACGATCACCTCCAGCACTGTGTTGTCGATGCGGTCAACCGGTCCGAACAGGACGGTGGCGAAGCGCTACGCGAAGTAGCGAGCACGATTCGTCAGGTACTTCGCCTGTAACGAACTGAGATCGACTCGTCGCCACCGCGGTCGTGAATCAAGAGTCAGACGATATAACACGGCCGACGAATTCGCATCAGCCCTTGCTGACCCAGCTGCGGCGTCGCCCGGGAGTCGTCATCGACCAATGGCCGGCCCAGCTCGTCAGGCACCATGTCACGAGGTCTCGCCACCGGGTCAGTGGATGACGCCACACCCGGATTCGCCGTAGCTCGACGGCGTGCGACGACCCGCAGTCTCGGCCGTACTTACCGACGGATGGCGGGGGCCGGATCGAACCGCGTCGGATCTCACTCGTCAGTGCGGTCACGAGGAGCGCCATGCGGCATTCGCCAGAACGTGTCACGGCTCGAAGTGCAGCGTCGTCGAACGCCGACTCATGCTGCTCGTGTCCGTGAGACGGAGACCTTTAGGCGATTGCCTTGGGAATCTGACTGAGCAGCGTACTCGGGTTCACGTACATCTCCTGGTTGGAGATCCAGTAATCGCGATACCACAGGACCCGGCCGCGATAGATCAAGACGAACGCGTGGCCGGGGGTCGTCGCGTGCATCCCGAGGCCGAGCGTGTTGAACGCCGTGGACAGGTTCAAACTCGTGTCGGAGATGAGTGGTGTCGTAATGCCGTAGTCCGCGGCGGCCTGACGCAGGACGCCGACCGGGTCGGGGGTGATCGAGATCAGCTGAATGCCACGTCGGGCCAGTTGATCACCGACTTGTTGAATGCTGTGAATCTGTTCCAAGCAGGCCTGGCACGAGACACCCTCGGAAAAGAAGAGGAGCGTCTTGTGGTCAAAGACCGAGTTTGAGGAGATGACGCGCCCGGTCAGGAGGTTGTGCGCGGAAAACGCCGGCACGCGCGACCCGGCGGGCAGTCCCGTCCCGATCGCGACACCGGCGGGTAGTCCGCGCGGCGTCGGTACCGCGTCGGCGTGTAGCAGCCGCGGAACGACGAAACTCAGCGCGACGAGGGCGACGGTGCCGGCGATCCAGGCCGCACGTCGGGTGTCGCGACGACGTCGAGCGCGTTGGCGCCGCGCCCGCTGCGCGACGCTCGCCCTCGACGGTGGGTTAGGACTCGGTTGTTTGGTTGGCCCCTTCGGGGTCGAGGGACGTGTTGGTGTCCGATGGTTCCGATTGCTCTGCGTCATGACGCATCTTCCTTCCTCGAACGACGTACCACGCGAATGCCCCAGCCACCGTCACCAAGACCGGCAGGGTGATGACGTTGGGCACCGCGTCGAGGTGCGCGGAAACCCCGCGCACCCAGTCACCCATCGCGCGCTGGTACGCCGGTGCCGTGTTCGACTTACCGATCAGCGCGAGGACGATGAAGAGCACCCCGAAGCCGGCGAACATCACCGCCCCGCCGAGGCGCATGACGCCGATGCGCTTGTGGTGGTTCTTGAACGAGATCGTGACGGGCTTGTCGCCAATCCGACCCCGATATCGACCCGTGACGAGCGCGATGGGGATGAGCGGCGCCATCATTCCCGTGACGTACGCCGCCCCGAGGAGCAGCCCGCCGGTCACGGTTCCACTCGTCGCCGAGAGGGCGATCGCCCCCGCGAGCACCGGGGCGCAGCACGCGGTCGACGCGCCAGAAAATGCGCCGAGGCCGAAGACGGACCACAGTGAACCGGTCATTCGGGGCTGGGGCACGTTGAGCGACAACATCGAGCCGCGCCACAGCGCAACCGCCACGCCGATCATCATCAAACCACCCAGGGTGAAGAGTTGTGCGTGCCAGTGCGTGATCGTCGACGCGATGCTCGCTGCGCCCATGGTGATCGGCAGGACCACCACCGTGACCCCCGCGACGTAGAGCGCACTCAGGCGGGCGACTTTAAGTTTGCGGCCGCCACCGATGGCCGCCAGGTAGGCGGGCAACATGACCCCGGCGCAACACGGCGCGAAGAACGCAACCATGCCCGCGGCGAACGCCGCGGCGAGCGAGCCCCCGAGCAGCAGCGTCATCGACCCAGCTCCTCGCGCAGACGGCCCTCGGAGAACCGGCCGTAGGCGATCACTCGCAACCCGTTGACGAGGACCGGTGGGAAGGCGAAGACGACGCCCCGGTCGGCGAGCACCGCGGCCTCGTCTCCGTAGATATCAGCTTCTCGATACGTCACGCCCAAGGTCGTCAGCATCTGGCGGGCGCGTACACACCAATGACAGCCAGTCGCGGTGAACAGGGTGTATGAGTCACGTTGCTCGGACATGCGCCCGATAGTACGAAGGACTTATGAAAGAGTGATGAAGTTGCGCGCCGCGTCGCTAAGTAGTGACATAAGTCCCGAATGTCGTCGCCATGGCGTCGACTACACATCATCTTCACACGCGGGATCCAGACTTGGCGCATGAGGCGAAGTCGAGAGCGCAGCCCTCGGGTCATCGTGATCGATGATGACCCGTCAGTTCGTGAAGTGAGTCGGGCCTACCTTGAGCGAGACGGGTTCGTGGTCACCCTCGCCGAGACGGCCCAGGAGGGGATCGAGCTCGCCGAGCGCGTTGGACCCGATCTCGTCGTCTTGGATCTGATGTTGCCCGACCTGCCCGGCGAAGACGTCGCCCGGGAGATCCGCGGGAGGTCGGACCTCCCGATCCTGATCCTGACGGCCAAGGCCTCGGAGAGCGATCGACTCAACGGCTTGGCCCTGGGGGCCGACGACTACCTCGTGAAGCCGTTCAGTCCACGCGAGCTCGTGGCCCGCGTGCGCGCGATCCTTCGCCGAACGAACGGGGTCGACGCGCCCCTGGTGAGCGAACTGCGCCTCGGTGGAGGCAATCTGGTGATCAATTCCTTGACGCGAGAGGTAATCGTGCGGGGATCGGTCGTGGATCTGACGCGAAACGAATACCGACTCCTGGAGGTGCTCGCGCGATACCCCGGTCGTGTGTATTCGAGGCTCGAACTGATCAACCGGGTTCAAGGGTACGACTATGAAGGCTACGAGCGGACAATTGACGCTCACGTGAAGAACCTTCGCAAGAAGATTGAAGTGGACGCGCGCCACCCCGAGTTCGTCGAAACGGTATTCGGCAGCGGGTATCGTATGGCCCGACCAGCGCGCGCGTCGTGAAGCGGCTGAGCCTTCGCTCTCGTCTCACGATCGCGCTCATCGCGATATCGCTGTTCGCGGTCGCCCTGGCGGCGCTCATCGGGAACATGGGACTCAATTCGCGACTCGAGCAGGCCGCGCGTTCGAGGCTCGTGGCGACGGCCCAGTCCCTCGCGTTCCTGAGTTCGCGGACCCTGTCGACGGCGCCACATCCGATGATCGTTCTGCAGTCCGAGATCACCGATATTGCGCGTTTCGAGGGCCTGCGCGTGTCGATCAGCCTGACCAACGGGTCGACGGTGCGAGGGGGCGAGCCGGTCACGGGTACCGCGGTCACCCGTCCCATCATCGTTGACGGCCGTCCCGTCGGCGTCCTTCGCGTCGCGACGTCCAATGGACTACTACTGACTCCCGGCGACGTCCAACTCGGCGACTCGCTCAATCGACTTCATCTCGTGGCCGCCGCGGTGGCGTTGCTCGTCGCGCTGGTCACGTCTCTTCTCCTCTCTGAGACCCTGTCACGGCCCTTGCGTCACGTGCGCGACGTGGCCGAACATCTCACCCGGGGCGACCTCGACGCGCGCGTGCAACTCGACCGCGTTCCCGAGACGGCCGCCGTCGGTCGCACCCTGAACACGCTGGCGGAGAAGCTCCAGTGGGAGGAGGAACTTCGCAAGGAGAGCGTGGGGGATCTCGCCCACGAGTTGCGAACGCCGGTGAACGCGATTTTGAGTCGGGTCGAAGCGGTGCAGGACGGGCTGCTTCCGGCGGCGGAGAATCTCGAAGTCGTCCACGGCGAAGCGTTGCGTCTCACGCACCTGCTCGACGACCTCGCCCGGCTGGCTGACGCTCAGCAGCTCGCGTTCGACCTCGACAGAGACCTCGTGGATGTCGCCAACGTGGTTCACGCCGCGACGCGGGGGCTCAGCGTGACCGCCCTGCAGCACGGCGTCGAACTCGACGCCACCGCGGAACCGGCGTACCTCACCGGCGACGCGCTGCGCCTCGAGCAGGTGGTACTGAACTTGCTGTCCAACGCCATCCACGCCACGCCCCGTGGTGGTCGAGTCTCGGTGTTCGTCAGCGACGCTCGTGAGGACGTGACGATCACGGTACGCGACACCGGCTGTGGCATCGCGGCGGAGGACATCGCGCGGGTGTTCACTCGGTTTTGGCGCGCGGATCGCGCTCGGAGTCGCGTGACGGGAGGTTCGGGTATCGGGTTGACGATTGTCAACGAGATCGTTCGCGCCCACGGCGGGCGAATTGACATCGAAAGTCGCGTCGGCGAAGGCACCGCCATCAGCGTGCACCTCCCCCACGACCCGCCGCATAGCGCTGTCGAGCCGGTGGCTCACCGAGACTCGTCCACGGTGGGGGCCTGATACGGGCGCATCGCCGCGGCCGACACGCGGTGCGGACGTGGCGTAGCGTGACGGCGGCGCCAGGGGGTTGTCGGTGCAACCACGGTGTGGCCCCGTCGCGTCGGTGTCGATTCAACCCCGCTGCCTCGCGCCGACCCGTAGCGTCGCGGGTCCCCGATCGCGACGTCTGCGAACGAGGCGTAAGTGGGCGACATCTACCGCAACCTCGGTGGGAGAAGCGGGACACCGTTCTGTGCGACCGCGCGGGCGACCTGAGTCGCGTCAACGAGATCCGCAAAACGAGTTCATTCCCATCGCCCGGCGGTGCCTCGTTTCATTCCTGAAGTCGGGATCGGCGGTCTTCAGCCGGAACGAGGTGGCCGGCGTCATCTCCCGGGCCCTCACGGTGACCACGTCACCGTGATGTTGGCGGTGCCAGTTGGCGAGTTCATCGATACTCGGGTCAGGCCTGGACCTACCACAACTCCAGATCGGCGAGCGCTACAGCCGCGAACGCATCCAATTCGATTCCGGCGAGTTCGTTCGCGTTGAACCAGTTGACGAGCATCGGCGCCGACTCATCGTGAGCGACGAGGCGGGCGTCAAATACCGTGGCCACCCACTTCACGTCGGCTCCCCACTCGTAGAGCACCCGATACTGGTCGCCGGCGAGCACAGCTACGACATCGCCAACCTCGACCGTCAGACCGCAGTCGATCCGAGCGAACTTCGCCGCGGCGCTCGAAAGGTCCTGACCGTCGACCACGCGACCACCAATGCACGACCACGGGCCATTCTCTGAAAACGACGCCAACAGAATTCGTTCGTTCTCATCGCGAACGAGTGCCACGACCGACGAGATGGTGCCGATGAATGCCGGGTTCGGTTCGTTGCTCGGTGCTTCGGTCATTCCGGGCCTTCGTGTTGGGCTACTGGGGGATGGGTAACACGTCGGATCCTATTTCAGTGTCGCATCGTCGACGCTCGAACGAGGTCGTGCGCGGCACGGACGAGCGAGGGGTCTTTCAGCACACTGGCGGACGACATCGCACCGTTGTAACACACGATGAGTTGTTTGACGGCAGCGTCTTCGATGTCGACCCCCAAGGTTTGTGCGAAGAATGACCCGAGGCGGCGATAGAACTCGACGATGACGCGGTGAGCGGGTGAGTCCGGGTTGACCTCGACGGCGGCTCGACTGAATGGACAGCCGCCGAACTGGCCGCTGGCCGCGTTGGCTTCGAGTCGGTCGAAGAACGCGTCGATGCGCGCGAGCGGATCGGCAATCTCCATGAGCGTCGCCAGCGTCTGGTCGAATCGTTCGAGCCTCACGCTGAGATACGCCGCGACGAGTTCGTCCTTACCCGCGAAGTTGTTGTAGAGGCTGGCCTTGGCCACGCCGGCGTGGGCGATGACGCGGTCGATCCCGGTCGCGGTGATCCCGTCGCGGTAGAAAAGCGTCGCCGCGGCGTCAAGGAGTTTGGCGCGGGCGCTCGATCGGGTCACGGTCACAGAGTACTAGACAGACCGGTATAGTGTGTCTACCTCGTCCCAGGAGAAGTCATGACCACTCAACCCGCGACGCCACTGACCGTCATCGGTGCGAACTGGTGCCCCGACTGTCGCAGCGCGAAGGCGTTCCTCGGCGAGCAGCGCGTCGCCTACGAGTGGATCGACCTCGAGACGCACCCCGAGTACGTCGAGCGTGTCGAGGCGCTGAACGGCGGGAGCCGGATCATCCCCACGATCATCTTTCCTGACGGCTCGCACCTGG
>JAJXTB010000088.1 GCA_021784205.1 Actinomycetes bacterium
CAACATCATCGTGGAGATCCCGCGGGGCAGCCAGAACAAGTACGAGTACGACCACGAGAACCACATGATCTTCCTCGATCGCCACCTGGTGGTCTCGATGGGCTATCCGGCCGAGTACGGCTTCATCCCCGACACCCTGGGCGGTGACGGCGACCCGCTCGACGCGCTGGTCCTGACCGCGTACCCCACGTTCCCGGGCTGTCTGATCAAGGCCAAGATCCTCGGCATGTGCCTGATGACCGACGAGAAGGGCGAGGACGCGAAACTCCTCGCGGTGCCCGCCTACGACCCGGCCTGGAAGGACGCCACCGACATCGCCGACGTGCCCAAGGCCGAGCTGGACCGCATCGCGCACTTCTTCACCGTCTACAAGGACCTCGACGAGGGCAAGTGGATGAAGGTCGAGAACTGGGTCGGGCGCGACGCCGCGCTCGCCGAGCTGGCGACCTCGCGAGAGCGCTTCACGCACTAGTTTTCGAAGCGTGGAGATATCCACGCGCGCCCACGGGTATCTCTATAGCCTGGCCGGTACCCAGGCGATCTTTTTTATGCTCCTGGCCTGGTGCGTGGGCATCGACCACTCCGAGCTCGCCCGGAGCGAGGGCATCTCTTTCTACGGCGTCTATCACCGCACGATCCTCCTCTTGGCGCTCGCCTTCGTGGTGGCCGCCGGGGGGCTCTGGCGCGCCGCCGGTCACTACGCCAGCCTCGGCGCGCCGGCTCTCATCGTCGTCGGCGTGCGCGCGGTCGCCCTGGGGCTCTTCGTCGTGATCGCGACGCCCTTTAATCAGGGGACGTTCCTCAATTGGACCCACATGACGGCCGGCGTCGCGATGGCCCTCGTCCAGGGGGCGATCACCATCGCCCTCGTGCGACGCGCGTCACGACTGGTGACCTGGAGCGCCTTCTCGGTCCAGCTCGCCGGGGGTCTGCTCGCAGCCTTCTCCCTGCCGGACTGGCACTTTCCCTACATGCTGGCCGGAGAGGTGATCTATCAGGTGGGATTCGCCGTGGCGCTGCTCACCTGGATGGTGGAGCTTTCGCCCGCGCAGCGCTCGGTTCAGGCGGCGACCATCGAGTAGGCGATCACGTGCAGCGCGCGCAGCCAGTCCTCGTTGGTGATCGCCAGGTTCTGCTCGCCCTGGAGGGCGATCTGGCCGAAGAACAGCGCGTACCACACGCGCGCGAAGGCGATCGCGGTGACGCCCTCGGCGAGCAGTCCCTTGGCCTCGAGCGGGGTGACCCAGTGCACGATGAGCTCACCCGCCTCCTCCTTGGCCGCGAGGATCCCGGCCGAAGCGGCCTGGTTGTGCTGGGCGAAGGACATTGACTCGATGCGTAGCAGCCGGCCCTCGGTGCGCTCGGGCGTCTGGGCGTCGTAGATCATCTGCGAGAGCGCGGCGCGCAGGTCGTCGGTGGTCTCGACCTCGCGCAGTGGCGTGGTGAAGGTCTCGGCGTTGCCCACCAGCACCTGGCGGTAGCGGTGCACGATGGTGGCTGCGATGAGGCCCTCGCGGTCCTCGAAGTAGCTATAGAGCAGGGCGACCGAGATGCCGGCCTCCATGGCGACGCGCTTGACCCGGAACTGGGTCAGCCCGTGGCGTTCGATCTCGTGGGCGGCCGCCTCGAGGATCTTGTCGCGCGTCACACCGCGAGATTACTGCGGTTTCGAAACGGTGCTCAGTTCGCTGGCCCAGTCACGGTTCGCGAGTATCTCGGCCAGTCGCGCGAGGAAGCGCGCGGCGTAGGCCCCGTCGATCACCCGGTGATCGAAGGTGAGTGCCACGAGGCCCACCGAGTGGATGGCGATCGACTCGCCACCGGCCGCGTCGGTTACGACGACCGGCTTGCGCGTCACCCCGTCGGTCGAGAGGATCGCGACCTGGGGCTGATTGATGATCGCGCCGGTCAGCAGCGTGCCGTAGGGCCCGGGGTTGGTGATCGTGAACGTGCCGTTGGCCGTGTCGTCCACGGTCAGCTTCTTAGTGCGGGCCCTCGTCGCCAGGTCGCGCACTGACCTCGCCATCTCGACCAGGCCCTTGGTCGGCGCATCGCGCACGACCGGCACGATGAGCCCGGTGCCCTCCACGTCGACGGCGATCCCCAGGTTGATGTCGTGGTGCACCACGAGCTCGTCGTCACCCACCGAGGCGTTGAGGTGGGGGAACTCGCGCAGCGCCTCGATCACCGCGAGCGCGTTAAAGGGCAGGTAGGTCAGCGAGAAGCCCTCGGCCTCTTTGAATGCGGCCCCGACGCGCCGGCGCAGCGCGTCCACGCGCTCGTAGTCGATCTCGCGGGCCATCAAGGTGTGCGCGCTGGTGGCCTTGGAGCGGACCATGTGCTCGGCGGTGAGTCGGCGGATCTTGGTGAAGGGGATCACCTCGTCGCCGCCGCGCGCGGGCGCTGCTGCGATCGCGGCCTCGACGTCCTTGCGGGTGATCCTCCCCTGGGGGCCGGTGCCGACGACGTCGCTCGCGCGCAGGTTGTTCTCGCGCAGGAGCTTGCGCACGACCGGCGAGAGCGCGTCGAACGCACCTTCGGGCGCGTCGGCCGCGGTCGCCCCGGCCGCGGCCGCGCTGGCCGCGACGTGGGCGAGCACATCGTCACGGGTGAGACGTCCCTGGGGGCCCGTTGGCGCAACGTCGTGCGCGTCGAGCCCGTGCTCGGCGAGCAGGCGGCGCACGACCGGTGAGAGAGGAGTGTCGCCCGTGGAGCGATCGCGCGCGGGGCCACCGGTTCGCGCCGGCGCAGGCGCTTCCGCAGACGCTTCTGCGGGCGCCGACGAGCTCGCCGGCGCGGCTTCGTCGTCGCCGATGACGGCGAGCACCGTGCCGACGTCGACGGTCTCGCCCTCTTTGACGAGGATGGACGAGAGCACGCCGTCGAACTGCGAGGGGATCTCGGTGTCGACCTTGTCGGTGGAGACCTCGAAGAGCGTGTCGCCCTTGGCCACGAGGTCGCCGACCTTCTTGAACCACTTAGTGACGGTGCCGTCGGCGACGGTCTCGCCGAGCTGGGGCATGGTGACCTTAGGCACTCTTCGTCCTCTTTCGTGTGCGCACTAGCGCTCCCAGTTGTTGGGCCATCCAGTCCGCGGTCAGCGGACGGTGGCGGTAGGAGACGTTGGCGCCGCCGTGGTTGCCCTCTTCGAGCACCACCAAGGTGGTCTCGCCGCGCGCTTCACTCGCGAGGCGCTGCGCGTCGTGCCAGGAGATCAGGCGGTCGCGCTTGGCGGCGATGACGAGCAGGGGCGCGGTGATGGTGTCGGCCCGTCCGGCGAGTGACAGCGAGGCGGCAACGTCGCGGGCCTCGTCGTCGGTGGCGCTGTGGCTGCGCGCTACGAACGCCGCGCGGGTCAGCGGGTTGAGCTCGGCCCACGAGGTCGAGAAGTCATAGGGACCGGTCAGGCACGCCGTCGCGGCGACCCCTAGATCAGCGCTGGCGATGCGCGCCGCGTAGTAGCCGCCGAGGCTGACCCCCCAGACACCCACGCGCGCGGCGTCGACCTCGGGTTGCTCGGCGAGGGTTGCCAGCACGGCCGCGGCGACGTTCTCCCAGTCGGCGCGGATCGCGAGGTCGCCGGCTTCGCCCTGGCCCGGGCCGTCGAAGGCGAAGGTGGCCAGCCCGCGATCCAAGAAGGACCGTTCGACTTCGCGGAACTCCTCCTTGGTCGAGTCAAGCCCGGCGATCAGGACGACCGTGGGCGAGGGATGCGCGGGGTTCGGGCTGCGCAGGATCCCCGCCAGGGTCGTCGCCTCGAAGGGCACTTCGAGGCGCCGACCCGCTGGAGCGAGGTGGGAAAGCGCGGCGTTGAGGGCGGACACCGCCTTGTCGTGCGCAACCGCGCGCTCGTCGGGCTGGTGGTCGAAGAGGAACTGGCCGAAGTGGTAGTAGAGCGCCGCGCGCGAGAGCGCCTCGCCGGCCGAGAGGAGGCGGCCCTGTGCGAGGGCCTCCTCGCCGAGGGCGAGGTGCACGTCGGCCCCGTCGGACCACGCCCGGCACCAGTCGTCCCAGCGGGTGAGGGGGTTCGTGATTCGGGCGTAGTCGCTGGGGTCTACGCCGTTGGCGGTGAAGCGCGGCGCCCAGTTGGCGACCGCCGCTTCGAGTAGCGCGTCGGACATAGCCCCCCTTGGCCTTGAGTAATTGTTCATGGTATCGGAGGATTTCACTCGAGGGCCAGGGCGAGCTTCGTTAATTCTTTTCACGCTGAGCGAACTAATTTCACCCTCCTGCGATTGACGACCCCCGTTCACATCGTTATGGTTGCGCAATCACTCACCGAGTGATCGGTCCTGGGGAAAGCCGTAGGGGGATGCCCGGGGACGAACCAACGCAGGGGGGAATACATGAATAAAAGGGCGAAGTTATTTCGCACGCTCGCAGTGTCGTCGGTCGCGGCGGCCTCGCTGGTGTCGGTGGCCTCGGTCAGCGGCGCATCCAGTGGATCCATCGCCAAGGGTCAGCCCGTCAAGATCGGCATCTCGCTGTCGCTCTCGGGTGACTTCTCGGCTGACGGCCTCGCCTTTCAGCAGGGCTACAAGTTGTGGGCGGCCGACGTCAACAAGACCGGCGGTCTGCTCGGCCACAAGGTCGTCCTCGACATCGTCTCGGACGCCTCGAGCCCGACCCAGGTGGTGACGAACTACCAGCAGCTCATCTCGGTGAAGCACGTGAATCTGACGTTCGGGCCGTTCTCGTCGCTGCTATCACTGCCGGCCGCCAAGGCGGTCGCTCGCTACGGTTACGCGCTCGTCGAAGGTGCCGGCGGTGCGCCGTCGGTCTTCCAGCAGGGACTGCACAACATCTTCGATGTCTCGCTACCCGTCGCCAACGACCTGGTGCCCTTCTCGAAGTGGATCTCCTCGCTGCCGGCGAACCAGCGTCCCAAGACGGTCGCCTACGTGACCTCGAACGACCCCTTCACGGAGCCCCAGGTCACGACGATCGAGGGAACTCTGACCAAGGCCCACATCAAGAGCGTGTACAACCACGTGTTCCCGGCTGAGGTGACCGACTACACGCCGATCGCCGACGCGGTCGCGGCCGCCAAGCCGCAGGTCGTCGTCCTCGGCTCGGTCGACGTGCCGACGGTGTCGTCGTTCATGCAGGCCTTCGAGCAGTCGGGCTTCAGCCCCAAGGTGTTCATCGCCACCGGTGGACCCGACCAGGGCTCGACCTTCATCAAGGCCGTGGGCGCGAAGAACGCGAACGGCATGATGGTGCCCAACGCGTGGTACGGCGGCTCGGCGAACCCGTTGAGCAAGAAGATGGTCGCCGAGTACGTGAAGCTCTACGGCGGAACGGCCGCGGGAGTCTCGAGCGATGTCGCCGAGGCGTACTCGGTCGGTGAGGTCATCGCCCAGGCGGTCAAGGCCACGCACGGCTTCGACAACCAGAAGATCATCAAGTACCTGCACTCGGGCGTCACGCTGCAGTCGGTGCAGGGTCCGGTGCACTTCAACGCCCTGGGCATGAACACCACGCCGACGGCCTTCACCTTCCAGTGGCAGGGCAACAAGTTCGTCCAGGTCAACCCGGTGGGCGACCCGAACTCGGTCAAGGTCCTGTTCCCGAAGCCGGCGTGGGGTAAGTAAACCTTGAACTCGGTCGCACTGCTCAGCGCCGCGAAGGATGGCATCCTCACCGGGGCGGTCTACGCCCTGATGGCCACGGGTCTCACCCTGATCTTCGGCGTCATGGACATCATCAACCTGGCCCAGGGGATCCTCGTGATCCTCGGCGCCTACCTGAGCTACGCGCTGCAGGTGCACTGGGGCATCGACCTCTTCGTCGGCCTGCTGATCACGATCCCGCTGATGTTCATCGTCGGGGTCGTGATCGAGCGGGCCTTCATCGGGCGCCTAAAGGGCCCCGAGAAGACGGCGATGTCGATCCTGGTCACCTACGCGGTGTCGCTGCTGATCGAGGGGACGCTCAACATGGTCTTCTCGGTCAATGACGTCCAGCTCCACGGATGGTACGTGGCGAAGTCCTTCGCCATCGGTTCAATCCACTTCGGCTACATCTACGTCGCCGGATTCATCCTGGCCGCAGTGCTACTGAGTTCGCTGTACATCATGCTGTATCGCACCCGATTCGGGGTGAGCGTTCGCGCGTCGCTTGCCGACCAGACCTCCGCGGCTCTGGTCGGCATCGACGTGCGGCGCGTGTCGACCATCACCTTCGGCATCGGCGTGGCCATCACCGCGGCCGGCGGGATGGTCTACGGGGCGACGAACTCCTTCAACGCCTCTTCGAGTTACGACCTCATCTCGCGCTTGCTCACGATCATCGTGCTCGGCGGGATGGGCAGCCTCGGCGGCGCCATGCTCGCCGGTGTCGGCATGGTCTTCATCGGCGACATGGTGGGCGTCCTCTGGTCGCCCGTGTGGAGCTCGATGTCCTACTTTGTCGTGCTCGTGATCGTGCTGCTCTTTCGTCCGCAGGGTCTCTTCGGCAAGCTGTCTGCGAGGGTCGCCTGATGCTCCAGAAGAAGAACCTCTGGTGGGTGCTGGCCGCCGCCGTCTTCGCCCTGTTCCCGATCGTGGTGACCAACCCGCTCTACACGACTATCGCAGTGTTCACCGTCATCTACATGGCGTGCGCGACGTCGTGGAACATGTTCTCGGGATACTCGGGCTACATCGCCCTGGGCTCGGCCGTCTTCTACGGCTCGGGCGCCTACACGATGGCCTTGCTCTCGATTCACCTGCACATGGCCGCCGGATCGGGCCAGTTCTGGCTGGTTCCGGTCGGCGGACTGGTCGCGATGGCCTTCGCCGCGCCGATCGGCTGGATCGCGTTGCGCGTGCGGCGTCACACGTTCGTGGTGATCACGATCGCGGTGTTCTTCATCTTCCAGTTGGCGGCGATCAACTTCGGCTTCACCGGCGGCACGTCGGGGCTGAACCTGCCCTTCATCACCTGGGGATTCCAGAACTACAACACGCCCTTCTACTACGTCGGCCTGATCCTCGTGGTCTTCGCCACGCTGCTCTCAATTGTCGTTCGGCGTTCGCGATTCGGCCTGCAGCTGCTCGCGATTCGCGACGACGAGGACCGCGCGCTGGGACTCGGGGTGAAGGTGAGCGCGGTCAAGATCACCGGATTTACGATGTCGGCCTTCACGGTGGGCATGGCCGGGGCGCTCTACGCGATGTTCGTCGGCCAGATCTACCCGCAGTTCGTCTTCGACCCGATGTTCGACGTCAGCATCGCGCTGATGACCTTCCTGGGCGGTCTCGGCACGCTGACCGGGCCCCTGCTGGGCGCGTTGATCCTCGAGGCCAGCCAGCAGTACCTCACGGTGACCTTCTCCAACGGGTCGCTCTATCTGATCCTCTTCGGCGCGCTCTTTCTCATCGTGATCATCTTCATGCCCCAGGGAATCGTTGTCTACTTGCGCGACCGCATCACGAAGCGCGTCGAGCGCGAGCGTGCCGCCGTCGCGGCGAATGACGCCGCCAGCCCCGACGTGGCCCTGGGAGGTGCGCGATGACGACTCTCCTCAGCGCCTCCGGCGTCTCGCGGGCCTTCGGCGGCCTCCAGGCGCTCTCACTGTGCAACCTCGAGGTGGAAAAAGGCTCGATCACCGGTCTGATCGGACCCAACGGCTCGGGCAAGACCACCCTCTTCAACGTGATCACCGGCTACGTCAAGCCCGACGCCGGGACCATCACCTTCAACGGACAGGACATCACCAACGCGCGCCCCGACGTGGTCTTCTCCCTCGGGGTGGGCCGTACGTTCCAGCTGACGCGGATCTTCTCGCGCATCAGCGTGCTCGAGAACATGCTCATTGCCACCCAGCACGACGAGAGCTGGCTGCGAGGACTGCTGCGCTCGAAGTCCTCCAAGACCGAGGTCGACAACGCGATGGAGCTGCTCGACTTCGTGGGCATCGCCAAGCTCGCCGACCTGCAGGCGGGCGCCCTCTCCTACGGCCAGCGCAAGCTCCTCGAGCTCGCCTACGTGCTGGTGGCCGACCCGGACGTGATCCTGCTCGACGAGCCCGCCGGCGGGGTCAACCTGACCCTGATCAACGGGATCGCCGAGAAGATCCGCACCCTCAACAAGGCCGGCAAGACCTTCCTGATCGTCGAGCACAACATGGAGTTCGTGATGAGCCTGTGCGACTCGGTGACCGTCATGCACCAGGGCTCGAACCTGGTGACGGGCACCCCGGCCGAGGTTCGTGCGAACCCGCTGGTGCTCGACGCCTACCTCGGCGGCGGCGACGACGGCGAGGACGACCTGCGTGAGGCGGTGGCCAGTGCCTGAGACCCCCTTCGTTGACTTCAAGGGAGTAGTCGCCGGCTACGGCGGCGGCGACGTGTTGAAGGGCGTCGACTTCAGTGTCGCCCAGGGCGGCGTGACCTGCATCGTCGGGCCCAACGGCTCGGGCAAGTCGACGCTGCTAAAGACCGTGAGCGGACTGGTCAAGCCGCGCCTGGGCGAGATCTGGTTCAAGGGCGAGAACCTCGTGGGCAAGAGCCCGCGCGAGATCTTGAAGATGGGCATCGTCCAGGTCCCCCAGAACCACAGCCTCTTTCGCGAGATGACCGTCGAGCAGAACGTCGAGCTCGGCGCGTTCCTAGAGCGCGACAAGAAGGTCATCGCGACACGCCTCGAGCGCATCCGCACGATGTTTCCGATCGTGGCCGAGCGCGCCAAGGACAAGGCCGGCGCCCTCTCGGGTGGCCAGCAGCGGCTCGTCGAGTTCGCGCGCTGCCTGATGCTCGAACCCGACCTGGTCGTGCTGGACGAGCCCTCGATGGGACTCGACCCCAAGACGCTGCGCGTGATGTTCGCGACGATCAAGATGATGAACGAGGCCGGGCGCACCGTCTTGCTCGTCGAGCAGAACGCCCGACAGGCACTCAAGCTGAGCCAGCACGGCGTGGTCTTGGAGAACGGGCGCGTGCGCCTCTCGGGCACGGGCAGCGAGGTCTTGAACAATCCGGAGATCGGCGCGCTCTACCTCGGTGGTTCGCTCGAAGAGGCGAGCCACGCGGCGAGCGAGAAGGGACAGGCATGACCGGCACTGTGCACGTCGGATGGATCGGCTGTGGCCGGATGGGCACCGCCATGGCGCGGCGCCTGGTCGCCGCCGGCGTCGACCTCTCGGTCACCAATCGCACCCGCGCCAAGGCCGAGGTGCTCGGCGCCCTGGGCGCGACGGTCGTCGAGCGGCCGGTGGACCTGGCGACGAGCGACATCGTCTTCGTGATGGTCTCGGCCAACGCGGACTTAGAAGAGGTCGTCACCGGCCCCGACGGGGTGCTGAGCGGCGAGTCGGTGCCGCGCATCGTCGTGGACTGCTCCACGGTATCGACCGAGACCTCGGCGGGGGTGCGCGCGGCCTGCGCCGCGCGCGGCGTCTCGTTCCTCGCGGCTCCCGTGAGCGGCAACCCTAAGGTCGTCGCCTCGGGCCGCCTGACGATGGCCGTCTCGGGTCCGCGCGCGGCCTATGAGGAGGTCGCCCCCTACTTCGCCGAGCTCGGCACCGGCGCGACCTACGTGGGCGAGGGCGAAGGTGCGCGCCTGGTCAAGATCTGTCACAACATGATGCTCGGCATCGTCACCCAGGCGATGGCTGAGATCACGGTGCTCGCCGAGAAGGGCGGCATCGAGCGCAACGCCTGGCTCGCGTTCTTGAACGACTCGGTGATGGGCTCGATGTTCACCCGCTACAAGTCGCCGGCCTTCGTGAACCTCGACTTCACGCCAACCTTCACGCCGACGCTGCTGCGCAAGGACTTCGACCTCGGCATGCACGCGGCCTACGAGCACGACGTCTCCATGCCGGTCTCAGCGCTCGTCACCGAGCTGGTCAAGGCCACGATCGGCGCGGGATACGAGAATCAGGACTTCGCGGTGCTGCTGTTGGAGGCGGCGCGTGCTTCGGGCGTTACCCTCGAATCGGAGAACGTCGTCGTCGACGACGGCCTGGGAGGCTGAGATGCGCGAGGGCTTCGGACCGGTGATGAACACGCCCGGACACATGGGCGTGGACTTCGAGACGCGGGTGAACTTTGAGCGCCTGCGCGACTACCGGCTCGCCCGAGCGCGCGCGGCCCTCGAGGCCAGCGAGTTCGGGGCCCTCTTGCTCTTCGACTTCTACAACATCCGCTACGTCTCGGGCACCTGGGTGGGCGGCGCCCTGGGCGACAAGATGACGCGCTACTGCCTTCTCACGCGCGGCGGCGAGCCGATCGTCTGGGACTTCGGCTCGGCCGCGCGACATCACAAGCTCTTCGCGCCCTGGCTCGAGCCCGACAACTGCCGCGCCGGGATGCTCGGGCTGCGCGGGGCGATCGCGCCGCGCGCCGGACTCTTCGAGTCGGCCGTCGTCGAGATCGTGGGGCTCTTAAAGGACGCCGGCGTCTACGACCAGCCGATCGGCATCGACATCATCGAGCTGCCCTTCCTCTTCGAGATGCAAAAGGCTGGCGTCGAGGTGCGCGACGCCCAGCAGACGATGCTCGACGCGCGCGTGATCAAGAACCAGGACGAGCTGATGCTCCTCAGCCAGGCCGCGGCCATGGTCGACGGCGTCTACCAGGACATCTTCGAGGCCTTAAAGCCCGGGGTGCGCGAGAACGAGATCGTGGCGCTCGCCAACAAGCGGCTCTACGAGATGGGCTCGGATCAGGTCGAGGCGATCAACTCGGTCTCGGGCGAGCGCTGCAACCCGCACCCGCACAACTTCACCGACCGCATCATCCGACCCGGTGATCAAGCCTTCTTTGACATCATCCACTCCTACAACGGGTACCGAACCTGCTACTACCGCACGATGTCGGTGGGCAGCGCGACGCCGGTCCAACACGACGCCTACACCCAGGCGCGCGAGTGGATGGACAAGGCCATCGACCTGGTGGCCCCGGGCGTCGGCACCGACGAGATCGCGCGCGCCTGGCCCGCGGCGACCGAGTTCGGCTTCGCTGACGAGATGGCGGCCTTCGGCCTGCAGTTCGGACATGGTCTGGGGCTCGGGCTGCACGAGCGCCCGGTGATCAGCCGATTGAACTCTCTGAAGGACCCCATCGAGCTGAAGGTCGGCATGGTCTTCGCCCTGGAGACCTACTGCCCGGCGAGCGACGGCGTCTCGGCCGCGCGAATCGAGGAGGAGATCGTCGTCACCGAGAACGGTCCGGCGATCCTGACCAAGTTCCCCGCCCAAGAGCTCATGATCGCGAACAAGTACTAGGAGAGAGAATGACGACGACCGCCCTCGATGTCAGCGCCAAGATCGCGCTCTATCGCACGCAGTACGAGCTGCGCCTCTTCGAGCAGCGCGCCTACGACCTGTTCTTGGAGAACCTCGTGAAGGGCACCAGCCACCTCGGCCTCGGCCAGGAGGCCATCGCCGCCGGCGTCGCCGCGGCCATGAAGCCCGGCGACTGGACGTTTGCCACCTATCGCGGGCACAACCACACCCTGGCGCGCGGCGTTCCCATGACCCCGGTGCTGGCTGAGCTGCTCGGGCGCGCCAACGGCCTGATGGCCGGCAAGGGCGGATCGATGCACCTGACCAGCGTCGAGCACGGCATGATGGGCAGCTACGCGATCATCGGGGCGCACCTGCCGATCGCCTGCGGCGCCGCCTGGAGCGCCAAGTACCGTGGGACCGACCAGGTCGCGGTGGCCTTCTTCGGTGACGGCACCACCAACATCGGCGCCTTCCACGAAGCGCTCAACTTCGCCGTCATCTGGGACCTGCCGGTCGTCTTCGTCTGCGAGAACAACCTCTGGATGGAGTACACGCGCACGAGCGAGGTGACGGCCGTTGCCAACCCGGCGGCCGATCGCGCGAGCGCCTACGGGCTCGAGTCGATCATCGTGGACGGCAACGACGCCGACGCCGTCTTTGAGGTCG
>JAJXTB010000089.1 GCA_021784205.1 Actinomycetes bacterium
GAGGGCGAGAAGATGACGTGGCGGCTCTTACCGTGGCGTTTGGCCTCGTAGAGCGCGACGTCGGCCTCCTCGACCACCTGCTCGCTGTCGGGTGAGTCCGCGTTCCACACGACGACACCCACGCTGGCGCGCTGTTCGATGACGTCGCCGGCGATCGCGAAGGGTTCGCGCAACGCGTCGATGAGGCGCGTCGCGATCTGCTCGGCTTCGACCTGGCTGTGCAGACCCTCGGCGAGGTAGAGGAACTCGTCGCCACCAAAACGACACAGCGTGTCCGAGTCGCGCGTGACCGCCTCGAGCCGCTGAGCGACCTCGACGAGGAGTTGGTCGCCCACCAGGTGGCCGTGGGTGTCGTTCACGCCCTTGAAGTCGTCGAGGTCCACGAGCAGCACCGCCCCGCTGCCGCCCTGGCGCATCACTCGTGAGCGGGCCTGGCTGAGCCGATCCTCGATGAGCGCCCGGTTCGCGAGGCCCGTGAGCGGGTCGTGCAGCGCCTGGTGCGAAAGCTGGGTCGTGAGTTCTCGCTCCTCGGTGATGTCGCGCTCGCTGATCACGTAGTAGAGGATGTTGCCGCGCGCGTCGCGCGCGGGCGAGCGCGACACCTCCACCACGATGACGTGGCCGTCCTTGTGGCGATAGCGCTTGACGTAGCGCATCCGCTCCACGCGACCCTCGAGGGTCTGGCGGTGGGAGTCTTCGGTGATGCCCACGTCTTCGGAGTAGGTGAAGAGCTTCGAGTCGCCTCCCATCAGCTCCTCGCGGCTAAAGCCCACCATCGCGCAGAAGGCGTCATTGGCCGCCACGATGTTGTCGTCGAGGTCGGTGAAGATGATCGGCGACATCGAGTTCTCAAAGGCCAGGCGAAAGCGCTGCTCTAGGTCGCGGTGGGCGGACTCGGCGTCGCGGGTGGCGCTGACGTCTCGCACGGTGGCGAGCGTCCAGGTCTCCTCACCGAGCACCAGGGGCGACCACGCGACGTCGACCGTGAGAGTCGTCGCGTCGGCGCGCACGAGGCTGATCTCGCCCTCGTGCGCGGTCTCGGCCAGCGCCGCGTCGCGAGGGGCGCGCGAGACGACCTGGGTGTCCTTGAGCAGGGTCGCCAGCGGCAGTCCCACCAGGTCCTCGGGGCATCTCCGCGAGAGGGCGGCCGCGTAGGAGTTGACCCCGCGAATCACGCCCGCGGGGTCCACGACGACGACGCCGTGAGAGATGGCCTCCGCGAACGCCCGCCACCCGGGAAACCACTCGTCGAGACTTGTCACACCCCCACTTTCACCAACCGGCCCCAGGGGTCATTCTTACACCTGCCCATAACGGGCGGGTCGATGGCTACCCGTCGCCCAGGGTGCCCAACGGTCGCGGACTCGCAAAGGAGAAGCCCGCTTCGAAGATCGCCACGCAGTTCTTCACCACGTCGGTGTCGTAGAGTTCGCCGGCCCGAGAGTGCACTTCGTCGAGGGCCCGCTCGAGGCCGAGCTCACTGCGGTAGGGACGGTGGTTGGTCATCGCCTCGATGACGTCGGCCACCGCCACGATGCGCGCGGGCAAGATGATCTCGCTCGCCGCGAGTCCCTGGGGGTAGCCCGAGCCGTTGATGCGCTCGTGGTGTTGGAGAGCGACGTCGGCGATGGGCCAGGGGAGATTCGCCTCGGCGAGGATGTCGTAACCGAAGCGGGCGTGGCGCTGAACCATCTGGTACTCGAGCGGGGTGAGGCGACCGGGTTTAGTGAGGATCTCCGAGGCGATCGCGGTCTTGCCCACGTCGTGGACGTCGCCGGCCTGGCGGATCAGCTCGACCGTCGGCGCGTCGATGCCCATGTGCGCGGCGATGGCCGCGGAGAGGCCGCCGACCTTGGACTGGTGTCCCGCGGTGTAGGGGTCACGCGCCTCGGTGATGCGCGCGAGGGCGGCCAAGATGCCGTCCAGGGCGCCGGCGACCTGGTTCATCGAGCGAATGTGGGTGATTCCGAACTCGACCTCGCGCGCCATCACCTGGAGGGCGTGGGTCACCGGAGGAGAAAACGCGTCGACGTGGCGCGAGTACACGCTGAGACAGGCCCGCTGGCCCCCGGGGTGAAAGGGGATCGCCACCGAGGAGCGCAGACCGAACTCGCGGGCGCGCTCGCGCCACGGCGCGTAGAGGGACCGATTCACGAGGTCGCTCACGACCTGGACCCGTCCCGTTCTCAGGCACGTGCCCGCCGGGCCGAGGCCGTTGGCCTTCGTGCCCGACCACGACACCATGCCCGCCTGGAGGTAGTCGGTCTCGCCCGCGGCGAAGGCGTACTCGACCTCGTACTCCTCACCGGGCAGGGCCAGGGCGATCCAGGCGAGCGCGTAGCCCGCCTCGTCCACGAGGTAGCGGCAGAGGTGGCGCTGCGCGTCGGCCTCGTCGGTGGCGAACGACACGTAGCGGCTGACCTCAGAGACCATGGACATCGTGGCGTCGCGCACCACGCGGTCCGTCTGGTCGAAGTAGGAGGTAACGACGCCGATCACCGTGTCCTCGACGCGCACGGGATAGACGTTCACCGAGAGCCAGCGACGCCGCCCGTCGGGCAGCGTGAAGCCCGTCACCACGCTCTGGCGCGCCTCGCCCGTCACCAGAGCCACTCGGTGAGGCTGTTCGAGGGGGGCGAGTGGCGAACCGGCCTCGTCACTGACCCGCCACTCGTCGTCGAAGAGGACCGATCCGAGCAGGTCCTCTCGCGACACCCCGAAGATGTCGCGCACGCGCGGGTTGCAGTCGATGACGGTCCCCGCGGCGTCGGTGAGGATGAAGGCGACGAGGGAGTTCTCGAGGAATCCGATGTGCTCGAGGACGTCCTTGAGTGACCACGCACCCAGCGTCATGTCAGCGTCGCCCACGCCCCTCCTCGTCATGTCGACGTTGGTCAGCGTAGCGGCGCGAGCGTCTTCTCGCAATGAATCTGCCGCTCGCGGGGGCGCCTCGCGTCGCGCTCGTGCTAGGACTCGCGCGTCGCGGCGAAGCGATTGAGCGCGTCGAGGGTCGCCTTGGCCGCCGCGAGGACGTCCTCGTCGGCCTGGGCGACGCCGAAGCGATCCTCGCCGCTCTCGCGCGAGCGCAGCGCCACGATGACGGGCCAGCTGCGCAGAGCGGTCACGTTGGTCACCGACAGCAACGTGAAGGGAATGTCAAAGCCCAGATCACCCAGCGCCGCCAGGGTCGCCTCGGCGCCGCCGATCAGCGGACCACTGCCCGTGCGGGCGAACGCGTGGCGTCCGGCGAGGGACAACTCGACCTCGCACCCGCCGCTGTGGGGATCGAACTCGGCGCGCTCGAGGACGACGCGCACGCCGCCCACGACGACGGGCTTCAATTCCTCGTTGGCGCTCTCGACGATGATGCGCGCCTCGGGGAAGTACAACGTGGCGATCTGCTGGGCCACCGTCTCGGTGTCGCGCGCGTTGGGTCCGTAGACGAGCAGCGTCACGCCACCCACGCCGTCGTCGTCGTTGCGCTCGAGCGCCACGTTCAACACGCCCGGCAGGCTGCGCAGCTCGAGTTCGAAATCCTCTTCGGTCGTCGACATCATGAGATTCGAATGCCCTTTCGCTCGTAGAGTCTCGCGTCCGCGATGCGCACCAATTCTGCCGGATCGGTCGAGTCGCGCGGTGACGTCGCGGCGCCGATCGTGAAGTCCACGAGGTCGCCGGTGGCCTTTAAGTGCGTGCGCAGTCGATCGACGAAGCCCACGGCCTCGGGACCCTCGGCGTTGGACAAGATCACCGCGAACTCGTCGCCGCCCAGTCGCGCGGCGGTGTCGCCGTGACGCAGCGCGTGGCGCAGCGCAAAGCCAAACTGACGCAATACGTAGTCGCCGAACTCGTGTCCGGCGCGGTCGTTGATCGCCTTGAAGTCATTGAGGTCGATGACGACCAGTGAGAACGCCCAGCCGTAGCGCGCGCTGCGCGACGCCGCGGTCTGCAGGGCGGTGTCAAAGCTTCGCCGGTTGCACACGTTGGTCAGCGGGTCATGGTCGGCGGAAAAGCGCGCCACGTGCAGCGAGAGCGCCAACTGACAGGCCGTGCGAATGGCGTCGCACTCAAAGGCCGGCACCACGTCGGGCCAGCAGTACAGGCCGGGGTCGCCGTCGACGCGCGAGATGCGCGAGGACTGCAGGCTGGCGCGACCGAGGCGAAAGGCCTGGGTGCCAATGGACTCGTGGTTCAACACGACGATGACGTCATCGAGGTGGTGTCGCTCGGCGACGCGCTCGAGCAGCGTGTAGATGAAGCCCACCCCGAGCTCGCTCGACTCGAGCTCGTTGGTCATCGTCTCAAAGAGCCACGGCTCGTAGTTGCCCTGACGAGGCTCGGCCGAGGTGGTGGTCATGACGCGTCGGCGTATTGCTGCGTCACGTCGCCGGTGCGCAGCACCGCTTCGGACGCGGAGCCGGCCTGAAGCAGCGCGACGAGGTCGCGCGGCGCCACCGGCACAGAGATGAGATAGCCCTGTCCCCGGTGACAGCCCAGTTCGAGCAGCTTGTCCACGACGCGGCTCGACTCGATGCCCTCGGCAATGATCTCCAGGTTGAGTGCGGTGCCCAGGCGAATGATGGACTCGACGATGGCCCGGTCAAAGGGGTCGGAGTTGATCCCGCGCACGAAGCTCATGTCGAGCTTCAACAGGTCGACCGGCAGGTTCTTCAGTTCGGTCATCGAGCCAAAGCCCGTACCGAAGTCGTCGAGAGCGATCTCGACGCCGAGCTCTTGGAAGCCCCTCAGCACCTCGGCGGTCTTGTCCGAGTCGTCCATCACGGCGTACTCGGTGATCTCGATGCACAGACGATCCCCGGGCACGTCGTTGGCGCGCAGTTGCTCGGACACGTACTCCACGAGGTCACCCACCTTGAAGTCGGCCGGCGACATGTTCACGCGCACAATGAAGTTCAACTGCGGGTAGTCGCGGCGCCACGCGCCGAGCTGGCGACAGGCCTCGGCGAAGACCCAGCGGCCGATGTTGGTGACCAGTCCCGTCTCCTCGGCCACGGTGATGAAGTCCGACGCCGCGAGCAATCCCCGCGTGGGGTGCTGCCAGCGCACCAGGGACTCCACGGCAAGCAGACGCCCGGTGCGCAGGTCCACCTCGGGCTGAAAGTGCAGACGCAGGCCGTCAGAGCCAATCGCCTCACGCAACAACAGCTCGGTCTGAGAACGCTCGTCGGCCGCGTCGGCCAGCTCGGTGTCAAAGATCACGGCCTGGTTGCGACCGCGGGCCTTGGCCGCGTACATCGCGACGTCGGCGCGACCGAGCAGCTCGAGGCCGTTCTTCGCGCCCCGGCTCGCCAGGGCGATGCCAATGCTCGCGGTGTGATTCATCCGCTGGCCGCTGATCTCCACGGGCTCGGCGATGACGTCGAGCATGCGGTAGGCGCTCGCGAGCACCTCCATCTCACTCTTGGCCTTGTCGACGAGGAAGACGAACTCGTCGCCGCCCAAACGCGCGACGAAGTCGTTGGCGCGCACGCTCGTACGCAGGCGGTCGGCCATCGTGATGAGGAGTCGGTCCCCGCTCTGGTGGCCGAGGTAGTCATTCATCACCTTGAAACGGTCGAGGTCGATCACCATCACCGCGGTGTCGCGACGCGCCTCGAGCCGGGCCTTGAGCTCGGCCACCAGCGCGCGACGGTTCGCCAGACCCGTCAGCTCGTCGTGGTTGGCGTTGTAGATGATCTTCTCCTCGGCGTCAATGCGCGCCTGGAGTTGGACCAGCATGGAGGCCACGGCCTGGAGGGCGTTGATCTCGGCGATCACCCACGGGTGCGGCGTGAAGTGCAAGAAGCCCAAGATGCCCCACGTCACGTCACCGATCATCAGCGGCACGGCCGCGCCCGTGGCGGGCTGGGTCTGGGACGCGTTGTTCACGAGCTCGCGGTAACTGTCGTTGGCGTCGTCCTCACCGGTTAGATAGGGCGCCTTGAGATCGCGCATCGCCATGAAGATCGGATCGGAGTCAAAGGAGACTTCCCCGAGCGGGTCCGGGTCGGGGACGTCTTCGCGAATCGGCCACTCCGCCTCAAGGATCGAGAGCCCGCGCGCGTGATCGTTGCGCCGCAACAGCGCCACGTCGGCCCCGAGGTACTCCGCCAGCACGCGCGCGGTCCAGTTAAAGACCTCCTGGCGATTCGACGAGTTGGCCGACATGAGTCGCTCGGCCACCTGGGTGACGAGGGCGTCGAGACCCTTTTGCTGCAGCAGCGAGTTTTCGCGCGTCGCGAGGGTGGCCACGTGGCTGAGCAGGCTCGAGAAGGCCCGGGTCACGGACTTCTCGCGGTTTGACCAGGTCTTGCCGTGGCGCGCCACCACGAGCGCGCCCACGACGCCACCGTCGCGCACGCTGATCGGCTCGGCGATGACACCCCACTCGACGCCCAGGATCACCACGGAAAAGGGGGCCACCGACTGGACGTGCAATTCGGCGCGCACGCGTTCGCGAATCTCGCTGTAGGCGTCCGCCGACGACTCGCCCACCAGGGGCTCCATCGAGAAGCCCGGGATCAACTCGTCTCCGCGCGCGACGAGGGCGACGATTTCGGTGCCGGGGATCACCTGCAGGAGCGTCTCGACGACGAGGCGCGTTTCCTCCATGGCCTTGTCCAGGTACGTCTCGGTGATGCGCCTCACGGAAACCAACTTTTCTTCGAACCGACACTTTTAAAGAACAGCGGCACAGAGCCCACAACGTGAGCGCTACTGGTTCCCAATAGTAAGGCACGTACCGTCAAATCGGCAAGAAAAGTTTGCTAACCCCCCGCGTTGTGACCGTTTTGTGAAATGAGTACCGGCTTGGTCTCGCGGCTCAGCACGTCCCCTAAGGGCAGGCGCACGCTGTGTACGGTGGGCGGCGGCGCAGAAAATACCCGTAGAACCATGGTCAGGGTTTCCCCCTCGGTGAGATCCCACAGAGCGCTGAACCGCTGATGGAGACCGAACATTTCATCTAGATAACGCTCGCCGCCTAGCCCCACGAGGTCGACCTCGTTGGTGGCGTAGAGAAAGACCGGAGCGACCGGTTGAACCGCGAGGCCGGCGACCTCGGCGTGGAGCCAGAACCGCTCGAGGGCCGCGCCCGCGCGCACGTACCACGTGGGGTCGGCCCGCGGCACGGTGATCGCCGCCACGGCCGAGCTCGACGAGACGACCGCCTGGGTGCGCAGTCCCAACATCTGACCCGCGCGCCACTCGGCGAGGTGACCCATGACGTCGGGTCGTCGCAACAGGTCGAGCGCGGCGAGGCTCATGGGGTCCATTTCGAGCGCGCGCACGTCGAGACCCTCTTCGAGGCTGTCACGTCCCGGCCAGCGCACCTCGTGGAGCATCTGCTGGTGCACCTCGGGCAACAAGAAGCGCAGGCGATCGGTTCGTCCCAGGAGTTCTCCAATGGCGGCGAGCCTCTCGCGATCGGTGACAAAGCGTAGCGACGCTCCCTCCTTTTGCACGTGGTGGGCCAAGAGCGCCACGAGCGCGGGGTCGATCTCCTCGGGTTTGCCGGGGCGACGATTCGCCGAGCGCGTGGGCACGGCGTCGTAGAGGGCGGCGAGTTGGGCGTCAGTGCCTCGACCGAGTCGCAACGTCGCGACGTGGTGGGAGTGCTCGCCGTCGGGAAAGAGCTTCACCGAGCCGAGGCGCGAGCGAGTGGCAGCCGCCACGCGGGCGTTGAAGAGCGCGGCGCCGAGCCCGACGTAGCTACCGCGATGCGCGATGTCCATCATCGACGTGCGCTCGGGCACGAGGAAGAAGCGCACCTCCTCGTCGTCGGCCTCAAAGCGCCAGGGCTGCACGTTGCCGCCCGAGGGGGCGCGCCGCGCGGCGTCGACGATCAACTCGACGTCGTCGGCGTTCACGGGTAGCGGGTCCGTGGGGGCGGGTGCGGCGAGCTCGAAGAGAGGATCGGGTTCGACCTCGACGGGCGCGAGGCCCTCGAGGATCTCCTCGACGTCGAGGCGCAGGCGCCCCGAGGGCAGGTCGCCGCCCTGGCCAAAGCGTCGCACCGCCGCAGCCACGCTGGCCGCGCCGAGGGTGACCTCACTCGCGAGCTGGGGCCAACCGGTGATCGTCGAGCCCAACTCGAAGAAGGTGGCGGCGGCGCGCGAGGAGACGTCGCGCGGACCGAGCATCTTGAGGACGTAGGGACCCTTCTCCGCCGTGGAGAGACCCGAGAGAGTCTGGTAGTCCATCTCACCGAGCAGTCCGTGAAAGATCGCGCGACGCGGCTCGAGGTCGTAGCGCTCCACGTCAAGCACGCCGCGGTCGCTCGTCTCCATGATGACGGGAATGCGTCGGGCGCGCGCGGCCTCGCGCACGAGGAACTTCACGTCGAGTGAGTCACACTCTTCGATCACGAGGTCGAGTCCGTCAAGGAACGAGTCGAGGTTCTCGGGTGTGATGCCCTCGGGCACCGTCACCACGCGCAAGTACGGGTCGATCTCGGCGATGCGTCGCGAGGCCACGACGGCCTTGTTGAGCCCGAGGTCGAGCACGCTCGCGGGAATCCGGTTGAGGTTCGACAGTTCCACCGTGTCAAAGTCCGCCAGGCGCAGTTCGCCGACGAGCCCCTCCATCGCGAGCACGTGAGCGATGGAGTGGCCGGCGCTGACGCCGATGACGCCCACGCGCAACGTGCGCTGGCGGGCCTGCTCGGCGCTCGTGAGCTTGTTGCGGTTGCGATCGAGACGCAACGTGGCAAATGACCTCGGCGCGAGCAGTCGCACGAGCGCGCGACGCCACGGGTAGTAGACCCAGCGTTGGCCCTCGTTGAGGACGGGCGCGCTGGGCGTGGGCTTGACCTCGGCGAGCTGGGCGCGCTGCTCGTCGTAGCGATCGATGATCTGTAGCGCGTCGTCTTCACGCAGCACTCGCAGCACCTCGCGCTGGGAGCGAACTGAAACGTCGAGCACCATGGGCTGGAACGAACGCGTGCGCACCGACACTGACTCGATGGGACTCGCCGACTCCTCGTTCCAGCGCGCGAGCTGCTCGTGCTCGCGGCGGAGAAGCACCTGGTGCTCGGGAGTTGAGAGCTCCTGGGAGCGAGAGCGCTGCCAGGTGACCGCGACGGTGCGATACCTCTCGTCGGGAAAGGGTACCCACGTGGTGCCGACCTGGCGGCCGCCGGCGACCGAGCCGACGGGCACGAGAGAGTCCGAGACGGCGGCGACCGCGCGTTCCGAACCAAGCCAGTTCATCGCGTGAGTGACCGAGCGAGAGATCGCGGCGACGAGGCGCACGCCGAGGGCGGCCTCGCCCTTGCTCCACGCACCCTTGACCTCGAGCACGCCCAAGCGCAGGTCGTTCTCGATCAGCGCGCGAATGTCCTCGATCTCACTCGACGCCGCCATCTCCTCCAGGATCGCCGCGTCGAAGCTGCTCTCGAGGGGGCCATGAAAGCGCACACCGGCGACGGCCTCGCCGTCGGTCGCAAAGCCAATGAAGAAGAGAGCGACACCGTTACCCTCTTCGAGGTCGCGGCGTCGCAGCGTGCCCTCGAAGCCGCGGCTGCGGTACTTGCCTTCCGCGTCGTCGAGGTAGCGCCGCCACAGGTCGGGGCGCTCCATGGGGTGGTGACCCTCAAAGCGCACTCCGGACACCTCGTCGACGAAACTCGCTCCGTAGCGATAGCGACTACCCGAACGACCCACCGACGACTCCGATCTCGACTATCACATCGCTTCACGGGGATGAAAAGGTGCGTCTAGTCTCAATTCATCGTACCGACGCCACCTACGAAATTGGTGAATGCCACCACCGTGACGCGTGACTCGCCACGTGACGACGTGCTCTCGTTGCACGCGCGCACGCTCGTGCGTCGTGCGATGTGTCCTTCACGTCACCCGAGCGTCACGTTCTCGTGAGTGTCGCTCTCTACGTTCTCGTGGCGCTCGTGGGCCTCGCCGTCGGGTCGTTCCTGAACGTCGTTATACATCGCGTGCCTCGTCACGAGTCACTCGTGCGTCCGCGCTCGCACTGTCCGAACTGCGACGTCGAGATCGCCGATCGCGACAACATTCCTCTGCTCTCGTGGGTCCTCTTGCGCGGGCGTTGTCGGCACTGTCGCGCACCAATTTCTCTGCGCTACCCGCTGGTAGAACTCGCGACGGGACTGCTGTTTCTGGGGGCGAGCTGGCGCAGCGGGCTCTCCTGGAGCCTGCCCGCCTACCTCGTGTGGCTCGCGGGACTGCTCGCGCTGGCTCTCATCGACCTCGAGCAGATGAAACTGCCGCGTCCGATCGTCTACACGACACTGGCTCTCACCACCGTTCTGCTGACGCTCGCCTCGGCGGCGACACACGACTGGCACCGCCTTGAAGTTGGCGCGATCGCGGGCGCCGCATGGTTCGTCGTCTTCTTCATCCTCAACTTCGCGAGTCCTCGCCTGCTCGGCTTTGGCGACGTACGCCTCGCGCCGCTGCTCGGGCTCGCGCTCGGCTGGCAGAGCGTGGGAGAGGTTGTCGTCGCGTTCTTCCTCTCGAACCTCCTCGGAGCGATCATCGGGCTCGCTCTGATCGCCGCGGGCAAGATCCGTCGCGACCAGCCCATTCCCTACGGGGTCTTCCTGGCCCTGGGCTGCATCGTGACCTACTTCGCCGGACCAGCTCTCATCACCTGGACGCACCTGCCACTCTGACGACGAGTCGATCTAGTACACGTACTCCATGCGCAGGCCCTCGTCGTCCCACTGCGCGTCGGCGGGCACGCGTCGCGCGCCACGGCTCATGACGCGCCGCGCCGTCCAGGCGAGCGCCGCGACGTCGAGGAGGTGCTTTTGGGGCACGTGAGGAATCGACGAGTTGATGATCGCCCCGATGCCGGGAATGCGCTTCTCTAACAGGGCACGACGCTCCTCGCGGCCCTCCTCGCGCTGCTTGGACCAGCGCAACGGCGCGTCGCCGTTGAGTTGGAAGAAGCTCAGCTCGGGGTGACCCTGATACACCGTGCGCTGGCGAAAGGGCGACATCTCGGCCGCCACCTCGCGGTATCGCGGCAGCATCATTGACCCGACGGCACCCAGGTGTGGGTAGGGACCGGTACCGGTGTCATTCATCACCGAGCGCGGCGGCGCGTAGGCGAGCGCCGCGGCACGCTTGCCGAGCAGTGCGCGCGCCTCGAGGTCACAGATGCGCGGCGCGGACTCGAAATCCTTCACGTAGCCAATCGGCGCGTTCACTACGATCGCCGCGTACGTCGGGTACTGGCTCAGTACTTCGAGAAACGTCGGGAAGACCTGGGGCGCCTCGGGGGCGAAGTTTACGGTGTGCAACTTGGCGCTGCCCACCAGCCACCGACTCCCCCACGGAGTGACCCCGGCGACCACGATGTACGGCAATTCTGGACCACGGTGTAGCGACACGGTGGCCTCAAGCGCTCTCTGCGACGTATCCCATCTGCTCCAACATACGCAAAAGCTCCTTGGGGTGAGCCGTCACGGACATGGCGTCCTCGTAGGAGACGACCTTGTCCACGATCAGACGGGCCAAGCTGGACTCGAGAATCTGCATCATGTCCTTTGCGCCGGTGAACATGACGTTGGAGAGCTGATTCGATCGACCCTCTCTGATCAGGTTGCGCACCGGGTGCGTCGCGACGAGAACCTCGTAGGCGGCGATCATGCCGCCACCGATCTTCGGCAACAAACGTTGGGCGATGATCGCCGACAGCGAAGCCGCCAACTGGACGCGGGTCTGCTCCTGGCGCCAGGCGGGAAAGACGTCGATGATGCGATCGACCGCCTGGGGGGCGTCGTTGGTGTG
>JAJXTB010000090.1 GCA_021784205.1 Actinomycetes bacterium
GTGGCGTCGGCTCTTCTCGGAGTTCTTTGGAACCTTTCTCTTGGTCATCGCCGCCGCGGGCGCACCCGTCGTCGACGCCGTCTCCCACGGTCAGGTCCCCATCGACGCCCAGGTCGTCGCGCCGGCCTTGATGGTCATGGGGATCATCTACTTCATGGGCATGGTGAGCGGCGCGCACCTCAACCCCGCGGTCACCCTCTCGTTCGCCGCGCGCGGCAACTTTCCCTGGAACCGCGTCCCCGGCTACGTCGGCGCCCAGGTCGTCGGCGCCGTGGTCGCGTCGCTGCTCTTGCGCGGCCTCTTTGGCAATGTGGGCCACCTCGGCGCGACACTGCCGGGACCGGGGATCTCCTCAGGCAAGGTCGTCATCGTCGAAGCCCTGCTCACCCTCGGTCTCGTGAGCGTCATCCTCGGCACGGCCTCGGGGGCGCGCAACATCGGCGCCAACGCCGCGCTCGCCGTCGGTGGCTACATCGCCCTCGCCGGACTCTGGGCCGCGCCGATCACCGGGACGTCGATGAACCCGGCCCGTTCCTTCGGACCCCAGCTCGTCGGCGGGGACTGGACGTCGTGGTGGGCTTACGTGGCCGGTCCCCTGATCGGCGGCGCACTCGCCGTCGGCGTCGCCTGGATCCTGCGCGGGCCGCCGTCGCTCGCTGGCAACGAAGCCGCCCAGGGCGAGCTCGACCCGATCTTCTCCCACCCACGTCGAAACGAGGGCCCCCATGGCGGCTGACCAACCCCTGCCCAACGAACGGTGGAAGGCCGAACCCGAGAAGCAGGACTTCCCGGCCGCGCGCTCGTACCTGTCACTGCTCGTGTCACGGAGCGACGCGCGTCGCTACGCCGCGCTGCTCGCCGCCGAGAAGAAGCTCTGGCACTACAAGGCCAAGGACCTGCTGCGCGCGAGCGGACTCGCGCTGCTGCCCGCCGACGACCACGAACTCGAAAAGGACCTGGCCAAGGTTCGCGAGAACGTGAAGCTCTCGCCAGTGCTGCTGGTGCGCGGCCAACCCCTCTGGATCGCCGACGGCTATCACCGGATCTGCGCGAGCTACCACATCGACGAAGACGCGCTCGTCGCGTGTCGCATCGTCGACCGGCTCCACTAGCGCCCAGTCGTTCGCCCGAGCGAACGGTTCGTCGCGCAGCGCCTCATCCCAATGCCGCTGCGGTGATCGCTCACTAGAAGGCCGGTAAAATCGTCGGGTTACCCACGAACCCCCGCCGCCCGAGTCGACTCCGACGGCCACCGCCACGGTGGCGTCGGCGCCTCGAAAGTTGGCGCACCGTGTGAGGCCGCACTGGTCGAACCGAGACATCGAGATCGTCATCTTCGCGCGAGTCTTCATGAGCGTCGGTCGGGCGCTCGCGGGGATCGTGACGCCGATCTATCTGGCCCTGGTGGGTTTTGGACCCGTGGAACTGTCGGTCTACGTCATGGTCGTAGCCGGAACGTCGGCCCTGCTGTCCACGGGAATCGGCACGCTCTCTGACCGCGTCGGGCGTCGAACCTTCCTCGTCGTCGTCCCTTTGTTCACCGCGTTGGCCGGATCGATCTTCGCGACCACCGCGTCACACCCGATGCTCTTCGTCGCGGGCGCCCTCGGCAGTTTTGGCCGAGGGGCCGGCGCCGGCGCTGGGGCCATCGGCCCGTATCAGCCGGCCGAATCGGCGTACGTGACCGAACGGGTCGCGCCTCGCCATCGCAACGCCGTCTTCGGTCGTCTCACCTTCGCCTCCTCGGTCGGCGCCGCGATCGGCGGCCCGCTGGCCCTGCTCGTTCCCTCGATCCGCTCGCACGCCGGCACACCGATCACCCTCTTTCGCGTGGCCTTCTTCGCCATCGCCGTCGTTTCGGCTTTGGCAGGCATTGTCGCCCTGGCCCTTCACGAAGTGCGCCGCGCGCGCACCGAGCACCGACTTCGGCCGCGGTTCCCGCGGCGCTCGCGCTGGCTCCTCTATCGTCTCTGGGTCACCAACACCTTGAACGGCGCGGCCGTCGGCATGTTCGGACCGTTTCTCACCTACTGGTTCTATCGCCGCTACGGGGTCGATCCGGGCGAGGTGGGCGTTCTCTACACCGTCGTCAACGTCGCCACCATCGCCTCGAGTCTCTCGGCCGCGGCGTGGGCGCGGCGCTGGGGGCTGGTGCGAACCGTCAGCGTCGTGCGCGTCTTGCAGTCGCTCTTGCTCGTGCCGATGGTGCTGTCGGCCAACTTCGAGATAGCGGGGGCGTGGTTCCTCGTGCGCATGCTGATCCAGCGCATCGGTCTGCCCCTGCGCCAGTCCTACGTGGTCGGTCTCGCCGACCCGGACGAGCGCGCCTCGGTCGCCGCCCTGTCCAACCTTCCCAGTCAGGTCGCGACCGCGATCAGTCCACTGCTCACGGGATACCTGTTCGCCGAGGCCGACCTCCTCGTGCCCTTCGAGGTTGCGGCCACCCTGCAACTGGCCAACGCACTCACCTTCTGGGCCTTCTTCCGGCGACATCCGCCCGACGAGGAAGTGGCGCCGGTCGTGGTCGAGGGGTCCGGCGACGCGGTGCCCTAGCGAACTCGGGCCCGAGGGCGATGGCGCTGGCTGATCGGCGACTGGCGGCGTGGCGACCAGCGTCGCGCCGCTACCGGTTAACTCTGGGGCGCCCCGTCGTCCCCGGCGTCGGTGGCCCCACCCAGGCTGGTACGCAGCAGGTTGAGCCCGACGAGCAACATGACGACGACCCCGACGCCCACGCCGACCGAGATCAGCGTGTTGGAGAAGTCACGCTCGGTGAGACGACCGCCGATCGTGAGGTGCGCCGAGGCGCTGAGGATGTCCCGCACGCCCGCGAGCACACCGATCTCGAGGAAGGGACGGACCGGGAAGGACGCCGATCGCAGTCGCCCGAAGACCGTGTGGGCGATGTCGAGCAGGATGACCACGACGAGGATGCCGTCGATGGCGTTGATCACGACGCCAGCGAAGGAGCCCTGGTGTTTCAGGAACTCCACCACGGTTCGCACGAGCACGACGCTCGCCACCAGCAGCAGGCTCGCCACGATCGCGTACTCGATGGCGACAATGGCCCAGCGCAGGCACCGTTCCGGCAGCGTCTCGCTCGTAGTGGCGTCAGAGAGCGTGCGCATCACAGCGACCCTAGCGGCCCCACCCGCGCCTTCGCTAGGCCAATCGCTCGAGGACCCGAGCCGTCGGCTCGACCGTGGCGAAGGTGCCGTCCAGCGCAGCGAGGAAGGCCGCGTGTACCAGGTCAGCGCTCACGCGCACGTCACCGAACGTCTGATCCCTGGTCGCACAGGCGTCAGCCGCCACCACGCAGGCGAGGCCGCGCTCGCTCGCGGCCCGGGTGGTGGAGTCGACGCACATGTGGGTCATCATCCCCGCGATCACGACCTCGTTCGCCCCCATCGTCTCGAGGACTGCATCGAGCGTGGTGTCGACGAAGGCGTTGGGATGGTGCTTTTCGATCACGACCTCGCCGGTTGCCGGCTCGACGGATCGATGGATCAGGGCACCATCGGTGTCGGGTAGGAAGAACGTCGCGCCGGGATCGTCGGCCACGTGGCGCACGTGCACGACCGGTCGGCCGGTGGCGCGAAAACGCGCCAGCAGCGTCGCGGCCTGCGAAGCGGCCGCATCGGGCCCGACCAGCGCCATCCGCCCGCCTTCGAAGTAGTCATTCTGGATGTCGATGAGCAGCAGCACCGTAGTCATGGGACAACGCTAGCGGCGGCCCGACGGAGCTACTTGCTTATGGCGTGTTCGACGGCGGCGTCCACGCTGTCATAGATCCCGAGGTTGCGCACGCAGTGCTCCGACGCGTTCGCGAGCTGGTGGCGTACGGCGTCGTTGGCGCGCGCGACGAGCACGTCGATACCCTCGGCGTCGAGGTCGACAACGATCTCGGTGAGCGACTGCAAGCCCGTGTAGTCAATGTCGGCCATCGCGACGGCGTCGATCACCACGTGCTTGGTCGACGGGTTCTTCGCGAGCAAGTCGTGGATCTCGCGGCGAAACACGCCTGAGTTGGCGAAGTAGAGCACCTCGTCGAAGAACACGACGAGCACGTGGTCGACGTGCTCGACGTGGTGGCGGTCGAGCGGCTCCCAACTCGTGGTGCCCCGGCGTCGGCCGAGCTCGGTCGTGCGCGGGCGCGCCGAGCGCCAGGTGCGCATGGCGATCGCGAGACCGACGGCCACGCCGAGACCCAGCTCGACGCCAAGTACGACCACGCCAAAGGCCGAGACGAGCGCGACGGCGAACTCGCCGCGGCTCACGCGCCAAATCGCGCGGAACTGCTCGAGCTTGATGAGACGCCCGGCGATGAAGAAGAGCACGCCGGCGAGCACGGGCATGGGGATTTGGTGGGCGTACGTGGCGAGCGGAGACAGCGCGAGGGCCACCACGGCCGCGACCACGCCGGGCAGTCGCGTGCGACCGCCGGCCAGGCGCGTGACCGTCGTGCGCGCCGGGCTCGCGTCGACGGGAAAGGCCCCGAGCAGCCCCGCCACCACGTTGGCCGCGCCCACACCGACGAAGTCCCGGCTGAGGTCTTCGGCGACGCCGATCTCGTCGGCCGAGACGCGCGAGGTCATCGCGCTCTGGGAGATGATGACGATCGCGATGGTGAGCGAGGTCGCCACGACGACGCCCCACTGGTGGATCGAGAGCCAGCGCAGGCGCCACGTTGGGGCGCCGACGATGACCGAGCCCAGCTCGCTCACCCCGTGGTGCCCGAGCGAGAACACGGCCGTCAGCGTGGTCGCGGCGAGCACGGCGACGAGCGCGGTGGGCCAGCGCGGGTTGACGCGCTCGCCGATCACCATCAGGGTCAGCGTGCCGAGTGCGAGCGCGATGGGCCAGCCCTGGACGTGGCCGAGCTGGCCGGCGATCGCGCCGAGGCGCCCGCCGACCGACTCGCCGCCGCCGGTGACTCCGAGCGCCTTGGGCAGCTGGTGCACGATGATGATGACCCCGATGCCCGCCATGAACCCGGTGATGATCGGTGCCGAGAGGAAGTCCGCCATCCACCCGAGGCGAAGCAGCCCCACGGCAGCGACCATCAGGCCGGCCACGACCGCGGTGGCGGCGAGGAGCGTGAGGTACTGCGCCGAGCCGCTCGCCGCGAGGCGCGCGATCGCCACGGCGAAGAGCGGCGCGATGGTCGAGTCAGCCCCCACCGAGACGATGGGGTTGGAGCCGAAGACCGTGAAGGCGAGCGTGGCCGCGATGAAGGCGATCATCGCGAAGAAGGCGGGCGCCCCAGCGAGTTGCGAGGTGGCGAGTTGCTCGGGGATGGCGATGGCGAGCAGCGTGATCCCGGCCAACATCTCGCGCGGCACCGCGGCGCGGGTCACGCCCTCGAAGAGGTCGGGCAGCCCACGCGTAGCGACACGCCGCGCGACTGGTGTGCGCGGCGCCGGGTGACGCGACGATTCGTGACCCACGACGTCACCCTAGGTCCGGTGTCCGACCCTCGTCGGACACCGGACCGGGTCGATCAGTCGTTGGGAGCGATAGTCACCAGTGTCAGGACGCTGGCGACCGAGGTGACCGTGACGGTGACCTGCGTTCCGGCCGTAAAGGCAATGGGGGTGGTGTAGGTAGTGGGCACGACGATCGTGACGGGGCTGGTGGCGCCATTGGGCGTGATCGACAGCGTGCCAGTGCTACCAGCGACGGCGGTGTAACTGACGAAGCTGCCGTCGATGTGGATGAGGTCAGACTGGCCGCCCTGGTTGTTCTGGTTTCCCTGGTCACCCTCGGGTTGCTGCACGCGGATCGACACCGCGGTCAGCGTCGTACCCGAGACCGTGGCCCTCACGTGCACAAGCCCAGGAGCTGCTGGCGTACCACCCTGCACGTCCGTTGACGACGTCACCACGAATATCATCGGGGTGGCACTGTCACCGCTCAGAATGGTAAGACTGCCATTCGCCGTTCCCGAGGCGGCTGTGTAGGACTGAACCTGGCCCTCTGCTTCGGTAGTCATCCAGCCATAGCCCTCGCCCTCGGGCTGCTGCACGCGCACCGACACCGCGGTCAGTGTGGTGGTGGTCGTCGTACCCGAGGTGCTCGACTCGGTTGCCATCACGTGCACGCGCGAGCCAACCTGCAGCGTGCCCATGACGGCGGTAGTGGTGTCAACCACGAAGGTCATCGCCGCCGCGCCGTCACCGGGCTGGAGCGTGAAACTCGTGATTGGGCTGCCAGTGGTTGGCGTGATCGACGTCACGAGACCCTCGGCTTCCAGGTAGCCGGCGTTATGCTGGTCGGTCGACACGCCACTGGTGGTCTGGGTCGCGGCGATGCTGTCGTCGGTGATCGTGACAAGCGTGAAGACCCCACCCGCGTAGGAGGTGAGCAGCTCGACCGTGTCACTGGCCTTGATCGTCGAAGGGATCGTGATCGAGGTTGGGATCGTCACCGTGGTCGTGGCACCATCTTCGACGTTGATCACGAGCGTGCCGCCCACGCCGCCCGTGCCGGTCGAGACACTGGCAAGGGTTCCCTCGAGTCCGATGAAGCCGCTCTGGCCGAGATCGGTGACCGAGGTCTCATCGAGGCCCGACTGACCGATGGTCACGCCAACGCTCACGTCGGTGCCGACACCGGGCAGCGAGGAGGAGTCGTGGCTCTTTCGACCGGTCTTGGCGACGGTCGAGACGGCGCTGCCGTGGTTGACGGCGATGGTGCTGGCGCCCGTCGAGAGCACCAAGGTCTTTGCCGTGGCGCTCACGACCGTTCCGTGGATCGTCGTGTGGTTGGCGTGGCCCTGGGCCCGCAGCGACAACGCCCTGAAGGTGCCGTCAGCGAGGCGCGAGGCGCGTACCGTGACGACGGTGCCGAGGGCCACCGTGGCCACGACCCGGGGGTTCGCGAAGCGCACCGTGTCCATCGCACTACCAGTCGAAATCACGAGCGTGTGCCGAGCGGCATTCGTGTCAACCACGGTGCCGCGCACGGCGAGCGCGACGGGTGACTTCGCGGCGCTCGCGGCGAGCGGCGCCAGGGGAATCGTCAGGGCCAGTGCGGCCGCCAGGCTCGCCGCTCGGGCCACCGGCCGGTGGAACTTGGTTGCCATAGTTGGTTCTCCGTTCGAGTCTGCGCCATGTGGCGACAGCGAAATCGTACGGTGGCAATCTCAACCGCTCCCGTGAGAATTCTGAGAGTTCGGTGTGAATGAATCAGGCGGTCGTGACGACTTTGAAGCTCTCGGCGAGCCGCTTCTTGCCCAACCCGAACCGCTTGGCGGTGGCGCGGGCCCACTGTCTGACGTTCGCCTCGAGGTCTTCGCGATCGCCGACTTGCGAGGCGTGACGGCGAAGCCCGGCGACTTTTCGCGAGAAGGTCTTGGTGATGTCGACGATCATCGTCGGGTCGACCGAGCTCGCCAGCCAGACCGTTGGCACGGCGTGGGGCTCGAGGCCCTCGGCGAGCAGTTCGGGGAAGGCGTGGGGGTTTCGAGCGTCGGGGTAGATCGCGCGCAGGGTGGCCTCGCCGGCCGCGAGGTGGTCGGGGTGCGAGGCGAAGATCCGCTCGTAGTTGCGCTCGGGGCTCTGGCAGATCACGAGGTCCGGACGCGTCTGGCGGATCACCCGGGCGATCGCCTTACGCAACTCGAGGGTCACCTCCACCCTTCCGTCACCGAAGCGCAAGAAGGTCAGCTCATTGACGCCGAGCTCCGCGGCGGCCGCGCGCTGCTCGGCTTCACGGGTGATCGCGCGCTCCTCGGGCGTCGCGCGCGACGAGTCACCGCCGGCGTCACCCGAGGTGATGAGGCAGTAGGACACGTGCACGCCGTCGCGGGTGAGCCGCGCGATAGTGCCGCCTGACCCGAAGTCCACGTCGTCGGGGTGGGCCATCACCGCGAGCGCGCGCTTGACCTTGGGGTCCTTCTTGTATCGGGCGACGCTCGATTTCACAGAACCGATTCCTCCATGGTGGGCTCCCAGGCCGCGAGGTCTCGCAGGTGGGGGTTGTTCGAGAACACCTCGACGATCGGCCGCTTCAGGGCGAGGCGGCGCATGATCACCTGGGCCTCGATGATCTGGTTCCACAGCAGCAGCGACACGACCACCCCGGTCGAGCCGGCGCGCGCGGTGCGCCCCGAGCGGTGCAGGTAGGCCTTGTGGTCCTCGGGCGGGTCGTAGTGCATCACGCAGTCCACCGCGTCGATGTGCAGGCCGCGCGCGGCGACGTCGGTCGCGACGAGCACCGGGAGCTTGTCCGCGCTGAAGTCCGCGAGCGCCTTCTCGCGCTGGCTCTGGCGCAGGTCACCGTGGATGGCGGCCGCGCGCACGCCCTCCTTCTCGAGCTGCTCGACCAGGCGATCGGCGCCGCGCTTGGTGCGACAGAAGATGATCGTCTTGTCAAAGGACTTGCAGATCGTGGCGGCAACCTTGACGCGGTCCATCTGGTGGACGTTCAAGAAGTGGTGGGCCATCAGCGCGACGGTCTGGGTGTCACTCGCGACCTCGTGAAAGACCGGGTCGGTGAGGTAGCGCTTCACGAGCCGGTCGATGGCGCCGTCGAGGGTCGCCGAGAACAGCAGGGTCTGGTGGGTCCGGGTGGCGATGCGGCGAAGCACCCACTCGACCTGGGGCATGAAGCCCATGTCGGCCATGCGGTCGGCTTCGTCAAGGACCAGCACGTCCAGTCCCTCGACCTTCACCTCGCCGCGGTCGCCGAGGTCGATGAGCCGACCCGGCGTGGCGATGATGACGTCGCTGCCCTTGCGAAGATTCTTCACCTGGCGCTCGATGTCCGCGCCGCCGTAGACGGCGGTGACGGCGAGCCCGAGGGCGGCACCGAGGGGTTCGAGGACCTCGTGGACCTGCACGGCGAGCTCGCGCGTTGGCAGCAAGACCAGTCCGCGCGGCCGCGCGGGTCCCGAGCCGGTCGGACCGGGGGTGGCGGCGATGCGCTGGAGCATCGGCAGACCGAAGCCCAGGGTCTTGCCCGAGCCGGTCTTGGCCTTGCCACAGACGTCGCGCCCGGCGAGCGCGTCGTGGATGGTGAGTGCCTGGATCGGAAAGGCAGTGGTGATGCCCTGACCGGAGAGGACCGCCACGAGGCGGGTGTCCACGCCCAGTTCGGCGAAGGTTTGATTGGTGGCGTACGAGTCGGCTGGCACCGACTCTGTGGTCTGGCTACTCACGGAACATCCGTCTTCTCGGTTGGACCCGAAACCGGCGTTCGTAAGGAAAGGTGGGCCCGAGCTCAATCCTCGAGCTCCGCCTCTAGTCTAGGTCCGAATCGAACCACTCGTACGGAGGCACCATGAAGCTCGAGATCGGTACCCCGGCGCCCGCCTTCACCCTCGCCGACCAGTCGGGCACGCCGGTGAGCCTGGCGGACTTCGCCGGGCGGCGCGTCGTGCTCTACTTCTACCCCGCCGACGACACCCCGGGCTGCACGACCGAGGCCTGCCAGTTCAACGACGAGCTCAGTGCCTTTGGCGACCTGGCGGTGACGGTGCTCGGCGTCTCGCCCGACGGCGGTTCTAAGCACCAGCGCTTCATCGCCAAGTACGGCCTCAACTTCACCCTCCTCTCGGACCCCGACCGGTCGGTGATGGCCACCTACGGCGCCTACGGCGAGAAGCAGCTCTACGGCAAGACCGTGACCGGCGTCATCCGCTCCACGTTCGTGATCGGCCCGACCGGTCTCATCGAGCACGCGTGGTACGGCGTGCGCGCGAACGGCCACGCGGCGCGAGTCCTCGCCGCGCTGACCGACTAGCTTCGACCCTGCCGAACCCGTCACGCTCGAGTCTCCCGCGCTCGACGAGAACGCCGCTCGATGCCGGTTGCTCGGTGACAGACCGGTGAGCACCACGGAGGGTCACGATCGTTCGTTGTCACGCGGCGGTCACAACGCCGTCACTTTTTGACAAGGTGCTGAGGCGGAATTCTCGATGTGGCTTCGGACACTGTCGTCATATGGAGCATGTCTCGCAGTCGTCAAAAGACTCATTTCCTAAGTTCCACAGGGCCAGCCCACACGGTGACGAGCACCATCGTTTGGTGCCGAATTACTCGCACGTAGGTATCATAAATAACGCTTAGGAATGGACCTTGCTGGTCCGGTCGCGCAACCCTATGCTCTCGCCAATGCGGCTCAGCGCGAGCCGCTAGTGGGGGACAAAAATGCCAGAGGGACTTGATCGGCCGACAGACATGTTGAGCGACACCGAACGGCTTCACCAGATGGGCTACGCCCAGGAGTTGAACCGCAACCTGAGTCGCTTTTCGAACTTCGCCATCTCATTCACCATCATCTCGATCCTGTCGGGATGCCTGACGCTGTACAGCTACGGACTCTCCCACGGTGGCCCGCCCACCATGATCTGGGGCTGGGTGCTCGTCGGCGGACTCGTGCTGTTCGCGGGACTCTCCATGGCCGAGATCTGCTCGGCGTATCCGACGGCCGGTGGTCTCTACTACTGGGCCGCGAAGCTCGCCCCGGGCAAGAGCGGTCCCATCTGGTCGTGGTTCGCCGGCTGGTTCAACCTGCTCGGCCAGGTCGCGGTCACGGCCGGCATCACCTTTGGCTGTGGCTACTCGGTCGGGGCGTTCCTGCAACTGCTCACGGGCCACACGGCCTGGACGTCGGCGGGTCACGTCGTCGCCATCACGGGGATCCTGCTGTTCCTGCAGGGCATCATCAATACCTTCGGTGTGAACGTGGTGGCGCTGTTCAACCACATCTCGGTATGGTGGCACCTGCTCGGCGTGGCGATCATCGTGGTGCTGCTCTACGCGGCGCCGTCCTCGCACGCGCATCAGAGCTTCAGCTTCGTCTTCGGCTCGGCGGGCTGGCACGCCTTCTCGGGTCTGTCGGGCTTCTCGGCGCCGTTCTACGTCTTCCTGCTCGGCCTGCTCGTCGCGCAGTACACCTTCACCGGCTACGACGCGTCCGCGCACGTCACCGAGGAGACCCACAACGCGGCCATCTCGGGACCCAAGGGGATCGTCAGCTCGATCTGGGTGTCCTGGATCGCCGGGTTCGTCCTGCTGGTCGGGGTGAGCGCCGCCATCCCGCACACCTTCCCGTTCAGCCTCGCGGGTACGACGTATACGAACTACGCGAGCATCCCCGGGGCCTTCGGTGGTGCGCCGTGGGTGATGATCTTCGAACAGGCGACCGGGCGGGTCCTCGGTGAGCTGCTGGTGCTCGTGGTCATTGGCGCGCAGTTCTTCTGTGGGATCGCGTCGGTGACGGCCAACTCGCGCATGATCTACGCCTTCTCGCGTGACGGCGCCGTGCCCTTCGCCAAGTACTTCCACCACGTGAGCAAGCGCAGCCACGTGCCCGTGCACTCGGCGTGGTTCGGCGCGGTCGGTGCCTTCATCCTCTCGGCGTCCTACCTCAAGAGCGCCGTCGCCTACGCCGCCGTGACCTCGGTCGCGGTGATCGGCCTCTACGTCGCCTACCTGATCCC
>JAJXTB010000091.1 GCA_021784205.1 Actinomycetes bacterium
TGCTGACACGTGCGATGACGGCGCTCGAGCTGATGCCGACTAGCTCGCCATTCGTCGTGCGAAGCATCGCGGCCACCTGAACCGTAATGATTCGTATTGTGAGAACATCCAGGCGTTTCGTGCGGACATCGAAGGAAGGCCCGGTGGTTCATCGATCCCCCCTCGGCGAAAGGACGCATCTCGCACCGGGCGCGCCCGATGACCACCAGCATCACGAAGTCCAGGCACGTCCAGACGCACCAGGAATTCGCCCCGCCAAGGTTCAGACCCGATGAGGCGGTCCTGGACACGCCACCAAAGACCACTGTCCAGACGATGATCTGATTCGGCACGTTCACGAGGAACTGACACCTTCGAATGCGAAGGACACTCGCGCCAACAGCGATACGAGTGGCGTCCAAACCCACGACAGGATCCGTCGGGTACAATCGCTGTCGCACAGGGCGATGCGACCGTGGCCGGAGGTAGATCGCGGCGACCACCGGAACCCTTCGATGTACGTCGGGGTAGCCAGAACCTGTCGCATACATCCCCCCGGACGAATATGTAGTTACGTAGTTAACCACTACCGTATTACTACGCGTTTAGTTACGTACTATCACTTAGATTCCAGCCTGTCAATGACGCAACGAGGCCCAGAGCGCGGACAAGCGCCTGTGAGCTCTTCGAGCCTTCACCAACGACGTGGTCGAACTCTCTTTGCCCTACATCCGACCTCGTCGCGAGCCAGAACAGACAGGGCCCCGAAAGCCATCGACGAAGCGGATCTCATGACAGCGAGCCGATTCACCAGGGAGCGGGGCACCAGTTACGCCAGTTCGCTCGAACGTCACGCGTATGACAACGCGCGTCTTCTGTACATTCCACGCTTGACCAGTCGGGCACCGCCGCCGTGACGAGAACGACTAGGTCAAACGACTTCGCCGCGCACGATGCGTTGGTGGCGTCGGCGCCGAATCAGTGCGCGGCCCGAGTATCTCGGTCAGAACTCGATCAAGGTCCTCTATTAGTTGTTGGTCTCGCCGAGCGCGCCGCAACGTTTGAACCACCGCCACTCCCGCCACGGCGCAATACGAGACGAGCGCGGCGAACGACACCAGCAACAGCACCGCCAGCACGCCTCCGACGAATCCCACCATGCTTCAATCTTGGGCGGTCCGGCCCAAAATAGGAACCCTGAATCTACGGTGCCCTGATCAGAATTTCTACGGGTGCTCTTCACGCCTACGGAGGCATCCCGCTCGACTCTTCTCAGTATGAGGTGGACCTGAGCTTCCCGTCTCGGCACCGTTCGTACAACTCTCGCCGCCGCACATTGACTGCGAGGAGCGATCGGCGACGTTCGACGACTCGCTCTTCGCAACACTGGCCCGGCCACCAGTGGAAGTACGTGTCGGGTCAAATTCACGCCGCCTCGAGTCGATTGGCACTTCAACTCAACGATCACGGTATGAACGACAACTGACTCCTCTCGGATTCCACATTGTCCACGTTACGGCAGATCCGGGCCATCTCACTCACGTAGTCGTAGGTCGCATTTGCTCCACCTCGCCTCCGGTAGTCATCGCAGACGAGTAACCAACGCCCTCTGTCATGTCCGTTCCCACCCGATCGCATCGCAGCGCTGCCGTGGTCACGGCGTCAAGTAGACGAACTGTGTACTCGTGCGTCGGGTGCTGAAGCACGTGCTTAGTCTCTCCGCGTTCGACGACCTGACCCTCGTTTAGAACCAAAATGTGATCGGTGATAACCCGCGCGCTGAGAAGATCATGAGTGATGTAGAGGAGGCTGATCTTGCGCTCCTCTCGCAACGTGGCGAGAAGCTTCAATATGCCCGCGCGCATCGACACGTCCAGCATCGACACCGGCTCGTCGGCAATGATGAGCTCGGGCTCTGAAGCAAGGGCGCGGGCGATGACCACTCTTTGACGCTGACCACCCGACAGTTGATGTGGAAGTTTCTTCGCGAACTGGACGGTGGGAACGAGCCCCACCGCTTCAAGTAGTTCGTGTGCTCTCTCCGACGCCGCAATCCGCGACATTCCGAGGAAGTTGACGCAGGGACGACTGACGACGTACTCAACCGTGTGCATCGGATTCAGGGCCCCGTAGGGATCCTGGAAAACCATCTGCACGCGACGGTGAAGCGAGCGCAACTCTCGGCGGCGGATCCGCTCGATGGCCAGGTTACCGTAGCGGATCTGGCCCGATGTGGGACGCTCCGCGCCGATGATCATCTTGGCCAGTGTGCTCTTGCCGCTCCCGCTCGCTCCCACCAATCCAACGGACGCACCGGGAGCTATTTCAAATGACACGTCGTCGACGGCGAGGCTCGCCAACCTCGCGCCACGATGTGCCAGATACGTCTTCGATACGTGTTCGACATGCAGTGACGCCCCGACCTCCGATGCCTGCGAATTACTCACGACTGGCTCTCTCGACGAGAGTGGTGCGAACGTGGCACGAAACCCGACCGCCCTCGATCGACGTGAGCTCAGGCTGCGTCATCGAGCAGAAAGAGATCGCCAGTGAGCATCGCGGCTCGAACGAACAGCCAGGTGGCGCCAGCGAGAGGTCGGGTGGGCTGCCCGGGATATCGACGAGCATCACCTCGTCCGCCCGCGGATCGGCGAAGCAACGCAGTAATGCCTCAGTGTAGGGATGATGCTCTCCGCGTGTCAGATCGACAGTTGGTTGATCCTCAACGATGCGTCCGGCGTACATAACCAACGCTCGGTCCGCGGAGTCGAGCACCTCGCCCAGATCGTGCGTGATCAGGATCGCGGTGAATCCTCGACTCTTCTGTAGACTCTTGATCGTTGACATCACTGAGCGCTGGACGATGACGTCTAGCGCCGTCGTCGGCTCGTCGAAGATTACGAGTTTCGGCTCGAGCGAGAGCGCGATTGCAATGGAAACCCTCTGACGCATGCCGCCAGAGAGCTCGTGAGGGAAACGACCCAGAACGCCAGCGTCTAATCCGACGCTCTCGAGGAGTTCAGTAGCGCGCTCGCGAACCGCGGTTCGATTCCATCGCTCGTTGACAGCCGCATGAGCTCGCAACACATCCGCAAAGTGATGCTGCACGTCGCGCACCGGGTTAAGGGCATTCATTCCGCTCTGCAAGACAAGAGCGAATCCGTTACGACGATGCTGTCGCAACGCCTCCTGATCGAGTGTGGTGATGTCGTAACCGTCGAAGATAATCGAACCGCTCTCCATACGCGCGGGTGGACGCAACATTCGGGCGAGAGCGTAACCCAGAGATGACTTGCCACAGCCGGACTCGCCCACCACGCCGACGAACTCCCCTCGCTCGAAACTCAAGTCAACGTCGCGCACGGCCCATATCCGCTCGCCACCCTGTGGGGCGTAGGCGACGTTCAGCCCATTGACCTCCAACAGCGCCATCACCGCTCCCTCAATCGCGGATTGGCCAGTGCATCGATGCCGAAGTTAATGAAGGCGAACGATACGGCCAAGATCGCGATGGCAACGCCGGGCGCCAAGAGGAGCAGAATCTGCTTGGAGAGCAGCGCGTTATCTTGCTCGGCCCAGTACAGCAAGTTGCCCCACGCAACCGTGTTGGGATTGCCGATGCCCAGGAACTCGAGTCCAACCGACGCTGAGAGCGCCGCACCCGCCGCGCCAAAGAAGCTGGCCGCCGCCAACGACGTCATATTCGGCAAGATCTCTCGGAAGGCAACCCGGAGCAGCCTCTCGCCGGAGAGCACGGCGGCACTGACGAAGTCACTGGTGCGAAGGGTAGCGGCCTGGCTGCGCATCACCTTCGCGCCGGTGGGCCAGCCGGTGAGTCCGATGAAGATGATGGTTATCCATATCGACTCGCTCTGCACGTAGGTCGATACAACGATAATGAGGACCAGACCCGGCAGGATCATGTACTGGTTCGTGATGTACATCAGTGTCTCATCGACGATTCCTGGACGGAAGCCCGCGACGAGACCGACCAGGAGCGCGAGCACCGTGGCGATCGCACCGGCGACGAAACTCACCAAGAGCGACACGCGCGTGCCGTAGACGAGCTGGGCGAACACGTCCTGTCCGTTGCCAGTCGTCCCAAACCAGTTGACCGCGTTCGGGTTCTGGTAGGGCACGAAGTTGTTGGCCGACGGCGACTGCTGAGCAATGAGGGGTGCGAAAATCGCGATTGCGATGAGGGCGAAGAGGATAATTAGTCCAACACGCGCTTTCGCGTTATCCCAGAGTGTCGCGAAGGCGCGACCGAGGAATCGAATGCTAATCGGCACTCCGCGCCTTCTGGGCGCACCGGACCGTTCGGTTTCGATGATTGATCCGGGCACCGGCGACGTCGCGTTCTCGGTCATCACGCCCCCGCGCGACCGCGTCGACGACGCTCGCCCCGTGACCGTAGACGCGTCATTGTGCGCGCGTCCTTGGATCGAGCCAGGTGTAGAGAAGGTCCACAGCGAAGAGCGCCACGAGCATGCTCACCGACGTGAACAGCAAAATGCCCTGCATGAGGGGATAGTCCCGAGCGTTGATCGCCTGGATGAGTAAGCTGCCGATCCCCGGGATTCCGAAGACGTCCTCGATGAGGACCGTGCCCCCGATAGCCCCACCTAGCGCCAAGGCAAAATTCGTCACATTCGGCAAGAGCGCGTTGCGAGCCGCGTACGACAAGGCCACCTTGCGTCCCCTCAAGCCGTTAGCCTCCGCGAACGTCACGTAGTCCTGTCCGAAGGTCGTCACCATGTTGTTGCGCATGCCAAAAACCCACCCCGAGAGCCCCGTGATGACGAGGGCGGCCCATCCCAGCGCCAGGTGATAAGACGCATCCACCATGAAGTTCCACGTCAGATGGGGAGTCTCCCCGGGGTAGTAGCCACCGACGAGAGGGAACCAATGAAGCCTGAAACCGAAGAAGAAGAGGAGCATCAACGCAATCCAAAATGAGGGAAACGATGACGTCAGCGTCGTGCCAACAGTGATCAACTGGTCGATGCGCGACTGACGGTGCCACGCCGCGTAGACGCCCAGCAGGGTGCCGAGAAAGAACGTCGTGATCGTAGTGGATCCCACCAAAACCAGCGACCACGGAGCCGCAACTTCAAGTGCCCTGATCACCGATTCGCCGGGAACTGAGGTGGACATGCCCAGTTGGAGTCTTGCAACGTTGGCCAGGTAGTCCCCGTACTGGACCAGCAACGAAGTGTGAGGAAGCCCCAACTGAATTCCGATGGCCCGCCTCATCGCGGCCGTCACTGCAACGCCAGACTGGGTCATGCGTTCGATGACCGAGTCCGCCGGGGAGCCTGGCATCAGGCGGGGAAGGATGAAGTTGAACGTGAGCGCCACCCACAGGGTGCTAACGAACAGCGCCAACTTTCGTACGACGTTCCGCAACCTCATCCTTCCCTCACCTAGTGCCACCGCGTCCTCTCTGGCCGAGAGCTACTTCACCGGCTTGACGTGCATCACGATTGCGAGCAGGTCGTAGTTCCACGTCGCCGGCGTCGTGTACGGATGCTTAGCCGAGGGCCAGCCCACCCAGTGCCGAGTGGAGAACAAGCCCCACATGCCGCCGTAGTACAGGTTGATCACCGGAACCTGGTTGTACATCACGTCGGTCAGTGCGTGGATCCATGGCGCCTCTGCCGCCGTGGTGCGCGCCGCCGCCAAGCCCGCCAAATAGTGGTCGACCACCGGACTTGAGAAGTGCTCGATGTTGCTGCTTGCCGGCGTGTTGAGGGGGACATCGAATATGCTGTTTAATTGGGGGTTGTACGTTGAGTACGCGCTCCCGGTTCCACCAAACGCGTCGATGTTGGCGTCGTACGTCCCATTCGCATTCCCGTTAGCCCAACCGGTGTAGTCAGTGAAATTCGTCGTCACATTCATGCCCAGCGCATTCAACTCAGAGGCAATCTCCGTCGCCGCGTCATTCCAATCCGTCCAACCCAGCGGGCAGTTGATGTTGAAGCCCACTTGGGTACCGGCCGAGTTCACGAGCTTGCCGTTCTGCTGGGTGTAGCCCGCCTTAGCGAAGTACGACAGTGCCAGCGTGGTGTTCTGCTTGACTAACCCTTTGTTCGGTATCGTCGGATCCGCCCAAGCCGCCTGCCCCGGCAGCATTGCGCCGGTCTGGGGGGCAACGCCTTCAAGCCCAAAGAGCGCGGCGTTCTCCACTGCCGACCGATTGATCGCGTACGACATGCCCAAGCGGAAGTCAACGTTATTGAACGGTGCCTTGGTCAAGTTCATGAACAGCGAGATCACTCCTCCTGGCGGGAACCAATAGACGTTGTGCTTGGGATCTTGACCGACGAAGGCCGTCTTCACGTTCGGGAAGTTGTCGTAGGCGAAATCGTAGGCGCCACTCGCTATGAGCAGCTGGTTCGCGGCTCCCGTCGACGGTCCAGCAACAAACGCTACGGTCTCCGGACGCGCCCTCGGCGCCTCAAACGACGTCGGGACCCTCACGAAGACCGTCTTGGTCGGAGCGTAGGACTTAAGGGTGTAGGGACCGGTGCCCACGGGATGAGTGTTCGTGAACGTCGCCGGATTGCTGACGTGTGACCAGATCGCGCTCGGGACGATTGGCACTCCTGATATCGCCTGGCGTAGCGGTACGTCCGGCGTCTTCAACCTGAAGGTGACCTTGTTGCCGGCGGCAGACACCGAGGTCAGGACGGACCAGACCCCGCCGGTGTCGAGCGCGGGAAACTTCTTGAGTAGTTTGAACGTCCCGACTACGTCGGCCGGCGTGAACGCCTTTCCGTTGCTCCACTTCACACCACGTCGAAGCGTGTAGACGAGTGTCGTCGCGTTGGTGGCCGTGAAGTTCGTGGCGAGTTCCGGCGCCAATGACGCATTCACGGGATTCAACAACTCCAAGCTGTTGTACACCAGATCGACGCCCAGATCACCCCCAGCGAACGGGTTCAGGTTCAAGACGTTGTTAGTGTTTCCCTGAATGGTGAGCACGCCGTGCGCAGCCGTTCGCACGTGCGGGGAACTACCAGTGCCGCTGGCCCCCGCACCTGACGCGGCCGCGATGATGGGGGTCAGGGAGAGTCCCATCATCGCGGCCGCGATCCCAAGCCAAACGCTGTGTGGCTTCGTATGTGATTTCATGGTCTACCTTCTCTCTTCGACCGGATGCTCATCCGGCAGATAGTCGGATCCGGGCGACGCCCGGCATCGGAATGGAAAACGTGACGAAAGCCTCCCCGTCCGTTGGCTGCACATCAGCCAGTCGCTCTTGGTATAGAACGTCGATCGCGCGCAAACGCGACCACGCTTGGGCGTCCGGCCAATCGACGCCTGGGGGCAGTTCTTTGATGATGTTGGAGTGATCCGCGTCAACACGCGCGAGAAGAGCCCCGTACGACTTCCCCTCAAGGTTGTGCAAGCGCACCGTCACAGTACGGTCAAGGCGCGGATCACCACTGCTCATTGCACTGTTGATCGTTCCATTCCAGACCAGCACGTCAATGGTGCCGTCATCGTGGCGAGTCGCGTTCGCCCCGACCAACACTTCGGCTCCGTCTCCAGTGACAGTGAGGTCTAAGACGTCATCGCCCTGGGCCGCTGCGAGGTGTGCTGCCCAGAACCTCGGTTTGCGGAGATTGCCAACACTGAGAAGGCCGAAACCGTCGTGAAAAAGTTTCGGCGGCCGTCCCAACTCCTCGAAGTGGTCGCTGATCACCCAATACGCAAGTGCGTCGAGCCGTCCTTGAACGGCGTTGTAACCCTGAAGAATGAAGGGGGCACCCATCGGCGAGTCGTGAATGGCGCCGAAATGTGTGCTGCCCACGCCCCACTCAGTCCACCAGATCGGGATTCCCGCGTAGCCGTAACGCTCGAGCATCGGTCGCAGGTCGATGGGCAGGTTGCCGTAGGTGTGCGTTGAAACGAAGTCGAGCGGCACTCGACGAGCGCTCGTGTAGTCGAGTAGCGGCTCGATCCACTCGCCAGCCGCGCTTCCGGGCCCGCCGACGCGAAGACGTTCGTCAACCTCCTTGACCGCTCTAGCCGCCTCCTCATAGAGACGCAAATACTCGTCGCGAGTACCCGTCCAGAACACCTCCAAATTTGCTTCGTTCCACACCTCGAAGCCCCATGCAGAAACCTCATCAATCCCGTAGCGCGCGACGAGATGGCGCGCCAAGGCCGAGACAAGGTGATACCACTCGCTCCAGTCCTTCGGCGGAGAGATGACGCCGCGATACGTGAAGACCGTCGCATCGGGATCTCGAGCGAGAGCCGCCGGCATGAACGAGAGCTCCACGATCGGACAGAGCCCCATCTCCACCAAACGGTCGTAGACGTCGTCGATGCCATCGAAGTCGTACGAGAGAGCACCGAACTCGTCTCGACGTACGACATTGAGGTCGTCATGAAAGATGGCGTGAGCACGCACGAATCGCACGCCCAGTTCATCACGGGCGATCCCCAGCGCCTCGGCGAACTCGCGCCCGACGTCGTGACCGTGCTCATCGACTCCCAAGCGCAGTTGCGAGAGTCTCTCCGCGCCCACCATCTCCCACACACGTCGGAGCGGACGGACAACCGAAGCGACGTCGATGTTCATCTCAATCGGCGCCGGTTCGTTACGAAGTGTGGTGCCCACTACCGGAGCCGACCAGGTTTCGATGACATCGCCGGGATTGCGCACGGCGGCTATCCGAAAGCGGTACTCGGCTCCATCGTCAATTCCAGTCACCGCAAACTGTGTCATTGGAGTTGCGGCAACGTCACTCCCTCCGTGGCGAAGCACGGTAGGGGTACCCCGATCATCGGTCATCTCGATGACGTAACCGGCAGCACCCGACACGGGCTTCCAACACAGACGGATGTGCCCGGTGCCGGGCTCGGCTGTCACCTCGGGCGGCGACAGCGTCGACGACCCCTCCACAGCATCTGAACGTTGGTAGATCCGAGACTCCCAGTCCTCTCGAGCCCTGAGCGAGTCACTCATGTCACACTCCTCGTTGCGTAATCGAATCGTTGGTACGACATCCACAGCTACGGCGTACAACGACGGCAGTGGGAAGTGTCACGACCTGGCGGTCCAGACCCGGATTCTCAATCCGGTTCAGCAACAGCTCGACCGCGCGTTCACCGAGCTCGCGCATGGGCTGGCGCACCGTGGTCAGCGCGGGACTCACTCGGCGACTTGATGCGATATCGTCAAAACCCGTCACGGCGATGTCGCTGGGAACGCGTACTCGCGCGCGGCGTAACGTCCTCAGCCCCCCAATGGCCATCTCGTCGTTGCCGAAGACCACAGCACGAATCTTTCGTCCCGAGAGCAGAAGACGCCGCATGGCTTCAGCGCCACCATCCTCCGTAAAATCGCCGAAGTCGTCCGGGACCTTTGGAGCATCGATTTGAGCCGACACGAGCACTTCGCAATAGCCGACGAAACGCTCGGCCGAGTCAGCCGAACGAGGCGGACCTCCTACGAACGCGAGCTCTCGGTACCCGTGCGTTTCGACTAGGTGCGAGGTAATTTCGCGCGCACCAGAGCGGTTGTCGACGCTCGCTCGGTCAAGGACGCGACTTCCCGGAAGGCTGGCCACAATGATCACTGGCACGATGCGAGAGATCGTTGAGATTTCGCGCCCCGAGAGACTTCCCGACACGACGACCAATCCGTCGACCTTGCCAACGATTGAGCGCAGGAGGTCTCGGCCCGAAGCCCCCCGAGAAGCCGCTATTAGAACGGCCTCACCCGCGAGCGTTGCGGCACGCTCGGCGCCCCTGATCACTTCGTCGACGTAGAGGGGCGACTCGTCTTCGGTGGCGCCGGACCGACCCAGATCAGGAAAGATCACTCCAACGATCCCCGCGCGGTTGGAAGCCAGACTTCGTGCGGCCCCGTTGGGCACCCACCCGAGGTCACGTGCCGCGGCGAACACGCGCTCGCGCGTCGACTCCTTGCCGAAAGAGGCATCACTGATGATGCGCGACACGGTGGCAGTCGAGACACCGCATCGCTGCGCCACAGCGTAGATAGTCGCCTTTCCTGACAACGCCACCGAGCCCCCCCGAGCAAGTCACAAGCGCTCTTTGAGTTAAGCGCTTGCGTATGTTAAGCGCTTATCATACACAGCGACGAGTGTGTGTCAAGTCCAATTCGTGAACTGTGTCACGAGCCTCGGTCACTGGCGTTGGGGGCCCCACGATCAATGCGAGGCGCCCGTTCACTTCACCATCAGCATCGATGGGGCGAGCCGGTTGACGTGTCAAGGCTCGAGTATCTCCGATGAACCCCAGGTGCCGCGCGCGAGGCGAACAGTCATTTCCTCAGAAGGCATCGGTCGCGCAAAGAAGTACCCTTGTGCCGACTGACAACCAAGATCGCTGACGTATCGTGCCTGGTCTCTCTCTTCGACACCTTCAGCAATGGTTCTTAGGTTAAGTCCCGCGCTGAGATCAAGAATGGCCCGCAAGATGGCTTCACCACCTGGGTGACCGGATGAGGCGGCATCGACAAATGTCTTGTCGATCTTGAGTATGTCGATTGGAAAGTGACGTAGGTACGCCAGTGAGCTGTAACCCGTTCCAAAATCATCGATTGCAATTGAGACTCCAAGCTCCTTGAGCTCTCGTAGACGTTCAACGACGAGGTCTATATCACTCATCAACAGTGATTCCGTAATCTCGAGCACCAGACCTTCGGGTGCAAACCCCGAACTAGCCAAGATTCGGCGCACGTCGGGTATCAGGCTCTTGTGTGTGAGTTGCCGTCCCGAGACGTTAACTGCCATTGAGAAGGGATCCTCGGGATTCAGATCCTTGCGCCAGGCAGCGGCCTGTTCACACGCCTGCTCGAGCACCCACCGGCCGATCGGAACGATGAGGCCCGTCTGTTCCGCGACGGGGATAATGTGATCAGGCATGACGAGTCCGAACTCGTGGTGGCGCCAACGTAGGAGAGCCTCGACACCCTCGAGTTGCTCGCTAGCTAGGTTGATGCTCGGCTGATAGTAAACCACGAGTTGATCACGCTCAAGAGCTCTCGCCAGATCCTGGGAAAAGCGAAGCTGTTTGGTCGCGCGTGCGTGCATTGCGGGTTCAAAGCGTCGATACCGATCGCGCCCGTTCGCCTTTGCCGCGTACATGGCGATGTCGGCGTCGCGGACAAGGGCCACCGGCGTTTCGCCGTGGTCGGATATTGCAATTCCAATACTGGCGCTCACCCGCAGACTCGTTCCCCGGATTACCAGCGGTTGACGGACAAGGTCAAGGATTCGGCCCGCAACTTCGTCGGCAAAGGGTACCTCATTGAGGCCCTCAAGGAGAACGGCGAACTCATCACCACCGAGTCGGGCGACCGTATCTCCGGGTCTGGCTGAGCGGGCCACACGTGCGGCTATCTCTCGCAAAGCATCGTCACCAGCCTCGTGGCCCATACCATCGTTAATCGCCTTAAAGCCGTCAAGG
>JAJXTB010000092.1 GCA_021784205.1 Actinomycetes bacterium
TGTCAATGGCCAATTCCCAGTCCCCGCTGGTGGCCAGCAAAAGTCCCCACCCCTCAGGCGTGATTCACTTCTTTCTTGACGAGAACTGACCTCCTCTCGCTCGAGCTTCTTTCATCCGGAACGACTCACCGCTCGTGACGACAACGATGCCGTGATGGACGAGTCGATCAAGCAGGCTGACCGCGGTGTTGTGCTCGGGCAGGAACCGTCCCCACTCCTCAAAGGGCCAGTGCGAGGCGACACCGAGGGCCCGGTGCTCGTAGGCGGCGGCGACGAGTCGAAAGAAGAGCTGGGCCCCGGTGTCGTCCATCGGAGCGAATCCGATCTCGTCAATCAAGATCAAGTCCGCGCGCAGCACCTGGTCGATCACCTTGCCGACCGAGTTGTCGGCGAGTCCCCGGTAGAGGGTCTCGATGAGGGCGGGCGCGCTGAAGTAGCGCACCTTGTAACCGTGCTCGACGGCCTCGTGACCGAGGGCCACCAAGAGGTGGCTCTTGCCGGTGCCGGCCGGTCCGACGAGACAGAGGTTCTCCGCGGCCCGGATCCACTCGAGGCCCGTGAGGTAGTCGAACGTCGCTCGTGGGATCGAGCTCTGGGCGACGTCGAACTCCTCCAGGGTCTTGGCGAGAGGAAAGTCCGCGAGCTTGAGGCGTGCCTTCGCGTTGCTCGCGTCGCGCGAGGCGATCTCGGCCTCTAAGAGCGTGCGCAAGAACTCCTCGGGGCTCCAGCGCTGGGTCTTGGAGGTGACCAAGAGGTCGGGTGCGAGCTGACGGATCGCTGAGAGGCGAAGGCGCCGCAGCGCCGCCTCCAGGTCGGGGGCCAGTGGGGCTGGGCTCGAGCTCACGAGTTGATCTCCATCGCGTAGTCCTCGAGCGAGCGACTCGCGACGACGGGCAACTGGGTGATGAGCGTCGTGCCGGCGCGCGTGGGTCGGGCCACACCTTGGCCGGCGAGCAGTATCGAGGCGACGTCGCTCGCGCGGAAGCGTCGAAACTCGAGCGCTCGCTCGAGTGCTCGCAAGAGGGCGTCTCGACCGTGCGCGCGCTCGAGGCGCAACAGCACCGAGAGGTCACCCTTGAGAGAGGTCACCCCCGAGGCGGCCGCGCCCTTGATGAAGAACTCGGCCACCGGACCGAGTTCGCAGAACGCCACTTCGTCGGGGGTGCGGGGTCGCAGTGCGCGTCGCGGCTTCGGCCGCGGACCACCGTAGTGGTCGTCGAGTATCGAGGTCTCACCAGGAGCGACGACCGCGTGTTGGGCGATGGTGACGCCGAGGTGGCTGACCGTCAGGTGCCCGTCGCCGACGCGCACCTCGACCGCTGCGCCGATGTGCTTCGTCGGCACCGAGTAGCGCGCCGAGGCGTAACGAACGCAGCTGAGCCGGTCGACGGTGCGATAGAGGACCTTGCCGAACGCGGCGCGTAGTTGCGGCAGTGACCCGAGCAGTTCGCGCTCGACCTCGAGTCGCTCGGCGGGCACCGCGCAGATCTCGGAGTGCTCGAGCGTGTTCACGTCCTCCATCCAGTCGCGCGCCAGCTCGTTGGCGCGTTTGAGATCGCGCGCGTCGAGCTCCTCGGGGATCATGAGGTCGCTCTTGGCGTAGCCGACGAGGTTCTCGACGAGGCCCTTGCTGGCCGGATCGGCCGCTTCGCAGAAGTCCGGGTTGAAACCGTAGTGGGTAGCGAGGCGCACGTAGTCGGGACTCGGAATCACCACGTTGGCGACGACACCCGCCTTCAAGCACCCCATCCGGTCGGCCAGCACCGTCTTGGGCACGCCACCCAAGTACTCGAAGCACGCGGCGAGGGCGGCGAGCGTCGTCTCGGACCTCTCGTTGTCGGCGAAGTAGATGAAGCGGATCCGACTCCAGGCGAGCACCGCGCAGAACACGTGCAGGGCGCCGACCTGGCCCCAGTCGATGGCGAGTACGTCACCGGGCTCCCACACGCCGGGTCGACGTCCGCGGTGGTGATCGACGTGCCACTTGCGCTTCTCGTCAGCGACGAGACGGCGAAAGTTGCGATCCGAACCGGTGTAGCCGGCCGCTCGAGCAATCGGCAAGAGCCGCTTGGCGGTGATGCGGCCCTTCGTCTTCTCCACCCGTTGGGCGACGAGCTCGACGACGTTGTCGTAGTTGTGTGGGGTCTCGACGGGCTCGTTGGGCGCCTTCGCCGCCTCAACGATTCGTTTGACGGTCTTGGGTGTGGTCGAACAGATGTCGGCCGCCGCTCGATAGGAGCCGACCTCTCGATAAGCAGAAATGATGTCCATGCGTTCCCTAACTGATTTCATTGAGGTGTCTCCTGGTCGGTGATGTGGTTGGTGTGGAACCACCACGGTCATCGACCAGGGGGCACTGCGGTTGGATGCTCAATGAGGGGTGGGGACTTTTGCTGGCCACCAGCGGGGACTTTTCGTGGCCACCAGCGGGGACCTCACTTGGCCACCAGCGGATACTTTCTCATGGCCACGGACAGTTGGACACTGCTTTCATGAATCCTCCTTCGAATCCCTCTCATCCACCATCGGTCGGACGAGATCGAGCAGTGAAACGGAGAATGAGAACAGCGGACACTGATGGTCACTGCTGGACAGGACTTGATGAAGATTTGACTCAGTGTTGAACCTGCCCGTCGCGGATAACGGTGACTGGGTCTGCCCCGACTTCAGTTGACACCGGTTGTGAACATCATGCCGCGTCCGTCGCGGCGAATGCCAGCTCGAACTCGACCGGCGTGAGCTTGCCCAGTCGACGCTGACGGCGTCGGTTGTTGTAGGTGTGCTCGATCCACGTGACGATGGCGAGGCGCAGTTGTTCGCGGCTCTCCCAGACGCGTCGCTGATCGAGCACGTTCTTCTGTAGGAGCGAGTGGAACGACTCCATGGCGGCGTTGTCGGCGGCCGAGGCGACGCGGCCCATCGAGCCCTCGAGCCCGTTCATCGAGAGCAATCGCTGAAAGGACCTCGAGCGGAAGGGACCGCCGCGATCGCTGTGAATGATCACGACGCCGGCGGGACTGCGCCGAGCCAGAGCGTGGCGAAGCGCAGAGCACGCCAGCTCGGCGGTGGGGCGATCGCTGAGGGCGTAGCCGACAATGCGATTGGAAAAGACGTCCTTCATCGAGCAGAGGTAGAGCTTCCCCTCGAGCGTTCCGTGCTCGGTGAAGTCGGTCAGCCAGAGCCGGTCGGGGGCCGGTGCCGAGAAGTCGCGCTGCACCAGATCGTCGGTCACCGCCGGACCGGGGGTCTTGCCGGCGACCTTGCGTCCCTTCTTCGTGGTCGTCGACCAGATCCGGTGCTCGGAGCAGATCCGCTGGACCCGGTTCTCGCCCACCTCGTGGCCGCGGTCCTTCAACTCGTCGCAGAGGAACCGGTAGCCGAAGGCCGGGTCGTCCTCGTGCAGGTCGAACAAGGCGTTGGCCAGATGCGCGTCGTCCCAGTCGCGTTGGCTGATTGGGTTGTTCTGCCACTTGTGGAACGCCTGTCGGCTAAAGCCCAGCACCCCGCAGGTCAGCGCGACGGGGAAGCCCTCGTCGGCCAGCTCTCGGACCAGCGGGAACTTCATTTTGGGAGAGCGTCCTTGGCGAAGTAGGCGGCGGCGCGGCGCAGGATCTCGTTTTCCATCACGAGGCGACGATTGTCACGACGCAACTGGACGACCTCGTCCTGCTCGGTGCTGGTGAGGCCACCCTTCAGGCCGTCATCGACGTCCGCTTGGTGCAGCCAGCGCTTGAGCGACGACAACGAGATGTTGAAGTCGTGGGCGACCTCGTCGTGGGTGAACTTGCCACTGCGAGCCACCCGCACGACGTCGTCCCGGAACTCTTTCGGGAATCTCTTTGGCATGGGAACATCCTCTCAGCACGGAACCTCCGCGCAATAGGGATGTCAACCAAAGTGGGGGCAGACCCCGCAGCCTCTTGTCCATGAAGGACAGCCAAGCGGAGTGTCTCCACTTGCTCTCTCTGTCGATCAGGTCATCGTTGTAGATGAACTCCTTGCCCGTGTTGTAGGGAGGATCGATGTAGATGACGTCCACGCGACCCTTGTGTGTGGCCTGCAAGGTATAGAGAGCGTGAAGGTTGTCACCTTCGATGAGGACGTGAGCCCCTTCTGAAGGCAGAGCCCCTTTCACGTCCAGGCTCTTCACGTGTGTGAAGACCGGCACCTGGTCGGCGAGTAGGCGCTCCATGTCCTCAGGTATCTCGCGCCAGTTCAGACCCAAGGTTGCGCCGGCTTCCAGTTCGGCGATCTGCGAACGTAAGGCCGCAACCTCGATAGCCAGGTCCTCTTGGGATGGCGCGGTCTCATTGGGGTTGCTCGTCACGATGCCTTGATCCTTCCTGCGGTGGTTCGACGCATCAGTGTCGGCCCCCATCATCAACGCTACCGCTGCTCTTGCGGCTTGTCTTGTTGTTCTTGCGAACCTTCGTACCCGCACGCACCTTCGGTGGGCGGCCACGACGCTTGCGCTCGAACTTCACCGGGATGGCCACGTTGCCGAGCGGCTCGGCGAGCAGAGTTCGATGCGGCTCGCGCCGGCTGATTGCCTTGTTGGGGTTGAAGGGTCGGTCTTTCACGCTGGCCTTGCGAAGATCGACGATCTCGCGGCGTGCTTGCTCGGCCCAGAGCTCGTAGAGCACGGGGCTGAACAGCTTCACCCAGTCAGCAGCCAGGCGCCAAGCCTTCGAGCGTTGTCGTGCTCCGGCGCGACCCGTGAGTGGGTCAGTCGGATCAGCGTGCGTGCGGTGCCGGTCCATCTCTCCTCGCGCTCACACGCTGATCTGCCCGTAGGTAGCACCATCGGCGAGCTGGGCGAGTGCCTGGGCGGCCACGGCGGCGGTGTACTTGTGGCCTCGCGCAGCGTTGGTGTCGCCGTGGTTCTGGGCTCGAACTGAGGCAGACGTCGGACACATGTCGCCGTGGTTGACAACGAGACGAGAGAGCGCCGGAGTGAAGCGGTGCGGGGCGTCCCCGTTCTTCGGGAAGGAGCGATACCTCTGACGCTCGACACCGCGCGACGTCTTGGTCTTGCCGTCGCGGACGACCCGGCTGGTCAGGATCCGGGGCGATCCCGACATGTCGCTGGCGAGTCGTTGCTGTGGCAAGGTTGGAAAGTGATCGAAGACGTCAATCGCCTGCTTGAGGGCTTCGCGAATGCGGGCTCCAAGGCGAGACTCTTCGTTGAAGCTCCATCTATAGTTCACGAGTGCCTACCCGCCCCGCACTGTCAGCCAGGTTCGCTGCCGGCAGGGTACGCGGCGGTCTACGTATTTTCGTTGAGCTCGCCTTACGGGCGTGAATGTACAGCCGGTGCGAATCGAGTGCTGAAGGTCGGCAAGGTTGGGCCAAATAGTTCGGCGCGTTTCTCGAGTCAGCACTATCAGCCCAACTCAGCTAGAAGCAACTTGGCGAAGAGTCTCATAACTGAGACCGTTCTCTGGCCGTACCTTGGCATTGAAAGTCTCGGCGAAGCGGACGTTAAACAGTGGATGCTTCGGAATCTGGAACGCGATCACTTCTTCGTGCCGGCGGCTGCAGCGGGCCTTGAACGGCCGCTTGAACGGTATCTGCGAGGTCACCTTGGCCCAGTCTTCGAAGGTTGATTCGTACTCTTCGTCACCCAGTCCGTAGCTCGGCGGAGTTGTACGGGGCATGTCCGGGCGACCTGTCTTGAACAAACCGAGCACGAGAGGTCCATCGCGATGGTCACAAGGCGGTGGGATACTCGCAAGGGATACCGAGCGAGATCGGCGGGACGTACACAGGAGCGGAGATGAGTAGCACCACACCTTCGGACGGGCCCAGACCGGAAGGGGCCATACAGCCATTTTCTTTGGAAGCACCAGGATCGACTGCGCCCCACCCGACGCTGTCCCAGCGAATCCGCCAGATCATTCAATCCCTGGCCCCCTCGGCACCTGGACGCGTTGTGATGTCTCAACCGCCCGACGCCCCCGTGCTAGTGCGTGACGCCACCTCACCCGGAGCGATTGCGTTCCGCCTCCCGCCCCCGCCGCCTGGAACGACACTGACACACTCTCGACGAGGTGCCGCGTCACCACGGAGCCGTGGCCCCAGTTGGTACCCGCCGGGGTCGTCGGTCACGCTGGGCCCGGTGACGATCGAGGATGGGATGCTCTACGTCGAGCACGGCCCGGCCCTGCCGACCACGGAGGGGCTCACCTCGTGCGCCATCGACGCGAGCCTGCCGGTGAGCTTCGCCCCGACCGCGATGAACACCATCCGGTATTACCCCAGCTATGACCGACTCACCCCGCCGCAACGTGGCACGTATCTTCGGTGGCTGGAGGGTGGTCGCGTCGACGACTTCGACGACCAGGCGTGCCTCTTCCTCTTCTTATACGGACTCGAACAGCGGATCCTCGTCGATCTCGACCCCACGACGGGCACTGACGAGATAAGGCTGCTCTACGCCGAACTGGCGCGACTGGCCCAGCGTTTCTCGCACCACCGCTCGTTCTGGCATTACGCCCGGCGGCTGCTCGACCTGCTCGATGGCTTGCTGGTGTCACTCGGCGTCGCGCCGCCCGAGCGATCCGAGAGTAACGGTCCGGTCCCCTTCGCCGTGATGCCGGTGATGCTGCAACTCGAGTTGGCCGCCGCCTCGAAGCACGGACTGCCGGTCGCGCCCGAGGTGGCGCTCGCCCTGGTGCGCGCCCACCCCGGGGCGCGCCTGCGCACGCCGGCACGGCGCTGCGTCGAGGGGTTCGACGCGCTCTTCCTTGAGCGCTACCGCCAGCGCTTTCCCGAGGGCCTCTCGCTGGAAGCCACGTCGAGTGGCCCGCTCGCTATCTCCTACCGCCCGGCCGCCCGGGGATCGATGTGGCGTTCAATCGTCTTTCACCAGTCGGCCCTGGGGACGATGAATCCGTCCAGGGGCACCGTGCGCGTCGAGTTAGTGCCGGTGGAGCCCTACTACAGCGAGGTGACGATCACAATCGCCGACCTATCGCCGGTCCTCTCGGCGGAGACGTTCCCCGAGCCGCTGCGTGGCATCGCGGAGGAGTGTCAAGCGGCCCTGGAGCGATACAGCCGGTACATGGGAACCAAGGACGCCGACCCCTCTTCGGCGAAAGCCCAGGCCCTCCTACCACCGGAACTACGTCAGCGCCCCGCCAAGGCGGCGACGCTCGTGAACCTCGATGTGGTCGCCGATCTGCTCGCGAGCGACCGAGTAACCATCATCATGGACGAGCGGCTAAATGATCAACCGGACGTCGGCCCGCCGTCTTCTTCGACACCGTCGGAGCCATCGACTCCCGCCGAGTGCCCGCCCGTATCGACGGCGGGCGGGCTCGGCGATGTCCACTGGGCGCTCGTGCGCGAGCTTGCTACCCGTGACCAGTGGACTCGCACGGACGCAACGCGGGTGGCCGCCACACTCGGCCTCGAGTTCTTAAATTTCGAGCTGGCCCGCATCAACGAAGAGGCCCTCGACCGGACTGGTTCCGTGCTCTTCGAGGGTGACGATCCTATTGCCGTGGACTACCAGACCTATCAGGAGATGACGACGTGACCGACGCCGCGAAGAGTGCCATCCACATTCGTAAGAGTGAACGCGACGCCATCATCGGCGCGCTGCGCAGTGGCGTCGTGCCGCGAACGGGACTGCGGTACTTACGCGTGGGCCGCGAGCGCGAGATCAGTGCCATAGTGTCGGACATCGACCGGGTCGCTGACGGTGGTGCCACGGTGCGCTTCGTCGTGGGAGACTTCGGCTCGGGCAAGTCGTTCCTGCTCAGCCTCGCGCGCGAACTTGCCCTGAGTACTCGCCTGGTGGTGGCCTCAGCCGATCTGACGACCAGTCGGCGGCTCCACTCAAGCTCGAGCCAGGCCCAGAGCCTCTACACCGAGTTGATGAGCAGCCTCGCCATCCGCACGGCTCCAAACGGTGGCGCCATTGAGGCGATCCTCCAGCAGTTCGTGGCCGCCTGTCGCGAGATGGCCCGGGCGACCGACGACGCGCCGGACGACGTGATACGCCGTGAGCTCGAGACCCTCCAGCAGTTCACCGGGGGCTATGACTTCGTCGAGGTGATCGCCGCGTACTGGCGCGGGTTCGCCGAAGGTGACGACGAAAAGAGCCAGGCGGCCGTGCGGTGGCTGCGCGGCGAGTACACCACGAAGACCGAGGCCCGCGGCGCCCTTGGTGTGCACACAATCGTCAACGACGCGACCTACTACGACGCGCTGAAGCTCTTCGCCCGTTTCACGCGCCTGGCCGGGTTCGCCGGACTGCTCGTCGAGGTCGACGAGTTGACGATCCTTTACCGGTTGAGCCACCCCAAGAGTCGCGAGTCCAACTACGAGAAGCTGCTCGCAATCATCAACGACGCCCTCCAGGGGACCTCGGCGGGCATTGGTTTCCTCTTCGCGGGCACGACCGAGACGCTGACGGACCAGCGTCGCGGGATGTACTCGTACCGTGCGCTGCGCACGCGCCTGCCGGACAATCCGTTTACCGGCACCGGTCTAGTTGACTTCAGCGGTCCGGTGATCCGTCTCGGCCAGCTGACCCCCGATGAGCTTTACGCGCTGCTCGTGAACCTGCGCAACGTCTTCGCCGGCGGAGACGAGACGAAGTGGCTGGTGCCCGACGAGGCGTTGCTCGCGTTCATGGACCACTGCGCCGCCCAGATCGGTGACGCCTACTTCCGCACCCCCCGCGACACAATCACGGCATTTCTTAACCTGCTGGCCGTGCTCGAGCAGAACCCCGGCACCGACTGGAGGCTTCCGCTCGACCACGTGAGCGTCGTGCCCGCGGCCGCCCCGGGGCTCGACGAGATAGACGACGACGGCACGGTGGTGCCGCCCGGAGGGGACGATGAACTCACCAACCTCCGGCTCTGAGGCGCCCACACCGGGGCGCTCGGCCACGAGTGCAGCCTTCGACCTGCTCGATGTGCGCCTGCAGCGATGGGTCTACGACGAGGGGTGGCAGTCACTGCGCGCGGTGCAGGAGAAGGCCATCCCCCTGCTGATCGACGCGGCGCACGACGTGATTCTCTCGGCCACGACGGCTTCGGGCAAGACCGAGGCCGCGTTCCTGCCGATCCTCTCTAACCTCGTGAGGGACCCCGAACGCGGTCCCGGCGCCCAGGTGCTCTGTGTCTCGCCTCTGAAAGCCCTCATCGATGACCAGTTCTACAGGCTCGAGGACCTGTGCGCCCCCGTTGACGTGACGGTCCACCGCTGGCACGGCGACGTCACCGCGACGGCCAAGACCCGCTTCACCAAGCACCCCTCGGGGGTGCTAGTCATCACTCCCGAGTCACTCGAGGCACTGTTCGTGCTTCGCGGGGACGCGCTGGCGGCGATGTTCGCGGGCCTGCGCTACGTGGTCGTCGATGAGTTGCACGCCTTCGTGGGGACCCAGCGCGGCGCGCAACTGCAGTCACTGCTGCACCGGCTCGACCTGGTACTTACGCGACCGCCGGTACGGGTCGGACTCTCGGCGACCATCGGCAACGTCGAGGTCGCCACCGCGTTCCTGCGGCCCTCGGATCCGGCGGCGGTCAAGATCGTCGACTGCTCGGAGGAACCGTTCGACGTGCGCCTGCAGGTTCGCGGCTACGTCAATCACCGACCGGCCGCCTCCGGCGGTGCCGAGGCCACGACCGGTGACGCCATCTTCGCCGTCACCGATGATCTCTACCGGACCCTGCGCGGGTCGAACAACCTGGTCTTCGCCAATGCGAGGGCCCGCGTCGAGCAGATCGCGGACATCCTCACCCAGCGCAGCGCCCGCGACCGCCTGCCTAACGAGTTCTGGCCGCACCACGGCAACCTGTCGCGCGAGGTCCGCGAGGACGCCGAGATCCGGCTCCGCGACCCGCACGCCCCGGCGACGGTCATCTGCACCTCCACACTCGAGCTCGGCATCGACATCGGGGCGGTGTCCAGTGTCGCCCAGGTCGGCGCGCCGCCGTCGGTGGCGGTGCTGCGCCAGCGAGTCGGGCGCTCGGGTCGGCGTGGCGAGCCAGCGGTGCTGCGCCTGTACAGCACCGTCGACGAGCTCACGGCGTCCTCGGACATCGTCGACGAGCTGCGCTGGCCGCTGGTGCAGTCGATTGCGATGGTGAACATGATGCTGGACCGCTGGCTGGACAGTCCAACCCATCCGAGCCTCAATCTGTCGACCCTGGTGCAGCAGACTATGTCGGTACTGGTCCAGCACGGCGGCGCGCGGGCCGATCAGCTGCACCGGATCCTGTGTGGTCCCGGCCCATTCGGTGACGTGGACGCCGCCGACTACGCCCTGCTGCTACGGGCCATGGCTGGCCAGGATCTCATCACTCAGGAACCCACCGGGTTGCTGCTGGTCGCGGGCAAGGGGGAGCGCATGGCCAGCCACTTCTCCTTCTACGCCGTCTTCGAATCCCCTAAGGAGTGGCGAGTCACGACGGGCGGGCGCACCCTGGGAACCCTGTCGCCCCTGCACCCACCGACAGTCGGTGACTTCCTCATATTTGCCGGGCGCCGCTGGAGCATCGACTCCATCGACGCCGACGCCGAGGTCATCGACGTCACGCCCGCCCCCGCGGGCAAGTTACCAACATTCGACGCGGGTCCGATTCCAATGAGCAATGCCGCGCGAGATGCGATGGTCGCGGTCTACGAGGGCGTTGATGTGCCACCGTGGCTCGACCTGACGGCTCGCCAGCTGCTCAGCGAGGCCCGTGCCGCCTGGCACCGCGCGAACCTGTCGAGGAACATGGTGCTCGATGTCGGGAGTACGACCATCGTCCTTCCCTGGGTGGGGGATCAGGCGCTCGACACGGCCCGACTGATGCTGCAGTCTCACAATGTCGTCGCGGAGCTGGTAGGTCCGGCCCTCTACGTGAAGGCTGTCTCGCCCGGCGATCTCGCCGCCGTATCCTCGCGGATCCTCGCCGGTGAGCACCCCGATGCTTTCGACTCGGCGGCATTGATGGGCCGCTACAAGCTCGACAAGTGGGACTGGGTCCTCAGCGACGAATTGCTCACCCGCGCCAATGCTGCGCGCTGCATTGATATGGACGGTGCATTAATCGTCTTTCGCCGCCTCGCTGAGGCCCCGTTGATCATCTGATTGGAGCAGGGCGGCACTAGGCATGTCCCGACTTCTCATTTGTCCGAACGTTTGTCCGAACGGTTCGGACGTATTTGTCCAAATGCCTCTTGGTGGGGCTAGTAAGAATCGAACTTACGACCTCGTCATTATCAGTGACGCGCTCTAACCGACTGAGCTATAGCCCCAAGGCCAACCAATCTACACCAGCGGGCTTCGCAGCCCTACGGGGCTT
>JAJXTB010000010.1 GCA_021784205.1 Actinomycetes bacterium
GGCCTGCGCGCTGCGCGACGACACCGCGCACTGGCTGGCCGCGACCCACGACGTGCCCGTCTTCTTCTACGGACCGCTCGAGGGCGGCGAGCGATCGCTGCCCGAGGTGCGCCGACGGGCCTTTCGCGACCTCTCCCCCGACGTCGGACCCGCCGCGGCGCATCCGCGCTTCGGGGCGAGCGCGCTGGGCTGCCGGCCGATCCTTGTCGCTTGGAACCTGTGGCTCGAAGGGGTCGACCTCGATGCGGCGCGACGTATCGCGCGCGCCCTACGTCGACCGGGGCTTCGCACGCTGGCCTTTACGGTAGGCGCCGCGGTTCAGGTCAGCTGCAACGTGATCGACGTCTCGGCGGTCACTCTCTCGAGCGTCTACGACGAGGTCTCCGCGCGGTTGCCCCGGGGCGGGCGTATCGCGCGCGCCGAACTCGTCGGACTCGCACCGAAGTCCCTACTCGACGCCGAGGAGCCGTCTCGCTGGGAACAGCTCGACCTGTCCGCGCAGCGCACGATCGAGGCGCGGATCTAGCCGGCCTGGCTGCGCCGCTCGATCGCGCGAGCCCGGCGCAGGCGGCGCCGCTCACGCTCGCTCATCCCGCCCCAGATCCCGAACTTCTCACCGTTGTCGAGCGCGTACTCGAGGCAGTCCTCGCGCACCACGCAGCCGCGGCAGACCTCCTTGGCCTCGCGCGTCGACGCGCCGCGCTCGGGGAAGAACAGGTCCGGGTCCACGCCCATGCAGTTGGCGCGGGCCTGCCAGCCCCGGTCTTCCATGCCGCTCAGCAGCTCTACGATCTCCATGTTGTAGTCCTCCCCGACGGTGTCGCCACCGATGTAATTACAACGGTGTCATTGTGTCGGGGTTCGGGCCAAAAAGCAAATGGAATTTCGATTTTTCCTGGTGGCGGGTCAGCCCGCGCGACGGTGGCGCACCCAATCGTCGAGGACGTAGCGCCCGAGGTCGTCGACCTCGGTGTAGAACGTGCGCCCGCCGTTCACCCGGGCGATCTGCTCGACGAAGGGAAACTGGGTGCGCTCGATGTCCAAGGCGAAGACGTTGATGGTGACACCTGCGCGCGTGCAGCGCAGGACCTCGGCCATCGTGCGCTGAAGTGTCTCGGCGACCGGTGGCCAGGAGAAGAACGGCTCGCCGTCGTCGCTCAGGTGCGCGGTGGGCTCGCCGTCGGTAACGACGACGATCTGGCGCTGGCCGCGCTCGTCGCGCAGCAAGTGCCGTGAGAGCGCGAGGGCGTGCTGAAGGTTCGTGCCGTACTGGTAGTCGATGGTGAGTGCCGGGATGTCGGCGACGCGCAGCTCGCGGGCCACCTCACCGAATCCCACGAGGGCGACCCGGTCACGCGGGTAGCGCGTGCGGATCAGCTCGGCCAGGGCCAGGACCATCTTCTTCGCCGGCACGAGATTGCCGCGCATCGCCATGGACAGCGAGAGGTCGATTGCGAAGACGGTCGCGCTGCGCCGCGCCGACTCGTACTCCTCGACTTCGAAGTCCTCGGGTGCGAGGCGCACCGGAAGTCCCGGACCCTCGCGCGTGATCGCGTTGCGCAACGTTCGCGCGAGGTTGAGCGAGAGCGGCTCGCCCGGCTGCCACGGCTTGGACGTCTCCTCGCGGTCCCCGCCGCGATCCAGCGTTGCCTCGCGGTGCTCTCCGACGACCGGCGAGACCCGCAGCTGCGTAAAGAGGTCGCGCAGCGCGCGGTCCCCCACCTGGCGAACGCCCTTGGCCGAGAGGTGCAGGCCCTCTCGCGAACGGTCCACGAACCCCGCGTCGTCGAGGGAGGCGAGGGCGCGCTGAAGCTTGGCCACGTGGCGCGCCGCGTCGTCGCCCAGGTGACGGCGCAACGCCTCGACGTCGACCTCGGGCAGGGCGCGGGCCGCCCCGCTCTGGGTGAGGAAGCGCTCGAGGCGGCCCAGTTCGGCCAGTTCCTCGGCGCGCGAGGTGGCCTCGGCGAAGGAGGACGTGCCCCGCAGGCGCGCGGCCTGTTGCCAGTCGATGTCCGGCGTCGCTTGGCGCAGGTTCGCGCTCAGGCGCGACAGGGAGAAGTTGAGCTCCATGTTGCCCATCATCTGCTCGAAGAGCGAGCGCAGCTCCTGCTGCTGGGCGCCGGAGAGCGAGTTGAACATGGCCTCGGCAGCGGCGGCGCGCTCGGCCATCTGGCGAATCACGTCCTCGAGGCTGGTAGCGCCGGGAAAATAGTCGCCGAAGTTCTCCATGAACGAGTCGAAGGACGGATCCAGGGACTCGCCGCGGCGGTCCTGCTCGATCATGGTCGAGAGCGCGTCCATCATCTCGCGCAGCCGGGCGAGCTCGGCCTCGTCGGCGCGGCCCATGAAGTCCTTGGCCTGTTCGAAGTAGGTCGAGAGCACGTCGCGCTCGAGCTCGCCGAGCATCTCTTCGAAGCTCTCTCGCGCTTCGGAGGAGACGAAGTCGTAGTGCTGATACGAGCTCAGGCGCTCGGCGAAACGCTCACTCATCAGGTTGCGCTCCAGGGCGCGCTCGTCGGCCAGGTGTCGCGTCACCTCGGCGCGGCGCTCGTCACCGGAGGCCTCGGCCCGCTCGAGGAGATCGTCGATGGCGCGCACCTCGGTCTCTTCGATCTCGGCCAGCCACTCGCGGTAGCGGTCGAGCTCGTCCTCGGCGCCCGCCTGGCTCTCGAGCTCGACGCGACGACGTCGGGCGCGTGCGGCCAGTCCCGCGAGGCCTTCGACCCGCTCGCCGTCGGCCGTCGTATAGCCCTGACGCAGCAGGTTCTCCATCGCCGCCTCGAGATCGCCGCTCTCTAAGTAATCGTCGGCCAAGAGGTCGAGAATCTCGCCGGCGTCGACGTCGTCGTCGTCATCACCCGCGCGGTGAAAGCCGTAGCGAACCGGCACTAACGACTCCTCGAGCGATACAGGGCCCGCGCGCCGGCGGCGTCCTTGGCCAGTCGCTTGGTCAGATACAGGCCCTCGAGCACGAACTCGGCCGCCGAGGCGAGCTCTCCGGGAGTCGCATTCGCGCCGGCGACACGCGTCGCGGCCGCCCGAAGGTCCCCCATCGCGGCCATTACGTCGAGGTAGTGCTGGTCGGCCAGATCGTCGCCCACGTGCACGAGCACCTCGTCGTCGAAGGCCGCCACGATTCCACTGGCCTCGGTGAGGACGACGTGCTCGGAGAAGCACTGGCGCGTCGCCAGGGCCACCAGCGCGGCGATCACCTGGTCAGAATCCGTGTCGTCGACCGTGTCGAGCTCGATCTTGCCCTGGGTGGACTGGACCATCGCGGCGAGGTCGCTCACGCGCGGCACGACGGTCGCGTCACCGGTGCGAAGGCTGCGGCGCAGGGCGCTGGCCACGACCGTCTCGTAGTTGGCGATTGACAATCGCACCGAGACCCCCGAGCGCTGGCTGATGACGTGGCTGGCGCGCGCCACGTGGCTCACGCGGGCCACGATGTCATCGATGAACCACGGCACCACGATCGGAACAGGCGAGGGCGCGAGAACGGCCTCCTGGTGGACGATCTCAATCTCGGTGGCGATCTCGTAGGGGTAGTGGGTGCGGATCTGGCTGCCGAAGCGGTCCTTCAACGGTGTGATGAGGCGCCCGCGGTTCGTGTAGTCCTCGGGGTTGGCTGTGGCCACCACCACGAGGTCGAGCTCGAGTCGCACGAGGTGGCCGCGGATCTGAACGTCGCGCTCTTCGAGCACGTTGAGCAGCCCCACCTGGATGCGCTCAGCCAGGTCGGGCAGCTCATTCATCGCGAAGATGCCGCGGTTGGACTTGGGCACGAGTCCGTAGGAAAGGGCCCGCGGGTCATCCAAGTAGAGACCGCCGGCGACCTTGATCGGGTCGACCTCGCCAATCAGGTCGGCCATGGACGTGTCGGGCGTAGCGAGCTTCTCGGCGAAGCGCTGACTGCGGTGCACCCAGTCGACCGGCGTCTCCTCGCCCAGTCGGGCGAGCAGGTCGATCGCGTCGGGTGAGATCGGCGCGAAGGGATCGTCGCGCACCGGCGAGCCCGCGACGATGGGCAGCCACTCGTCGAGCAGCTCGACCAGCGCGCGGATCATGCGGGTCTTGGCCTGACCGCGTTCGCCGAGAAGGATGATGTCGTGGCCGGCCAGCAGCGCGGTCTCGAGCTGGGGCAGCACCGAGTCCTCGTATCCCAGCACCGAACTGACCAGGGGACGCCCGTCGACGAGGCGCGTCTCCAGATTGGCGCGCATCTCCTCGCGCACCGAGCGACGCGTGTAACCCGCCTCACGCAGCTCTCGTAGGGTCCGGGGAAGGGTCGCGGGGGCGATTGGGCTACTCATACAGGCACACTAGCGAGGCGACCTTCGACATCAACGTCGCGGCGAAAGTCCGTGACGGGAGCCAGTTCTTCGTATCCGGCCGACGCGTACGCGGCGACGCCCGCGACGTTCGCGCTGGGCGTGCAGACAGTAACGCTCGAGGCGCCGAGCTCGCCCAGGGCCGACGCGGCGGCGAGGCAGATCGCCCGTCCGTAGCCGCACCCGCGATGCTCGCGGTGCACGCCCATCGGCTCGAGCAGGCCGGGTCGTCCCTTTCCGGCCGACCAGACCGTCACGGCCGCCACGGCCGCACCCGCGTCGTCGTAGCCGACGAGACAGCGCGCGTCGGAATAGAGCGGGCCGCCGGCCATCGCGCGCCAGGCCTCTTCGGTGAAGGTCGAGTTCGCGAAAGCCGAGCGCTGGATCGCCACCCGATCCTCGATGCGCCCGGGACCGACTACCTCGACGCGCAGGCCCGCGGCGTCGAGCGCGCCGGGCGCATCGAGGGATCGTCGAAGCGGCGTCCAGGCCTCGTCGGCATGCCAGCCGCTGTCCAGGAGCAGTTGACGAAAGAGCGCGCCGGCGCGCGATTCGACGACCCCGTCGCGAGAGAGGACGCCGCGCCCAGGTTGCGACACGTCGGCGAGTATCGCGCGCGCCACTTCCTCGTCGTCGTCGGCCTCGGGGGCGAAGGCCAGTCGCACGACGCCGCCATCCACGAGTCCTACTGCGAGAACGCGCTCGCCGCGGCGCCACGTGCGCAGCGCGTTCGCCGTCGCCGACACCCCGAAGCGCCAGTGCCAGCCGACATCCCCCGGGTGCAGCTGAACCGGTCCCCCCTCGCGCTGCCAGTCGGCCAGGGCTCGCGCGGCGCTGACCAACTCCTCAGGGCCCGGCGTTGAGAGGCTGATCGGCACGCTTCCATTCAATCCGACGACGTCCTCCGTCGCCGCGGGTCCTATGGCGCGCGCACGGTGCGCGTCACCAGGTTGGCCCCGGGCCGATAGGCCAGATGCGCACATCGCGGCGCATCGAGGATCACGAGGTCGGCGCGCGCGCCCAACCCCAGGTGGCCGACGTCGCTGCGACGCAGTGCGGCCGCGCCGCCGCGGGTCGCGGCGTAGAGCGCCTCGTCGGGGGTCAGCCCCATCTCGCGCACCGCGAGGGCGATGACGAAACCCATGCTCGTCACGTAGCTGGTGCCGGGATTGCAATCGGTGGCCAGAGCGATCGCGACTCCGACGTCGAGGAAGCGACGGGCGTCGGGGTAGGCCGAGCGCGTGGAGAATTCCGCCCCGGGCAGCAGCGTCGCCACCGTCGAGGATCCGGCGAGGGCCGCGAGGTCCCCTTCGCTCACGTGGGTGCAGTGATCAACGCTCGCGCACCCCATCTCGAGTGCGAGTCGCACCGCGCCGACGTCGGCCAGCTGGCCGCCGTGCAGGCGCAGCTCGAGTCCCGCCGCGCGCGCGCTGGTCAGCACGTGGCGCGCCTCGTCGACGTCAAAGGCCCCGCGGTCACAGAACACGTCGGCCCAGCGCGCGTGCGGCGCGCAGGCTCGCGTCATCGCCCCGGCCACGAACTCGACGTAGGCGGCGCGGTCGCTGAACTCCGAGGGAACCGCGTGAGCGCCGAGGAACGTGGTCTCACCCGTCAGATCCCGCGCCACCTCGAGCAGTCGCACCTCGCCCTCGACCGTGAGGTCGTAGCCCGACTTCACCTCGAGGGTCGTCACCCCGCCGGCGAACAGTGCGGCGGCCCGCGCGGCCGAGGTGGCCAGGAGCTCTTCGCGCGTCGCGGCGCGCGTCGCGGCGACGGTCGAGCGGATGCCGCCGCCGTCGTAGGGCGTGCCCGCCATGCGCGCGACGAATTCGTCCACCCGGTCACCAGCGAAGACCAGGTGGGTGTGCGAGTCGACGAATCCCGGGATCACGGCCGCGCCGGCGCAGTCGACGCGCACGTCGGCCGCCGGCGCGTGGGCCGCCGCCCCGAGCCAGACGACGCGGCCACCCTCTTCGACGAGGGCGGCGTCGCGCAGGCGACCCATGGCCGAACCGTCGCCGAGGCGAACGTCGTTGGTCGTCAGCTCGCCGATGTTGGTGTAGAGGGTCGTCACGTCTCGCGCATCGGGATGCGCACGCCGCGCTCGAGAGCCGTCGCCTCGGCGATCTCGTAGCCCGCGTCGACGTGGCGAATCACGCCCATGCCGGGGTCGTTGCGCAGGACACGTGCGAGCTTTTGTGCGGCCAGCTCGGTACCGTCGGCGACGCAGACCTGTCCCGCGTGGATCGAGCGGCCGATCCCCACCCCACCGCCGTGATGTATCGAGACCCACGAGGCGCCCGAGGCCGTGTTCACGAGAGCGTTGAGCAGCGGCCAGTCGGCGATCGCGTCCGAACCGTCCAGCATGGCCTCGGTCTCGCGATAGGGCGAGGCGACCGAGCCGCTGTCGAGGTGGTCGCGGCCGATCACGATCGGCGCGGATACCTCCCCGCGCGCCACCAGGTCGTTGAACGCCAGCCCCGCGAGGTCGCGCTCGCCATATCCCAGCCAGCAGATGCGCGCGGGCAGCCCTTGGAAGCTAACTCGCTCCTCGGCCTTGCGAATCCAGCGTGCCAGCGGCTCGTTGTCAGGGAAGAGCTCGAGCACGGCCCGGTCGGTGCGCGCGATGTCCGCCGGATCCCCCGACAACGCCGCCCATCGGAAGGGCCCCTTGCCCTCGCAGAAAAGTGGCCGTATGTAGGCCGGCACGAAGCCCGGGAACGCGAAGGCCCGCTCGTATCCCCCGAGCACCGCCTCGCCGCGGATCGAGTTGCCGTAGTCAAAGACCTCGGCGCCGGCGTCGAGGAAGCCCACCATTGCCTCGACCTGCTTAGCCATGGACTGGCGCGCCCGATCGGTGAACTCCTCGGGCTTGGTGTCGGCGTAGTGGTGCCAGTCGCCGAGGTCAATCCCCTCGGGCAGGTAGCTCAGCGGATCGTGCGCCGACGTCTGATCCGTGACGATGTCGATCTCCACCCCGCGCGCCAGCAGTTCGGCGAAGACGGTCGCGGCGTTGCCCACCACGCCCACGCTCAGCGCGCGCCTCTCGAGGCGCGCGCTGTCCACGCGGCGCAGCGCCTCGTCGAGGTCGCTCGTCCACTCGTCGAGGTATCGCTGCTCGACGCGCCGGGCCAGGCGCGAGGGGTCGACGTCGACCACCAGGCACGCGCCGTCGTTCATGGTGACCGCGAGGGGCTGGGCCCCGCCCATGCCTCCCGCGCCGCCGGTCAGGGTGAGCGTGCCCGCCAGCGTTCCCCCGAAGCGCTTGGCGGCCACGGCGGCGAACGTCTCGTAGGTTCCCTGCAGGATCCCCTGGGTGCCGATGTAGATCCACGAACCCGCCGTCATCTGGCCGTACATGGTGAGCCCCAGCGCTTCGAGGCGGCGGAACTCGGGCCAGGTCGCCCAGTCACCCACCAGGTTCGAGTTAGCAATCAGCACGCGCGGAGCCCACTCGTGGGTCTGAAAGACCCCTACCGGCCGGCCCGACTGCACCAGCATCGTCTCGTCGTCCTTGAGCGTCGTCAGCGTGCGCACGAGCGCGTCGAAGCTCGCCCAGTCGCGCGCCGCCTTTCCGGTGCCGCCGTAGACGACCAGGTCCTCGGGGCGCTCGGCCACCTCGGGATCGAGGTTGTTCATCAACATGCGCAGCGCGGCTTCCTGGGGCCAGGACTGTGCGGTGAGCCGCGATCCCCTCGCCGCGCGCACGATTCGTGAACCCTGCATGTTGCCTCCTAGAACAGTGTCACGTGGCGGGCCACGAGATCGAGAGCCTCACCACTTCGGACCAACTCTCCCACCGCCGCGATCTCGGGCGCGAGCCAGCGGTCGTGTCCCGGTCCGCCGGAGGTCGCGTTAACTAGTTCGGCCAGGGCACCCGTCGCCGCGCCCGCCTGCAGTGGTGCGCGCAGGGCGAGCGCGCGCGAGGCCGCGAGCAGCTCGATCGCCAAGACGTCGCGAGCGGCCTCGATGGCCCGGCGCAACTTGCGCGCCGCGTGCCAACCCATCGACACGTGGTCCTCTTGCATGCCCGAAGAAGGAATCGAGTCCACGCTCGCCGGCGCCGCCAGGCGCTTCATCTCGCTCACCAGCGCGGCCTGAGAGTACTGGGCGATCATCAGGCCGGAGTCCACGCCCGCCTGGTGGGCCAAGAAGGGGGCCAGGCCGAAGTTGCGGTCCACGTCGAGAAGCCGGTCGGTGCGCCGCTCCGAGATCGAGGCCACGTCGGCCAGGGCGATCGCGAGGAAGTCGAGAACGTAGCCCACCGGCGCGCCGTGGAAGTTGCCGTTGGACTCGAGCGAGCCGTCAGCGAGAATCGAGGGGTTGTCGATCGCCGACGCGAGCTCGACGTCGGCCACGCGCGTGGCGTGGGCCAACGTGTCGCGCCCCGCGCCGTGGACCTGGGGGGCGCAGCGCAACGAGTAGGCGTCCTGGACCTGGGTCACGTCATCGACGTGCGACGAGACGATGGGCGATCCCGCGAGCAGCGCGGCCATGTTGGCGGCACTGTCGCGCTGACCGGCGTGAGGTCGCAAAGCGTGAATCTCGGCGGCGAAGACTCGGTCGGTGCCGCGCAACGCCTCGACCGACATCGCCGCGGCCACGTCGGCCAGCCGGTAGATCTGCTCGAGGTCCTCGATCGCCAGGACGAGCTGGCCGAGCATGCCGTCGGTCCCGTTGATCAACGCCAGGCCCTCCTTCTCGGCCAGGGTCACCGGGACTAGGCCCGCGTCGGCGAGCGCCGTGGCGGCCATGACACGTGCGCCTCCGGCGTCGCGCACGTCGCCCTCGCCCATGAGAGCCAGCGCCACGTGCGCGAGCGGCGCGAGGTCGCCCGAGCATCCCAGCGAGCCGTACTCGTGCACGACGGGCGTGATCTGTGCGTTGAGCAGGCCGGCGTAGGCGAGCGCGGTCCCGGGTCGCACTCCCGAGACGCCCGAGCACAGGTTCGACAAGCGCGAGATCATCATCGCGCGCACCACCTCAGTCTCGACCTCGGTTCCCACCCCCGCGGCGTGGGAACGAATGAGCGAGCGCTGCAGATCGCGGCGCTGCTCGGGCGAGATGAACGTGGTCGCCAACGATCCGAATCCCGTCGACACCCCGTAGACGGGGGTCCCGGAGGCGACCAGCGCGTCGATCGCCGCGCGCTTGGTGGCGAGTAGCGCGAGGGTCTCCGCGGCGATCTCCACCGTCTCGAAGCCGCGCGCCACCGCCAGCACCTGCGCGCGTGTGAGAGGCGCCCCGCTGAGAACCACCGTCATGTCCGTCTCCTTGTCACGCCCGCCAGGGCCTCAAGCACTATCAGCGCCGCCAGGCGAACCGTACGCTCGTCCTCGCTGTCGCGCGCCACGTCGATCTCGGTCACGTCGAGAGCGGCGACGCGCTCGTCGGCACCCACCAGGCGCGCCACGCGGCGCACCTCGTCGGCACTGAGCCCGCCGGGGGCGGCCGCCGGGCATCCCGGCACCACCGCGCGGTCCGCCACGTCGAGGTCCATATCGACGTAGACGCGCCGTCCGCCCTCACTCGCGACGTCCAGGGCGTGGGCCAGGACGGTCTCGAGGGACTCGCGTCGCAGCGCCGCTCGCGAGACGACGTGGACGCCCTGCGCACGGGCCACCGCTGCGTAGGCCGACGAGTTGGAGAAGTCGGCGAGGCCGATCTGGACCACGTGGGACCCGTCCAAGCCGGCCGCGAGGGCCTGTCGCACAGGCGAGCCGTTGGAGATCCCCTCGCGCAGGTCGTGATGGGCGTCGAGGGTGATCAGGCCGAGCGAGTCCCAGTCACCACCGGCCAGGGCCGCTAGCGCGTGGAAGGTGGCTGCGTTGTCGCCGCCGAGGATGATCGACAGCTCGCGACTCGGACCGCTCGCCAGGGCCGCGGCGACGCGCGCACTCCCCCCGGGTCCGTCGGGGTCGGCCACGTCGCCCAGGTCGACCAGGTCCACGCGCTCGGCCAGGTCGACGTCGTCCTCGTAGGACCAGGTCGAGTAACGAGCGAGCGCCGCGCGGATCGCCGCCGGGGCGCTCGTCGCGCTGCGCGCACTCAGGGACGTGGCGTAGGTCGGCACACCGAGGAGGGCGACCGTGCGCCGCTGCGACGACGCACCACGCAACAGCGTCGACGCGGCCGGCCAGAGGGGATCGTGCGTCGTTGCCACGTGGCCCATGCTACGCATGGGCCCGCAGCGATTAGCAGCCCGGGCCGACCCGACGGGGTCGCTGAGGCTGGGCGGTGCCCAGGGGTGCGTGCAGTCCCGGGGCGCGCCAGTCGCAACCCCAGCGGCCCGGCTCGGCGAGGGCCACGAAGAAGTCGCGCTCCCAGCCGGTGTTGTAGATGGAGGGATCGTGCTGGGCCAGGGGCAGCTGCACGCTGTAGGGGCCGGGATGGTGCAGCGGGGCGAAGGGCGCGCCGAGGATCGGCCAGAACGGGTTGATGTCGAGTTCCATGCCGGTGACGATGCCCGCGGCCACCATGGCGCGCGCGAGGTCGGGCGCGAGCACATGACCCATGGTCGCGACGTAGATGAGGTTGCCCGCCGCATCGACACCCAGGCCGCTACGCGGCTCGGGCGGGACCTCGTGGAGGGGATCGCCCCAGAACTTCCAGGGCGCGTGGAGTGCCGCCGGCGTCGGGCGGGCGTTCGCGACCAGCAAGACGAGGTTCTGGCGCACGGTGGTCGCAGTGAAGCCGCGCGGCGGGAACGCGCGGCTCCCCCACGTGCCAATCGCCCAGTGGCCGTAGGCATCAAGGGCCAGAGAGGCGTCGCCGCGCACCAGCGGCGAGAGGACCAGCCCGTCGACCATGGAGCCACCCGCCCCGGCGGCCTGCTTGAAGGCGCCGTTGAAGACCGCGACGACGCCGGCCGGTCCTTCGACCGGCCAGTCGATCGAGGGACCCGCGTCCTTGGGCACGCTCGCCCAGCGCAGGGGGTCGCCCGCGCCCACGTGCCAGCGCAGGAACGTCGTACGTGCGCGAAGGCGCAGCGCGCGAAACGTCACGCCCCCGGCCACGACGTTGCGGTAATCGACCATGACCCCGCGCGCCGAGTGGCTGACGACGGCCCAGAAGGGCTGGGCTCGCTCGGGAGCCACGGTGGTCGTCGTGACGCGTGGGTGCGACGTCGACGTCGAGGTCGTCGTCGCGGGCGCCGGCGAGCGCGAGAGCACGATGGCGCCCGCGACGAAGGCGAGCGCGAGGACGACGACGACCAGGAGGCGCCGACGCGTGCGACGAGCGCGGCGCGTCACGACTTAACGTTCGATGATGCGCACGCCCGATTCCGGGGCGGGTGCCTCGGACTCGTCGATGAAGCGCGGTACTTCTGTGGGCTCGAGGTCGTCAGCTACGTCGTCGACGTAGGCCGGTGCGGGCTCGGCGACATACTCTCCCTCGGCCGTGCGCGTGACGACGTTGGCCGTCTTGCGCTTGCCCGCGCCGCGCACGCCCTGCATCTCCTTGCAGATCCGATAGGTCAGCGGGTAGGCCACGAACGGCGAGACCAGCACGAGCACACGCATCGCCCACAGCACCGTGTTGAGCGACACGTGAAAGAAGTTGGCAATGACGTCGGTCGAGCTGGCGATGAAGAGCATCGACACGAAGGCGAGCACCGCGACGCCGGCGGCCGTGCGCTTGGGCCGGTTGCTCGGGCGATCCAGCAGGTTGTGCTCCGCGTAGTCCTTCGTGAAGCGTCGCTCGATCGCCGGCCAGATCATGATCACGTTGAACAGTAGGCCCGGGAAGATGACCGCGGGGATCGTCACCTCAAGAGGAATCGTGTAGCCAAAGGAGTGGAAGGACCACGCCGGGAAGATGCGCAACGCCCCGTCGAGGAAGCCCATGTACCAGTCGGGCTGGACGGCGTAGGAGATGCGCGAGGCGTCGTAGGGGCCGAACTGCCAGATCGGGTTGATCTGGGCGAAGGCTCCCAGCAGGGCGATCACGCCGGCCACGAGGAAGAGGAACCCCGTGGTCTTGGCCATGAACACCGGGAACATCGGGGCCCCGACCACGTTCTTCTCGGTTCTCCCCTCGCCCGGGAACTGCGTGTGCTTCTGGCGCACCAGCAGGATCATGTGCACCGTCACGAGCGTGATGATGATCCCGGGCACGATCAGCACGTGCAAGATGAAGAATCGCGGGATGATGTCGGTACCCGGGAAGTTGCCGCCGAAGAGGAAGAACGCGAGGTAGGTACCCACCAGCGGCACCGACAGGATGATCGAGTACGCGATGCGGATTCCCGTACCCGAAACGAGGTCGTCGGGCAGCGAGTAGCCGAGGAAGCCGTTCACGATCGCCAGGATCAGCAGCGTGGTGCCGATGGTCCAGTTCAGCTCGCGCGGCCGTCGGAAGGCGCCAGTGAAGAAGACGCGGGCCATGTGCACGACAATCGCACCCACGAAGATGTCCGTCGCCCAGTGGTGCATCTGGCGCATCAGCAGGCCCGCGCGCACCGCGAAGGAGAGGTTCACCGACGAGGCGAACGCCTCGGTGACGTGCTGACCGTAAAGCGGCAGGTACGAGCCGCGATAGGTCACGATCGCCTGGCTGGGGACGTAGTAGAGCGTGAGGAACACGCCGGTCACCAAGAGGACAACGAAGGAGTAGAGCGCGATCTCGCCGAGCATGAAGGACCAGTGGTCGGGGAACACCTTGTCGAGGAACGTGCGCCCGCCCTTGGCCACGCCCAGGCGGTCGTCGAGTTCACCCAGCGCCTTGCCGACGGCGCCGTAGGGACCCTGGGCCGCCTTCTTCGCGCGCCGGGTCGTCACGTCACTCATGAGCGCTCCCAGAATCCGGGTCCGACGGCGCTGTGGTAGTCGCTCTGGCTGCGCAGGTACCCCGCGGAGTCCACGTAGAGCGGTAGCTGGGGCAGCGGGCGCGGCGCCGGGCCGAAGTTCGGGATCGCGCCGTTGGTGACGTCGAACATCGACTGGTGGCACGGGCACACCAGCAGCTGGAGCTGCTGCTCGTAGAGCCCCACCGGGCATCCCAGGTGCGTGCAGAGCTTGGAGTAGGCGAGATAACCGTGTGGTCCCCAGCTCTCGCGGCCCTTCTGGGTGACGAAGTTCTCATTGGAGAGGCGAATCAGCACCGTCTGGTCGACGGCCTGACCGCGATCGGTGTACTCGGTCCCCTCGGGATAGACGGTCATGATCGAGCCCACGGCGAGGTCGCCCACTTGCACTCGGCGCCCGTCGATGCCCACCAGATAGCTGCCGGGACGCCAGTCAGTGTGAAAGAGCGTGTCCTTGGGCAGCGGTCCGAGACTACGCAGTAGCGGAAAGATCGCCACCACCCCAAAGGCGCCCAAACCGCCGCCGAGGAGCCCGCCGAGGAGCTTGCGGCGCTTGATGACGCCGCCGCCGCGCTCGACGATCGCCGCGGCGAAGGCGTCGCGGGTCTCTTGGTCGTTCGCCATCTCGTGACGCTGCTCGACGAAGGGTCCGCGCGGCATGAGGTACTTGCCCCAGGCCACGAGTCCCAGGCCGAGGAAGAACAGTCCGCCGCCCATCGTCGCTCCGAGCGTCCAGGGCGCGGCGTCGACCCAGTAGCAGTAGCCAAAGCCCACGACGAGAATGAGGCCCACGAGGAACAAGATGGCGATGACCCGCTCGACCAGGAGGGGGTTACGCGCGGCGGGCTGCAGGTGCGGATCGTCGGCCGCGAGACCCGCGATCTCCACCGGCGTGCGGTGTTCGGTTGACTCACTCACTGCGCTCTCCTACCCAGTATCCGAGAAGGGCCAGTAGGCCCACGCCCAAGAGCAGGCCGACGAATCCTTCGGCCACCGGCCCCAGCCCGCCGAGCCCGAAGCCGCCCGGGTTGTTCGGGTGCTGGATCTCGGTGGTGACGAACTTGACGATGTCGGCGACCTGGTAGTCGCTCAGGTTGCCGGTGAAGCGCGGCATGTTGGCGGGACCGGTGCGGATGGCCTCGGCGACCTGAGTCGCGGGGATGTTGCGCAGCGAGGGCGCGAACGTGCCCGCCGCCAGCGCGTCGCCGTCGCCCTCGATGGTGTGACAGGCCGCGCAGTTCAGGGCGAAGAGCGCCATGCCGTTGGCCACGTTGGCGTCCTTCACGTTGACCGTGGGTATCGCCGGATAGCTCGGCGAGAGCGAGTTGATCCAGGCGGCGATTGCGAGGGCCTGGTCGTGGGTCAGACGCGGCTGGCGGCGCGGGGCTTGAACGGAGCGCGGGTCGGCGGCCGGCATGCGACCCGACTCGATCCAGAAGTCGATGGTCGCCGGTCCCAGACCCACCAGGTTCGGGTAGGCCCCGGTGGTGCCGTTCGCCGGCACGCCGTTGGCCTCGGTGCCGTGGCACGACGCGCAGTTCTGCAAGAAGAGCGCCTGGCCGGTCGCGGCCAACGCGGGCGAGGGCACGTTGTAGATGATCGCGCTGTCGCCGTAGCTGATGATGAGCCCGTGCTTCCGTACGACGATGTCAGAGTTCGGGGTTCCCGCGTTGTGGCGCGTCGTCTGGTAGACGACCTTTCCGGCCGCGCCCGCGCCACTCGCCAAAGCGAGCGGAACCAGGGCGAGGACGACGGTGGCCGTCGCGACGCGCGCTCGCGTTGAGAGATGCGACACCGGGCTTACCTACTTAAGGAGGAAGAGGGACGAGAACAGGCCGATCCACACCACATCGACGAAGTGCCAGTAGTAGCTCACACCCTGGAAGGTGGCGAGCTCTCCCGGGTCGCCCTCGGTGCCGCGCATGCGAAAGAGCAGAAAGCCCATCGCGACGAGGCCGAGGAAGACGTGCAGACCGTGCAGACCGGTCGTGATGAAAAAGACCGAGCCGTAGGAGTTCGTGTACCAGCGCGTGGCCAGGTGGGTCCACTCGTAAGCCTGATTGCCCACGAAGAGTGCACCCATGATGATCGTGACGATCACCCAGCGCCGGGCCTCGTCGCGACGGCGGTGCTCGATCAGCCAGACCGCCCACTGCATGGTGAAGGAGGAGGCGATAAGCACGATGGTGAAGATGCCCGCCTGGACCGTGTCGAGGTGGGTGCCCGCGGGCGGCCAGGACTGCAGGTGCGCGCGGATAGTAAATAGGGCGGCGAAGAGACCCGAGAAGAACATCAGCTCGCTGCCGAGCCAGATCATGACCCCGATGGCAAGCAGCGGGGGCCGGTCGTGGACGATCTTCTCTTGCTTCGCCAGGCTATTGAGGGGAATCGCCTGACTCACTCCCACATTTCTAGTTGAGACGGCCACCTCGCTCAGGTCCGTCCACTGAAATTAATCACAGGATTGTCGCGGGCAGGGGTCCACCAGCGACTATGGCGAGGCGCCGGGTTGGGCGAGTCATGGCCACGTAGAGGGTCCGCAGCCCCCGGGGCGTGACCTGGCCGTCTGCCGACTCGCGACAGGCGATATCGCAGGGGTCCACCACGACGACCGCGTCGAATTCGAGGCCGTTTGAGCCCTCGGCGGCCAGTACCACCAGGTCAGCGCCCAGTCCCCGCGTCGACTCGTCGCGCGGGTCCACCGCGGCAAGACCCCCGGCGAGGAGGATGTCGATGATCTGCGGAACGCGCGCGGCAGCCGCGATGACCGCGGTGCGCCCGGGGGCGACCGCTTCAACCTCGCGCCGGGTCGCCGCGACCAGGCGCTCAGCGAACTCTTCGGCGCCGACGCGCTCGACGATCGGCGACACCCCCGCGCGGCGCACCGGCCGGGGAACCTCGACCTCAGGTGCGGCAGCCGCCAGGGTGGGCGCGGCGAAGGTCAGCACCTCTTCGGGAGTGCGGTAGCTCACGGTCAGGTCCACGCGCGTGGGGCTGCGCCGCGGTTCGAGCATGGCTATGGTCGCGGCCCACGAGGCCGACGAGGAGGCAGTCGTGGCCTGGGCCATGTCACCGACGATCGTCATCGACCCCGTGAGGTCGCGTCGGCGAAGCACCCGTAGCTCCATCGGCGAGAGGTCCTGGGCCTCGTCGACGACGATGTGGCCGTAGGTGACGAACTCGGCCTCGTCGCGCTCGGCCGCGGCGGTGGCGGCGAGGCGGGCCGCTTCGCGCAGCGCGGCCGCGCGCACGTCGGCGCGGTAGCTGTCGAGGTCGATGCCGTCGAGGATCGTGGTCTCGGCCTTGGGCGGGCGCGGGCGCTTACGCGGCCCCAGCAGGACGCGGGCCTCGTCGATCAACGCGGCGTCGGCGGTCGTCCAAGCCACCTCCTCGAGCGAGGCCGAGCGCGCACGGTAGAGCATCTCGCACTCCTCGTCACTCAAAACGCCCTTGCCAGCCGCGCGCAGGAGAGCCGGCGCGCCGAAGAGGTCGTGGAGCAACTCCTGGCCCGAGAGGCGCGGCCAGATGCGCTGGACCAGCTCCTTGAAGGCCTGGGTCGCGCGAATCATGTCGGCCACGTCGTTGAGCGAGCTCTCGTCGCTCTCGTGCACGAAACGATCACGGTACGTCAGCGCCAGCCGATTGGCCAGTTCGCGCCCGACGGCGCTGCGGCGCTGGTTGTGATTACCGGGACGGCGCTTCGCCCGCTCGACGATCTCGCGGGTGTCGCGAGCGCGCACCGTGACGGTGACGCGTCCCACCATCAGGTCGACGTCCTCGCGCAAAGGACGCTGGCGGGTTGCGAGAGCACGCTCGATCACGCGCACCATCCGCGCGTCGCCCTTCAAGCGCGCCACGTCGTCACGGTCATGTCCACTCACCGTCACGTTCGTCACGAGCCCCGAGATCGTCGAGAGCGTCACGCCCGACTCACCCAGGGAGGGCAGTACGTTTTCGATGTAGTTGAGAAAGAGCGGATTCGGCCCAACGACCAGCACGCCTTGGCGTTCGAGGGTCGCGCGGTAGGTGTAGAGCAGATAGGCCGCGCGGTGCAGCGCGACGGCCGTCTTGCCCGTGCCCGGACCGCCCTGGACGAGGAGCATGCCGGCCAGCGGCGCGCGGATGATGCGGTCCTGCTCGCCCTGGATCGTCGAGACGATGTCGCCCATGCGCCCGGTGCGCGCACGACCCAGCGCCGCTAGCAACGCGCCGGGGCCGCCGAGGGCCAGCCCCCCCTCGACCAGTCCCTCCTCGGTGGCCTGTCGCTCCTCGCCCTCGGGCAGGTGCAGGTCGCCGTTCACGTCGGCGAAGTACTCGTCCTCGACGCCGGTGACGGTGCGCCCGCGGATCGCCACGTGGCGCCGTCGCACGAGATTGAGCGGCTCGACGCCGGTGGCCCGGTAGAAGGCTTCGGCGACCGGCGCGCGCCAGTCGATCACCAGCGGGTTGAGTTCAGCGTCCGAGACCGCGAGGCGCCCGACGTGAAAGGCCTCGCCGGCGTTGACCGCCGGGTCGTAGTCAATGCGTCCGAAGAAGAGGGGCTGGTCGCCGATGGCCAGCTGGTCGAGGCGCTGAAGGGCGGTGCCCATGACCACGTCGCGCTCGACGAGGTCGCCCGCGCCGCGCATGGTCGCCACGGCGGCGCTGTCGCGCAGGGATCGCGCCTCGTCACGCATGTGATCCAGGGCGCCCAGGGCGAGATCCAGGAAATCCTGCTCCTCGGCGATTTCACGCTCGTGCGCCACCTTCACCTCTTTCGCGCGACCTACAAATGGGGTCTGACAAGTCTAGAGGACGCGCTCACCCCTCACGCCAGAGCCGCTATCGGGCTCCCCTAGATTGGGAGCGACCAAAGGAGAACGGTGGGCGAATCAGCATTTCTGCGGGCGTGTCGGGGCGAAAGCGTCGACCACGTCCCGGTCTGGTTCATGCGCCAGGCCGGCCGTTCGCTGCCCGAGTACCGGGCGCTGCGCGGCACGGGCTCGATCCTCCAGGCGATCGCCGACCCCGCCCTGGCCAGCGAGATCACCCTGCAGCCGGTGCGCCGCTACGGCGTCGACGCCGCGGTGCTCTTCTCGGACATCGTGGTGCCCTATCAAGCCATCGGATTCGGCGTCGACGTGGTCCCGGGGCGAGGACCCGTCATCGAGCGGCCGTTTCGCTGCGCGGCGGACCTCGCGCGTCTACGCGACCTCGAAGCTGGCGACGTGGCCCACATCACCGAGACGGTCACGCGTGCCGTCGCCGAGCTCGCGGCGAGCGACACACCGTTGATCGGATTCGCCGGCGCGCCCTTTACGGTGGCGAGCTACCTCGTCGAAGGCGGGCCCACCCGGGTCTTCGGCGTGATCAAGACGCTCATGCACTCAGATCCCGCGCTCTTTGACGCGCTGCTCGATCGGCTAGTGGCGATCACGGTCGCCTTCTTACGCGCCCAGGTCGAACACGGCGCGCGCGCCCTGCAGCTCTTCGACTCCTGGGCGGGGTCTCTCACGCGCGACGAGTACCGACGCTTCGCGCTCGAGGCGACGACGCGCGTGCTCGAGGGGGTGAAGGACCTCAACGTGCCGACCATCCTCTTCGGCGTCGGCACCGGCGAGCTGCTCGACCTCATGGCGAGCACCGGGCCCGACGTGATGGGCATCGACTGGCACGTCGACCTCGACGAGGGCCGCAAGCGGGTGGGCCGCCCGGTGCAGGGCAACCTCGATCCCGCGCGGTGCCTCGGCGGGGTGGACAACGCCCTCGCGGCCACGCGCGAGGTACTCGCGCGCGCGGGTCGCGACGCCGGGCACGTGTTCAACCTCGGTCACGGCGTCCTGCCCGAAACCGACCCCACGGTCCTCGAGGCCGTCGTGCGACTCGTCCACGACGAGGGACGCGCGGGTGTGCGATGACGATCGGTGTCCTCGTGATGGCCTACGGCACGCCCACGACGCGCGACGACGTCGAGCCCTACTACACGCGTATTCGCCACGGCCGACCCCCCACCCCCGAGCTCTTGGCCGACCTCGTGCGCCGCTACGACGCTATCGGCGGCACATCACCCCTCGCCGAGCGCACGGCGCTCCAGGTCGCGCGACTGGCCGCCACTCTCGACGCGCACCACCCCGGGAAGTACGTCGTGGTCTTTGGCTCGAAGTACGAGCCGCCCCTGCTCGAAGAGGCCGCGCGCGAGCTGGTCGAGCGCGGCGTCGAACGCGTCATCGGCCTGGTCCTGGCGCCGCACTCGTCGTCGATGTCAACCGACCAGTACATGGACCGCGCGCGTGCCGCCCTAGGCGAGGACGTCGACTTCACCGCGATCGGCGCGTGGTGGGACGCCGAGGGGTTCTGCGAACTGATCGGCGAGCGGGTGCTCGCGGCCCTGGCCACGATCCCCCCCGAGCGGCGCGAGACGACCGAGGTGGTCTTCTCGGCACACTCGCTGCCCGAAAAGATCCTCGAGACGGGCGACACCTATCCCGACCAGCTCTCCGAGAGTGCGCGGCGAGCCGCCGACGCCGCCGGCCTCGCCCACCACGAGCTCGCCTGGCAGTCGGCGGGACGCACGGGTGACGTGTGGCTCGGGCCGGACATCCTGGTCGTGCTGGCCAATCTCGCCACGCGCGGCGTCACCGACGTGGTGTCGTGCCCCATCGGCTTCGTCGCCGATCACCTCGAGGTCCTCTACGACATCGACGTCGACGGCCAGCGCGTGGCGCACGAGGTGGGCGTCAACCTGGTGCGCACCGCGTCGCTTAACGACGACCCGGACTTCATCGACATCCTCGCGGTGGTTGTGGAGCAAGCGTGAGCCGCTCGGTCGTCGTGATCGGCGGCGGGGTGGCGGGACTGGCTGCCGCCTGGGAGCTCTCCGGCGGCGCGGCGGGCCCCCATGACGCCACGCCGCGCGTCGAGATCATCGAGCCGGGCGACACGGTCGGTGGCACGCTCGCCGTCGCACCCTTCGCCGGTCGCACCATCGACGTGGGCCCCGACGGCTTCCTCGCGCGCCGGCCCGAGGCAATCGAACTCATCACCGAGCTCGGCCTAGACAGCGAGCTCGTGCCAATCGGCGCGAGCGGGGCGAGCATCTACCTGCGCGGGGCGCTCCACGAGATCCCACTGGGACTCGCCCTTGGCGTGCCGACCTCGTACCAGGCGGTCGCCTCGATGGCCGGGCTCACCTGGCGCGCTCGCCTGGCCGCCAAGCGCGACCAGTGGTTCCCCGCGCGACTGACGGTGGGCGAGGACATCGCCATCGGCGAGATCGTGCGCACCAAGCTGGGACGCGAGCTCGCCTACCAGTTCATTGAGCCGATGGTCGGCGGCATCCAAGCCGGGCGAATCGACGAGCTCTCCGCAAGGAGCGTCTTTCCCGCCCTCTACGACGCGGCCCGCGCCGGCGGATCGCTGATGCGTGCCCTCGCCCAGCCCACGACAACGAGCGCGCCAGCGGCGAGCTCGCCACCCGGTCCCCTCTTCGCCACCCTGCGCGGCGGCATCGGATCGCTGCCCGGTCGTCTCGCCGAAGGACTCGTTGCGCGCGGAGTGACGATTCGCACCGCCACCCCGGTCGTGGCTCTACGCGCGACGCCCCGCGGTCCGCGTCGTTACGACGTCGACACCCCCGACACGACCACGGCCGCCGACGCCGTCGTTCTCGCCACGCCGGGCGCTGTCACTGGGTCCCTGGTGGGCACGCTCGATCCGGCCCTCGCCGCCCTCGGGGGCGTGCGCGGGGCGAGCACCGCGATGGTGACCCTCGCGGTGGCGCGCGACGCGCTGCGACTCGACTTTCCCGGCACCGGCGTCCTCGTGCCCCTGGGTACGCCCTTTCACGGTGACACCATGCTCATCACCGCGGTCACGCTGCTCGAGCGCAAGTGGCCCTACCTCGTCCAGGGTGACGCGATCGTGCGCGTGCACGTAGGCCGCAGCGACGACACGCGCTTTCGCGCGCTCTCCGACGAGCTGCTCGTCGAGCGCGTGACGCGCGAGCTCGCGACGATCCTGGGCTCCTTCCCCACGCCGACCGAGGCCCTGGTGCGCCGCTTCGACGACGCGCTGCCCCAGTACCTCGTTGGCCACGGCTCCCTCGTCGCCGCGGCCAAGGCCGCCGCGGCTCCGCGACACCTGGCCCTGGCGGGCAACGCGTACGACGGCGTGGGCATTCCGGCGAGCATCGGCTCAGGTCGGCGTGCGGCCCGCGAGATCCTCGCGAGCCTCGACTAGCACGCCGCCAGCGCGGCGCCTCGACATCGCAACACCATACGACACGGTCACTGGTAGTAGCCGGAGTGGATGTAGATGCACGGCACGCCCTCGGCGACGTACATCGCGTGGTTCTTGGGGTCGTCGTCGAGGGCCAGTCGCACGTCGAGGCCGTGGGCAGTGAGATCCCTCACCGCAGCCCGCTTGAAGTCGTCGACCCCCGAGTAGTCCCCGTACTCGCGCATGATCAGCAGGTCCCAGCGCAGCGAGTAGCGCTCCAGCCAGGCCAGAGTATGGGGACGCACCCGTCGGGGCCGGCCCGTCAACAAGACGATCGTCAGGTCCTCGTCGAGCAGTTCGAGAAGCCGTTCGATCTCGGCGATGACGGGATCGTCGCCGCAGGCGTCAAAGAAGCTGCGCCAGTCGCCCCAGTCGAGGTAGTGCTGGCGTCCAGCGGCGTCGGCCAGCACGCCGTCGATGTCAAAGATGACGGCCGGGCCGCGCCGCGCGCCGTCGCGCCAATACCAGTTCTCGCCGAGTTCGTCGTCAGTCATCAGCGGCTCTCCACTCCAGCCACATCTGAGAGACTAGGCGCCGTGGGAACGAGCGAACGTCTGACGGTGCCGATCCCCTTCGGACACCACGTCTATGTCGTGAGCGATCTGTCGATCTCGCCCGACTCGCGCCCCGAGAGCCGCCCGCTGCGCGAGTTCGTCGACCTGCTGGGCGACATCGACGACGCGGCCGTCGTCGTCATCGCCGGCAACCTCTTCGAGCCGGGTAACGCCGATCCCGCGGCCTACGTGGCCGCGACGTGGGAGCGCCTGGGCGCGCTCGCCGAAGCCCTGCGCGACTTCGCCGCAGCCGACGAGCACCAGCTCTACGTCCTGCCCGGCAGCCACGACGCCAGCTTCCTCGACCACCCCGCGGTCGAGCGCTCCCTTCGAGCGCTCGGGGTGACACTGGCTCACGATCTCATCTTGCACGTCGCGACAGCCAACGGCGTGCGTGACCTCGCGGTCGCCGCAGGACACTGCGACGTCGACGTCTCGCGCGCCGACGAGGACGAGCGACGCGACGCGCGTTGCCTCGAGGATCCGCCGGCTCTCGAGCGCTTCGCCGCGAGTCGCGTGCTCTATCGCCGACTGGCTGGCTGGGTCTGGCTGCCCATCGTGGCCATGGCCGCGATCGACCTGACCGGTTCGGCGCTCAGCGTCATCGACCACTTTTCGCGCCACCGCCTGCATCTGCACGTGCACCCGCCCAGCACGGGCGACTTCTGGGCGAACCTGGTGATCGCCTTTGTGGTCATCGCCATTGTGGAGGGCCTGGTCGCGGGGGTCGCCGGACTGATCGTGCGGCGCCGATTCAGCGCGCACGCGCGCGACGCGTCCCCGGCGATGGCCGAACCGCTCTCGATCACCTTCGTCGAAGGCGTCGACGCCCTCGAGGTCGCCCGGCGCGTCGCCGAGCGCGGCGGTGCCGGAGCCGTCATCGGCGGCACCGCCCGGCCAGCGCTCGCGTTCTTAGACCGCGGCGTGTGCGCCGCGCCCGGTCCGAGCCGCACCGTGGTGGTAGAGCGGCGCGGCCGCCTGGGTCTGCCGCCGGTGTTCACGCGCTGCGAGCGCCTCGGCGTCGTCGAGATCGAAGCTGCCTCGACCGTCGTGGTTCGTCTCATCGCCGGCGAGACGCCGCGACGCGGCGCCACGATGCTCGAGCGGCTCGTCGGCGGCACGCCGGTCCAGCCGAGCGTCGCCGAGGCGACGACCACCGTGGGCTCGTGGCCCGGGGGCGATCCCTACCCGATCGCCATTGACCGCCTGGCCGCCCAACGCCGGCAGCGCTCCGTGCGTCGCGTGGCGAGCGGCCTGCTCTTCGCCGACGGGCTGGTCAACGTGATCGTGACCGCAATGCCGCCGCTGCGCAGCCGCCTACACCTCGTGCTCTCGGTGCTGCCCCTCGGCGTCGCCAAATCGGCCGCCGCAATCACCGCGGTCGCGGGCATCGGCATGATCATGATGGCCCGCGCCATGCGCCGCGGCCAACGACGCGCGTGGCTGCTCGGAGTCGGCGCTCTCTCGGTGACGACCCTCGCGCACCTGGCGCGCGACGGCAGTCTCGCGTCGTCCCTGCTCGCGGTGGTGATCCTGACGTTCCTGATCGTCGAGCGCGATCACTTCCAGGCGACGACGGATCGCTCGAGCCTGGCGACCGCACTGCCGCGTCTCGCCCTGATCGGCGCGGCGTCGGTGTTCGCGGCCTCCCTGGGCATCGAGGCCTCGGCCCGCCATCAGCTACCCAGTTACGGCGTCGTCCTGATGGCCTGCGTCGAACGCCTCGTGGGCCAAACGTCGATCAACCTGCCCGACCGGGTGGGCGACTTCATCAACCCGACGCTGCTCGCGGTGGGTCTGTCGCTCATCATCTCGGCGCTCTATCTCATCACGCGCCCCGTGGTCGACCGACGACTGTCCGAGAAGGGGTCATCGGCCGAGCGTCGCCTGGCCGAGCTGCGCGCGAGAGAGATCGTGCGCCGCCACGGCCGCGGCACCCTCGACTACTTCGCACTGCGCGACGACAAGCAGTTTTTCTTCTTCCGCGACTCGCTCGTGGCCTACGCCGTCTACGGCGGCGTTGCCCTGATCTCACCCGATCCGATCGGGCCGATCGCCGAGCGCAGCGAGGCCTTCAGCGCATTTCGCGCCTACGCCGACGCGCGGGGCTGGACCATCGGCGTGGTCGGCGCGGGCGAGGAGTGGCTCTCGCTCTATCACGCGGCCGGTCTGCACTACCTCTACGTCGGCGACGAGGCGATCGTGGACTGCACGACCTTCAGCCTCGAGGGCGGCAAGATGAAGAGCCTGCGCCAGGCGGTGTCGCGCCTCGAGCGCAAGGGCTACACGGTTGAGTTCCTCGACCCCAGCGAGATCGATCCATCGCGCGTGCCCGACCTGCTCGAACTGATCTCGATGCTGCGTCGCGGAGAGGGCGAGCGCGGGTTCTCGATGATGCTCGGGCGGCTCTTCAACCCGCGCGACAAGGGTCTGCTGCTCACCGTCGTGCACGGCCCCGACCACAAGCCCGCGGCGGTCTGTCAGTTCGTGCCCTCGCCGGCGATCCAGGGTTACTCACTCGATCTCATGCGCCGCGATCCCGGCGAGCACCCCAACGGCTTGATCGACTACGCGCTCTGCTCGACGATCGCGCATCTGAAAGAAACCGGCGGGCGGGGACTCAGCCTCAACTTCGCCGCGTTTCGCAACGTCCTCGACGGCGAGCGCGGCGAGGGGACGTTCACGCGCGTCGAACGCTGGGCGCTCAAGCGCCTCTCGGGGATCCTGCCGCTCGAGACCCTCTGGAGCTTCAACGCGAAGTACTACCCCACCTGGCTGCCGCGCTACCTGGTCTATCCCGCGGTCGAGAGCTTCGTGCCGGTGGTGGCGGCGGTGCTGCGCGCCGAGAGCCTGACCGAGATCCCCATGATCGGTCGCCTGCTCGCCAACGACCCCGCGAACCGTCCGGCGACCGTTGTGCCCCCCGAGGTGCTCGCGGCCGCACGAGACGAGACCAAACCGACCCCTTCGTAGACTCCGATCATGGCGTCCCGTTTCTGGCTGATCGCAACGGCGATCTGGACCGCGGGCATCGTCGAAGTCGACAGCATCATCCACGACCACCGGGTCCTTCCAATCCTGGTCGTCGTGCCCGTGATCGCGCTGGCCACTCGGTTCACTCCGCGGGTGGTGGTGGCGGTCGGAGCGCTCGACCTCGTCATTGCGACGGTCATCGGCTTCGTGGACCCGAACGTCGGCGCGGCGCGGCTGCTATCGACCGCGATCGCGATCACTCTCATCCTCGGGCTCGCCGCGTGGGTCTCGACGCTGCGCGCCCGACTCGAGGATGCCCTCGCGCTCGCTCGCGAGGAGGCGGCCAGCGACGAGCTCACCGGCCTCGACAACCGCCGCGCGATCGACCGCGCGGCCGGACGTCTCGTCGACGGCAACGAGGTCGTCACCGTCGTGATGGCCGACCTCGACTACTTCAAGCGCGTCAACGACCTCCACGGCCACGCCGTCGGCGACGAGGTGCTCGTCGAGGTCGGACGACGGCTGCGTACGAGTGTGCGCGCCGATGACTTGGTCGGCCGCTATGGCGGCGAGGAGTTTCTCATCATCTTGCGCGGTGACGAGGCCGGCACCGCCGAGATCGTCGAGCGCGTGCTCATGAGCCTTCGCACGTCGCCGGTCGATACCTCGGCGGGGCCGATCGAGGTGCGCGCCTCGCTCGGCGTGTCGATCGTCACGGACGATGGCCTCGCCCAAGCAATTCGCAACGCGGACCGCGCGCTCTATGAGTCCAAGCGATCAGGACGAGATCGCGCGACTACCTGGTCGAGTGCGACGCAACCCTGAACGCTCTCGCGCCGTCCGATTCGCGACGCGAGAGCCGTCATCACCGCGACGCTACGAAACGCTAACCGCGATGGCCCGGCGCACAATGGCGGCCGCGAGCTTCGCCGCGGCCGCGCCGTCGTAGCGAAGGAACAGCGACGGCTCGACGAGTTCGAGCTCCATCACCGCCCAGCCCGACTCAGTAGCGACAACGTCAACACGCCCGTAAGTGAGAGCCGGCACAAGGGCGTCGACGGCGCTGGTAGCCAGCTCGGCCTCGACCTCGGCCAGGACCCCCTCGGCCAGGGCGCGCGCGCTCGCCGGCGCGCTCGCCACCGACATTCGCTTCTCACGGTAGAGGCGATCGCGCGTGGAAGCCGGCTCGTTGAGCATCGCGGCCTTGTTCATGGCGTGGCTGAACTCACCGCCGATGAAGATGAGGGCGGTCTCTCCGACCTCGTCAACGCTTCCCACGTAGGGCTGGATCAAGACATCGCGTCCGCGCGCGTGCAGCGAGGCCACGTGGGCAGCCGCGCGCTCGAGCTCGTCGGCGCGGTAGCGATCGGCGTCGATCGATCCCGCCCCGACGCAGGGCTTAACGACGAAGTCACCCGAGGGAAAGTCCGGCTCCTCGCCGACGGCCGCCACGCGCGAGGCCACCACGGCGTAGCCCCGAGCGGCCAGGTCGAACAGGTAGTGCTTATCCGAGGAGTACTCGAGGACGCGATACGGGTTCGCCAGGCGCGACACCGACCTCGCCCAGGTAAGGAACTCGTCACGGCGACTCGCGTAGTCCCACGTCGAGCGCACCACCGTGAGCTCGAAGTCCTCCCAGTCGACGCGAGGGTCGTCCCAGGCGCACAGCTCGCCCGACACCCCGAGGTCGGCCAGGGCCGCGACCAGGAGGTCCGAGTCGGGGTCGACCTCGCTCGCGCAGGTCGCGACGGCGACTCTCACGGGGTGAAGAGCAGCGTCGCGTGATTGGCCAGGCTCGCGAGCGGACCGGGCCACACGCCAAAGACCAGGGTCAGCGCGACGCCGAGGAAGATGACCAGCGCGCTGGCGCGCGGCACCGCCACGCGGTCGAGCTCGACGGGCTCGTCGGCGTAGAGGGCGAGCACCCAGCGCAGGTAGAAGAACGCGGCGATCGCCGCGGCGAGCAGTGAGATCAGCGCGATCGCGCCGCCGCCCGCGTCGACCGCGGCGGCCAGCACCGCGAACTTGGCGTAGAAGCCGGTGGTGAGAGGAACCCCGAGCTGGCTGAGCAGCAAGACGGCGAATGCGGCGCCGAGCAGCGGCTGGCGCCGGGCGAGGCCGCGGTAGCGGTCGATCGAGTGGGCCTCGTCGGCTGGGGCGCCCACCAGGGTCACCACCGCGAAGGTGGCCACGACGACCGGGGCGTAGGCCATCAGGTAGAAGAGCGTCGCCGCGTTGCCGCGCGTCGTCGCCGCCCAGACTCCGAGGAGGATGAAGCCGGCGTGGTTGATCGAGGAGTAGGCGAGCATGCGCTTGGCGTTGCGCTGGATCAGCGCCATCGACGCGCCGAGCAGGGTGGTGAGAGCCACCAGCACCCAGAGGATCGGGCGCCAGGTGTCCATCTGCGTGCCTAGCGCCGAGACGATTACGCGCAACAAGGCGGCGAAGGCGCCGATCTTGACGATCGAGGCCATGTAGCCGGTCACCGGTGTCGGCGCGCCCTCGTAGACGTCGGGCGACCACAGGTGGAACGGCACGGCCGCCACCTTGAAGGCGAATCCCACCAGCAGCAGCGCGCCGCCGGCCCAGAGCAGTCCGGGGTGCAGCAGCACGTTGCCGGCGAGGAAGTACGAGATCGCCGAGACGTTGGTCGTGCCCGTCGCCCCGTAGGTCAGCGCCGCGCCGTAGATGAAGATCGCCGAGGCGAAGCCGCCCAGCAGGAAGTACTTGAGAGCCGCCTCGCTGCTCTTCCCGCGGTGTCGGTCGAGGGCCGCCAGCACGTAGAGCCCGATCGAGAGGATCTCGAGGCCCAAGAAGATGACGATGAGGTCGTTCGCCTGGACCATCACGAGCGCGCCGGCGCTCGCGGCCAGGGCCAGCACGTGGAACTGCGTGCCGACGACCGAGCCGTGGGCCAGCCAGTCGTGGGCGACCAGGGTCGCCATGATGAGGGCCACCGCCAGGGTCCCCGTCGCGACGACCGAGAAGCCGTCCAGGGCCACCGCGTGGTCGATGGTGGTCGTCGCGCCGTGTCCGGCGACGTAGGACCACTGCACAAAGGAGGCCGCCAGCGCAGCCAGGCCGGCGAGCACGCTGATCGACGTCGACACCTTGGTCGCGAGTCCCCCCCGCACGAGCGCGGTGAGGATCAACAGCAGCACCGAGGTCCCGAGCAGGATGGCGACCGGCAGGATCGCCAGGTAGTTGATGGAGGGCATCAGGCTCACTTCGTCACCCCCGCAGGCGCCACGTGCTCGATCACTTGTTGGACCGAGGGCGAGATCCGATCGAGCACCGGGCGCGGGAACACGCCGAGGGCGACGATGAGGACGACCACGGGCACCAGCGCCCAGCGCTCGCGCGCGGTCGCGTCGGTGATCGTGGCGTCGTCGCTACGTCCGTGAAAGACCCGCTGGTAGGCCCAGAGCAGGTAGAGCGCGGCCAGGACGACGCCGAAGGTCGCCACGAGCGCCCACCACGCGTGGGTCGCGAACGCGCCGATGAGGATCAGGTACTCACTGACGAATCCCGAGAGCCCGGGCAGGCCGATTGAGGCCAGCATCACCACGGTGAAGAGCCCGGCGAGCACCGGGGCCGGACCCTGCCAGCCGGTGAGGTCGCGTATCTGCATCGGACCGCCGCGGCGCTTCTCCATGAAGCCGATCAGGAGGAAGAAGCCCACCGTGATCACCCCGTGGTTGAACATCAAGAGGACCGCGCCGACCATGGCGATCTTCGAGCCGGTCATGATACCCAGGGTGATAAAGCCCATCTGGGCCACCGAGGAGAAGGCCACCAGGCGCTTCAAGTCGGGGGTGACGGTGGCCAGCGCCGAACCGTAGATGATGCCCACGACCGCGAGGGTCAGCATCACCGGACGCACGTTGGACTGGGCCAGCGGAAAGAGCGCCACCGCGAAGCGCAACAGGCCGTAGCTGCCGAGCTTGGCGAGCAGCGCTGAGAGCTCGATGGAGCCCGCGGTCGGTGCTTCGGCGTAGGAGATCGGCGACCAGGTGTGCAGGGGCCAGATCGGCGCCTTCGCGGCGAAGGCGATCGCGAAGGCGACGAAGAGCCAGGTCGCCGTGCCCGAGGACATCGCCGTCGCCGAAAGCGCCGAGTAGGCGAACGTGAGATCCCCGCCGAACTGGTGCTGGTGGGCGAATCCCAGGTAGAGCACGCCCACGAAGAGGAAGGCCGAACCGGTGAAGGTGTAGATGAAGAACTTGAGGGCCGCGCGCGAGCGCTGGGCGCCGCCCCACTGGGCGATGATGAAGTACGCCGGCACCAGGGTCAGCTCGAAGAAGATGAAGAACTCGAGCACGTCGTGGGCGAGGAAGCTGCCCATCGTGAACGACGTCAGCAGCAGCAGCCACGCGACGAAGGCGCCCTCGCGGCGCCGGTCGCGAGCGCCCAGCAGCGCGGCCCACACGACGAAGGCCGTCAGGACGACCATCAGCAGGCTGATGCCGTCCATCGCCACGTCGTAGGCCAGGCCGAAGGGAGCGGCCAGCACCCAGCGTCCGGCGAAGTCGAAGGTCGACGCACCGGGCACGGCGCTGTTATAGAGCAGGGCGACCGTGATCGCGAGGCCCATCTCGATGGTCGCGGTCGCCACGGCTATCCGGTATGACCAGTTCTCGCGGGTGCGAACGAGGACGGCAACGAGCGCCCCGAGCGCGGGCAACGCGATGAGGAGGCTCAACCACAGGGACGAATGCATGACTAGCCCACCCTCGCAACGAGATAGACGACGATGACGGCGAGCCCCAGCACGGTCGCCAGCGCGTAGTGGCGCACGAAGCCCGACTGGATCTTGCGCGAGCCCTCGGCGCTACGGCGAACCAGAACCGCGAGGCCGGTGACCGCGCCGTCGATGACGCGCGGCTCGACGACGTCGCCGCCGAACTGGCTGGCGGCGGTCAGCGGCCGGCCGATCGCGGCGTCGTAGGCGTCATCCCAGTGCCAGACGTGCTCGAGGAAGGACTTCTCGTAGCGCGGTGACGAGACCCGGTCACGCCAGATCGAGAATGCCGCCAGCAGCCCGATCAGCGCGGCGGCGACGTCGACCGCGGCGAGGCCCCACTGGGCGAGGGTGCTCTGGGTCGCGAGCGCGGGCACGTAGCCGAAGGTCGGAGCGAGGAAGGCCGCGAGCGAGCTGTGATGCACCCAGGGCAGGTCCAGCGCGCCGCCGAGCACGCTGAGAACCGCGAGCACGACGAGGGGCAGCGTCATCACCCAGGACGACTCGTGGGGGTCGGCCCCGTGGGTCACCTCGCGGAAGCGCTCGGTCCCCTGGAAGGTCAGCACGAAGAGCCGCGACATGTAGTAGGCGGTCAGGATCGCCGTCACGACCCCGAGGATCCACAGCGGCTTGGAATAGGAGAAGACGTTGGTCAGGACGTCGCCCTTGGCCCAGAAACCAGCGAAGGGCGGAATCCCCGAGATGGCGAGCCAGCCCACGAGGAACGTCGGGAACGTGAGGGGCAGGAACTTGGCCAGCGCGCCCATCTTTCGCAGGTCCTGCTCGCCGTGGAGCGAGTGGATGACCGAGCCCGAGCCGAGGAACAGCAGGGCCTTGAAGAAGGCGTGGGCCACCATGAGAAAGATCGCCGCCGCGTAGGCGCCGGCGCCGACCGCCAGGACCATGTAGCCGATCTGGGACACGGTGGAAAAGGCGAGGACCTTCTTGATGTCCTTCTGGCTCGTGGCGATCGTGGCCGCGACGAAGGCCGTCAGTGCGCCGATCACCGCGATCGTCGCTCGCCCTCCCCCCGACAGGGCGAGCACCGGCGACATGCGCACGAGGAGGTAGACCCCGGCGGTGACCATCGTCGCCGCGTGGATCAGGGCCGACACCGGGGTCGGGCCCTCCATCGCGTCGGGCAGCCAGTTGAACAGCGGGATCTGCGCGCTCTTTCCGGTCGCGCCGAGCAGCAGGGCCAGCACCACCACGGTCGCCGCCGTCGAATCCAGGTGTCCCGCACCGGAGAAGATCGAGAGGTAGGTCAGCGTGTGCAGGTGGCTGAAGAGCAAGAACATCGCTACCAACATCCCCACGTCACCGATGCGGTTGTAGATGAAGGCCTTCTTGCCCGCGCTGGCCGCGCTGTCACGATCGAAGTAGTAGCTGATCAGCCAGTACGAGCAGACCCCCACGCCCTCCCAGCCCACGAAGGTCAGCACCAGGTTGTTGGCGAGCACCAGGGTGAGCATCGAGAAGACGAAGAGGTTCAGGTACAAGAAGAACTTGCGATAGTCGCGCTCGCCGTGCATGTAGCCCATCGAGTACAGGTGGATGAGGGCCGAGATGCCGGTGACGAAGAGGCTCATCGTGATCGACAACGGGTCCATCAAGAGCGCGGCCGGCACGTGAAGGGTGCCCACCGAGATCCAGCTGAAGAGGTTCACCGTCACCTCTCGCGACGAGCTCGACAGCAGCGTCACGAACGCCGCGACCGAGAGCACGAAGCTCAACGTCACTGCGCCGGTCGCTACCGCGCCGACGGCGCGCTCGGACATGCGCGGGCCGTTCACCAGCACGAAGAGGAAACCGGCCAGCGGCAGGAGGAGGATCAGCGTGGCGAGGTGTGCCATCTCAGCCCTTCATCTCGGAGAGTTCGTCGACCGAGGTCGTGGAGCGGCGCCTAAAGATCGCCACGACGATGCCCAGTCCCACCGTCACCTCGGCGGCCGCGACCACCATGACGAAGAAGACGGTCACCTGGCCGGCGATGTCGCTCAACGTGCGCGAGAAGGTCACGAACGTGAGATTCACGGCGTTGAGCATCAGTTCGAGGCACATGAACATGATCAGCGCGCTGCGCCTCGTCAGCAGGCCGTAAGCGCCGACGCCGAAGAGAACGGCGGCGAGCACCAGATACCAGGCGGCGGGAACGTTCACGCGGACTCCTCGTCGAGTGAGTGCTCGCGGCGCGCGAGCACGATGGCGCCGACCACGGCGATGACGAGCAGCGCCGCGGTGGCCTCGAAGGCGTAGAGATAGGTGGTAAAGACCGCGGTGCCGAGCTGGCTGACGTTGCCCGAGCCGGTGGCGAGCGGCGCACCCTTGGTCGAGACCGACATCGCGCCGGTGACCCAGTGGCTGCGCGCCATTAGCGCGACGAGGCCGATCACGACGATGCCGACACCGGTCGCGGCCAGGGGGCGCTGGCCCACCAGGGGCTCGACGCGCACGCCCTCGCGGCGATCCACTCCGAGGAACATGATGACAAAGAGGAAGAGGACCACGATGGCCCCCGCGTAGACGATGATCTGGACCGCGGCGAGGAAGTCCGCCGACTGGGCCACGAAGGCCACGGCCACGCCGAAGAGAGTCATGATGAGGCTCATGGCCGCGTGCACCGGGTTCTTCACCACGATGACGCCGAGCGCTCCGACGATGATCAGGATCGCCGAGGTGACGAAGACGGCCACGGCGCCGAGAGAGTAGGCAGTCGCGATCATGCGGCACCCTTGTTCTTGGCCCGCGGGGACTTGGCCTTGATGGAGTTCATCAGGCCGGCGAGTCCACGCCGGTCGGCGGGCACGTCCTCGGGCTGGAGGTGGCGGTAGAAGGCGTCACGGATCTGCTTGGAACCCGTGGCCGCGTTGGGCTCGCCGCTCTGGCCGGATTCGGCCTCGCGCACGCCGACGCCTAACTCGCCGCTCCACTGCACGACGCCCTCGTAGTTGGCGTCACCCGAGGGAGACGTCGCGCGCATCCAGCCGCCGGTCATCGCGCTGTCGCCCTCGCGCCAGTCCTCCCAGGGCAGATGGCGCGGCTCGCCCGCGTCGTCGACGACGAGCTCGGCCTTGGTGTAGATCGCGTCGGCGCGGTTGGTGAAGGAGAACTCGAAGAGCTTGGACTCGGTGATCGCCTGGGTGGGACAGGCCTCCACGCACAGGTCGCAGTGGATGCAGCGCAGGTAGTTGATCTCGTAGACATATCCGTAGCGCTCCCCCGGGCTGACCGGGTTCTCGGGGTTGTCCGCGCCGCGCACGTAAATGCACCCCACCGGGCACACGCCCGCGCAGAGCTCGCAGCCGATGCACTTCTCCATGCCGTCCTCGTAGCGGTTCAGCACGTGACGGCCGTGCTGGCGCGGCTGCTTGGGGCGCTTGGTCGCGGGATAGCTCGTGGTCACCGTCGGGCGAGCGATGTGGGCCAGGGTCAGGCGAAAGCCACCGAAAAAACTCATGGCACCCATCAGACGTTCCCCTCGTCGGTAATCTCACGCAGCACCTCGGGCGGCAGGGGCCGCGCGCCGATCACCGGCAGGACCGCCTCAGCGCCGCGCTCTCGCGTCGTGCCGATCTCGAAGGCGCGCGTCAGCATCGTCCAGGCGAGCAGCACCACGGCACCCATGGCGAAGCCCCACGCCGGAGCGATGAGAAAGCCGGCCACCACGATCAGCCATCCCAGACTGAGCGGGATCAGTTTCTTCCAGCCCAGGTCCATGAGCTGGTCGTAGCGAAAGCGCGGCAGCGCGGCGCGGAACCACACGTAGGAGAAGGCGAAGACGACCGTCTTGACGAAGAACCACAGGATTGGAAAGACCCAGCGCAGGTGCGACACGTTGGGCACCCAACCCGCGGGGCCGCCGAAGAACAAGGTGACCATGATCGCTGACATCGTGATCGTGTTCATGAACTCGGCCAGGTAGAAGATGGCGAAGCGAAACGACGAGTACTCGGTGTGAAAGCCGCCGACCAGCTCGCTCTCGGCTTCGACGACGTCAAAGGGCGGGCGGTTGAGCTCGGCGGTGATCGAGATGAGAAAGATCACGAAGGGGATCACGCCGAGGCGGATCACGTTCCAGTGCCAGACGCCGTTCGCCTGGGCCGTGACGATGTCGTGGGTCGAGAGCGAGCCGGTCACGAGCACCACCATCACGACGGCGAGCCCCAGCGAGGCCTCGTAGCTGATCATCTGGGCGCTCGCGCGCACCGAGGAGAGCAGCGGGTACTTCGAGCCCGACGACCAGCCGGCCAGCATCACGCCGTAGACCGAGATGCCCGACATCGCGAGCATCAAGAGGATGCCCATCGGCGGGTTGGCCACCTGCAGTAAGACGGGGTGCCCGGCAATGGTCAGCGTGCCGCCGACGGGCACGATCGCGAAGGTGATAAACCCTGGGATCAGGGCGAGGAACGGCGCGAGCTTGAACACGAACCGATCGGCCTCGGCCGGGATCAGGTCCTCCTTGAGCATTAGCTTCAGTCCGTCGGCCATCGTCTGCAGTAGCCCGAAGGGTCCCCAGCGCTGGGGCCCGATGCGGCTCTGCATGTCCGAGATCGCCTTGCGCTCGAACCAGATCATCACGATCACCGCGTTCAGCAACACGGCGAAGGCCACCACCACCTTGATCAGCACGATGAGCAGCACCGCGAGGGTCACGCCGTGGGCGTAGAGCGGGTCGACGGTGGCGATCATCGCGACTCCAGTCGAACGAGAGTGAGCGTGTCGGCGCCGGCGAGCCGGCCCAGCAGGTTCTCTCCGTCACGGCGCGTGCCCACCGCGATCTCGGCCACGCCGCGCGGCACCGCGTCATCACTGGCCACGGGCAGAGCGACGCTCGCGTTCGCGCCCACCACGTTCACCACGTCGCCCGTCGCCACGCCAAGGCGATCCAGGTCCGCGTGGTGGGCGTAGAGGGTCGTCTCCTCGACGAGACCGGCCAGGGCCGGCGAGCCCTGCATCGCGATGCCGTTGTCGTAGAGACGACGGCTCGCGTGGAGGCGCAGGGAATAGGCGTCGACATGGGGCACCCGGGCGCCGCGGCCGGCCGACACCTGGGCCCAGGTGGTGGGCGACACCGGCGCCACACCGGGCGCGTCAAGATTCAGTGTGTCGCCGGCGTAGCTGCCCTGGCCGACGGCGTCGGTCGATCGCACGCCGGGGAAGGCCATGGGGTCGAGCGCGCGGCGCACGCTGCGCTCGCCCGAGAGGCTCCATACGCCCTCGGCGGTGTCGTCGTTGAGTACCGACAGCGCGGGATATCCCGTGGTCTCTTCGATCAGCTTCGCGGCCACCTCGACCGAGGTGACGTCGAGCGTCGCGCCCATGGCGACGGCCAGTTCGGCGGCGATGGCGACGTCGTCCCAGGACGCGCCGGGCGCGGCGAGCTTGGGGGCGACCGCGCTGACGCGACCTTCGATGTTGGTCACCGTTCCGCGGCGCTCGTGGTTGATGGCGGCCGGCAGCACCACGTCGGCGTGCGCGAGCGTCGCGCCGCCGTGTCCGGTGACGACGACCACGTCGGCCCGGGCCAGGCCCGCGCTCGCGCGCTCGACGTCGAGCACGTTGCCCAGCACGCAGCCGCCAAGAAGAACGACCGCGTTCTGCTCACCGGCGGCCATCGCGTCGAGCTGGGCCAGAGTGTCGCGCCCCGATGCACCAGCGGCACGCCGACCGGCGCGCAGCCCGGGGGCGAGGCCCATGTCGAGCGCACCGCGCACGTTGGAGCGCCGCAGCGCGGGCAGGAACTTGGCCTTGGGGAAACGCTCGGCGAGGGTACGAAGCGCCGTCTCGATCACCGAGGCGTCCTCGGCGAGGTTGGGCCGTCCGGCGACGATCACGACGCCCTCACCATCGCCCAACAGTTCGCGGGCGCTGGCGATCGCCTCGGCGCTCGCCGCGAGTTCTCCCGAGGGCGCATCGCCCGCGAGCGCGCCGGCCACGAGGTGAGCCTCACCGGGGCGCACGGGCAGGGCCACGCGCGCGACACTGCGCAACGCGCTCGTGCCGAAGGCGAATTCGATCAGCGCGCTGGACTTGAGTGCGGCCGCGCGCAGTCGCAAGAACAAGACAGGCAGTTCCTGGCGCAGGTCACCGGTCATCGTGAGGATCACGCGAGCGCGCGCCGCCTCGTCGATCGTCGCGCCGGGCAGGGCCTGGAGGAGGGCGGCATCGAGGCCGTCACCGTAGTTGGCGTCGATGTTCTCGGTGCCGAGCACCTCGCGCGCGAAACGGCCCCAGGTGTAAGCGGACTCGTTGGTCAAGGCGGCGCCGCCGATGACACCGAGGCGCTCACCCGTCTGGCCGCCGAGCAGGCCAGCGGCGACAGCGAGTGCCTCGGACCAGCTGGTCGCCACGAGTTGGCCGTCCTTGCGAACGAGGGGGCTCGTGATGCGCGTGGCGGCCGAGAGGACGTTGGCCGACTCGTCGTTGCCGTCCACGCTGTCCAGGCTGAAGCGGCCCTTGTCGCAGAGCCAACCGTGGTTGACGGGCTCGCTGTCGAGACCCAGGACGCGCGTCAGGCGGTTGCCCGAGGACTGCACCGCGATGCGACATCCCACCGCGCAGGTGGTGCAGGTGCTCTCGACCTGCTCGAGGTCCCAGGGGCGGGCGGTGAAGCGGTAGGGCTTGGCGGTCAGCGCTCCCACCGGGCAGATCTGCACGGTGTTACCCGAGAAGACCGAATCGAAGGGCTGGGTCGGCGACGCCGCCACCTCGATCAGGTCCCCGCGTCCGGCGAAGTCGATCTCGGCCTCGCCGGCGACCTCGGCGGCGAAGCGCGTGCAGCGCGAGCACTGGATGCAGCGCTCGCGGTCCAACAAGATGAGTTCTCCGAGGGAAATCGGCTTCTCGAAGTGGCGCTTCTCCTCGATGAAGCGCGTCTCGCCCGAGCCATGAGCCAGCGTCTGGTCCTGGAGAGGGCACTCGCCCCCCTTGTCACAGACCGGGCAGTCGAGAGGGTGATTGACGAGCAGGAACTCCAAGACGCCGTCTTGAGCCTTCTTCACCTTCTCGGAGTCGGTGACGACTGACATGCCGTCGTTCACACGCAGGTAGCACGAGGGCTGCAAGGTGGCCCCGCGCGGGCCCTCCACTTCGACCAGGCACATGCGGCACACCCCGACCGGCTCCATGCGCGGGTGGTAGCAGAAGCGTGGGATGTAGGTGCCGGCCCGTTCGGCGACGCTGATCAACAGCTCGCCCGGCGCAGCCACGACGGGCCGTCCGTTCAACGTGATGGTCACCGTGGTGGGGGTGTCGTCAGCCATGCGGGCAGCTCCCGTGATCGACGTGAGCGACGAAGTCGTCGCGGAACATTGAGATCGCCGAGTGGATCGACGAGGGGATCGACGGACCGAGCACACAGATTGTCGTCTGCTGGGGCGGCCAGGCCAGACCCGGCGAGATGTTGTCCGACACGTCGAGCAGCAAGTCGAGATCCTCGACGCGCCCGCCACCGTGCTCGAGGCGGTAGAGCATTCGCTCGAGCCAGCCCGAGCCTTCGCGACAGGGCGTGCACTGCCCGCAGGACTCGCGCGAGAAGAACTTGGTGATGCGCCACGTGGCGCGCACGATGCAGCTGTCTTCGTCCAGCACGACGATCGAGCCCGAGCCGAGCATGGAGCCTGCCGCGGCGACCTCGTCTTGGCCCAGGGGCAGGTCGAGCTGGTCGGGGCCGAACCACGGCGCGGAGACCCCACCGGGGATGATGGCCTTGACGGCCTTGTCACCGATGATGCCCCCGCCGAGGGCCGGGTCGTAGATGATGTCGCGGAACGTGTTCTTGACCATCTCGATCTCGTAGACGCCCGGGTTCTTCACCCGCCCGGCGAGGGCGAAGAGCCGCGTGCCGGTCGAGCGCCCCGCGCCAAGCGCGGCGAACGCCGCACCGCCGTGGGTGACGATCCAGGGCAGGTTCGACATGGTCTCGACGTTGTTGACGACGGTGGGCTCGCCGTAGAGGCCGGTCACCGCAGGAAAGAACGGGGGCTTGATGCGCGGGAATCCGCGCTTGCCCTCGAGGGCCTCGATGAGGCCGGTCTCCTCACCGCAGATGTAGGCGCCCGCTCCCGGGTGCACGACGATGTCGAGGGAGAAGTCCGAGCCAAAGATCTTGCGCCCCAGCGCGCCGTGCTCGTAGGCGTCGTTCACCGCCTGGCTGAGACGTTCGAGCCCTAAGGCGAACTCGCCGCGCAGGAAGATGAAGGCCCTATTGACCTGGAGCGCGTAGGCCGCGATGATGACACCTTCGACCAGCTGATGGGGGTCGCGCTCGACGAGGTAGTGGTCTTTGAACGTGGCCGGCTCGGACTCGTCGCCGTTGACGACGAGGTAGGACACGGCGGACTTGCGCAGCATCGACCACTTGCGTCCGGCGGGGAATCCCGCGCCGCCGCGGCCCAGGAGCGAGGCCGCGTCGACCTCGGCGGCGACCTGCTCGGGGAACATGGAGAGGGCCTTCTTGAGACCTTCGTAGCCGCCCGTCGCCAGGTAGCGCGCCAGGGTGAAGGAGTCGGCGTACTCTTTGCGGCTCGAAACGATCTGGGGGGAGTCGAGGTAGGCCACTACTGTTCCCTCGCCGCGCGCGCCTCGCGCGCGCTGGCTCGCTCGGCGGCGATCTCGCCGGCGTCGGCGCGCAGGCCGCCCGCGCGGCGCACGCGAATCAGCGTGCCGTGAGGAGGTATGTCGTGCTCGAGGCGTCCCGCGCGCAGGTCCTCGATCAACCCGTCGAAGGCCTCGGGGGTCGTCGTGCGCACGTAGCGGTGATTCACCTGGACGACGGGCGCGATGTTGCAGTCGGCCAGGCACTCGGTCTCTTCGAGAGTGAACAGTCCGTCGTCGCTGGTACCACCGACGGCACAGCCCAGCACCGCGCTGGCGTGCTCGAGCAACTCCTCGCCCCCGCGCAGCAGACAGGCGATGTTCGTACAGACCCCCACCACGTAGCGCCCGACCGGCTCCAGATGGAACATGTCGTAGAAGGACGCGGTGCCGCGCACCTCGGCCGGAGTGGTGCCGGTCAGCTCGGCCACCTCGGCCATGGCCTCATCGGTCAGATATCCGTCCTGCTCCTGGGCGAGGTGCAACAGGGGAAGCATGGCCGAGCGCCGCGACGGGTAGAGCGCGACGACCTCCTCGGCGCGCTGGCGCAGCTCGGTACGCAGATGACTCATCGATCGACTTCTCCCAGGACCGGATCAACCGTCGAGATGACGGTGATGGCGTCTGACACCGTGCCGCCGCGCATCAGAAGTGGCACGGCCTGCAGGTTGACGAAACTCGGCGCGCGCACGTGCATGCGCCAGGGCTTGGCCGTGCCGTCGGCGACGAGGTAGCAGCCCAGCTCGCCGCGGGGCGACTCCACGGCGGAGTAGACCTCGCCGGCGGGCACGTGGAAGCCCTCGGTGAAGAGCTTGAAGTGGTGGATCAGCGCCTCCATGGACTCGCCGATGCGCGCGCGCGGTGGGGGCGTGACCTTGGGGTCCTGACTGCGGTAGTCCCCGGAGGGCATCTTCTCCACGCACTGGCGAACGATGCGCGCCGACTCGCGAATCTCGTTGAGGCGGATCGCGTAGCGGTCGAAGTTGTCGCCGTAGGTGCCGACGATCACGTCGAAGTCGACCTGGTCGTAGGCCAGATAGGGCATCGTGCGTCGCAGGTCCCAGGCCACCCCGGTCGAGCGCAGCAGCGGTCCGGTCACGCCCAACGCCAGGGCCTCTTCAGCCATGAGCGGCGCGACGCCGATCATGCGGTTGCGAAAGATCGGTTGGCCCGTCAGGAGCTGGTCGTACTCGTACGTGCGCTCTTCGATGGTGTCACAGATCACCAGCACGTCGTCCTGCCAGCCGTCAGGCAGATCGGCGGCGACGCCGCCGGGGCGCACGTAGTTGAGATTCATGCGCAGGCCCGTGGTCTTCTCAAAGAAGGCGAGGATCAATTCGCGTTCGCGCAGGCCGTAGATCATCATCGACGACGAGCCGAGGTCCATGCCGTTGGTCGCCATCCACACCAGGTGCGAGGACATGCGATTGAGCTCGCTCATCATCATGCGAATCCATACGGCGCGCTCGGGGACCTCGATGTCGAGGAGCTTCTCGACGGCCATCGAGTAGGAGAGCTCGTTGATGACCGGGCTCAGGTAGTCCATGCGCGTGACGTTGGTCGCACCCTGGATGTAGCTGAGCTCTTCGCCCGTCTTCTCCATTCCGGTGTGCAGGTAGCCGATCACCGGCTTGGTGCGCAGGACGAACTCACCGTCGAGCTCGAGCATCAATCGCAGCACGCCATGGGTCGACGGGTGCGACGGACCCATGTTGATGATCATCGTCTCGTCGTCGCGCCGGTCGACGTCGATCGAGCGCGCGTCGAGCACGCGCCCGTCCACGCGCAGTACCGCGCCGACTTCGCGGCCGAGCTCGCCCGTGGGGGTCAGTTCGCGGCGCTGGAGCTCCTGGGCGCCCTCAGAGGTCTCGGCGGTCAGCAGGTCGGCGCGATCGACGGCGCGTACCGTGGGCTCGGTCATCGGGGACCCGGCGCTTCCTTGAACTGCACCGGCACGCGGCCCACGCTGTAGTCCTTGCGCAGCGGGTGACCCTCCCAGTCCTCGGGCATCAGGATGCGCGTGAGGTCGGGATGATCCGTGAAGATCACGCCGAACAGGTCGAAGGCCTCGCGCTCCATCGCCTCGACGCCGGGATAGAGCGAGAAGAGCGAGGCGACCTGGGGCTCGTCGCCGGCCTGGACGCGAATCCGCACCCGCGAGCGCTTGGTCAAGCTGAGAAGGTTCACAACCACCTCGAAACGCGTGGCCGCCACGCCCTCGGGCAGGAGGCGGTCCTCGTGGCCCAGGTAATCCACGGCGCATACATCCGAACAGAGCTCGTAGCCGCCGTCCTTGAACGCGGACACCAGCGCGAAGTACTGCTCACGGGTGGGAAAACAGGCGACGTCGGCGCCGACGGCGTCGGCCACCACGACGCCCTCGGGGGCACCTACCGGCAGGTCGATCACTTGGGGGTCCCCAGTCTCACCGCGACGGGCATCTCGGGCGTCCAGGGGCTGTCGTCCTTGGCGAGGTGAACCGGGCGGCCCTCCTCGCGGCGCTTGAGGATCTCCTTCGTGCGGATCAACTCGTGCAGGGTGAAGATTGAGTGCATCAGCGTCTCAGGGCTCGGCGGACATCCCGGCGCGTAGACGTCCACGGGCACGATCTGGTCGACACCCTGAACGATCGCGTAGTTGTTGAAGAGTCCCCCGGTCGACGCGCACACGCCCATCGAGATCACCCACTTGGGCTCCATCATCTGGTCGTACACCTGACGTAGCACGGGGGCCATCTTCTGCGAGACGCGCCCGGCGACAATCATGAGATCGCTCTGGCGCGGAGAGGCGCGAAAGACCTCCATGCCGTAGCGCGCCAGGTCGAAGTCGGCTGCGCCCGTGGCCATCATCTCGATCGCGCAGCACGCGAGGCCGAAGGACGCCGGCCACAGCGACGCGCGACGCGCCCAGCGCACGAGGTCTTCGACGCGGCCGGTGATGAAGTTGTGCTGCAGGTCCTCTAGCGCCACTTAAGCCACCCGTTCCACGTCGGCACCGAGGCGCACGATGGTCGACGACGAGGTGCGAGCCGGCAGGCCCGGGGTCAGGTGCTTGACGGGTCCCCAGGTGAGGGCGCCCTCGGACACCAGGAACAGCAGGGCGGCGAAGACCGCCAGGGAGAAGGCCAGCACCTCGACGAGGGCGAACGCGCCGAGCTGGCGAAAGACGACCGCGAAGGGGTACAAGAACACGACCTCGATGTCGAAAATCACGAAGATCATGGCCACGAGATAGAAGCGGACGGGGAACCGCAGCGGGGGGTCTATCTCGGGGACGATGCCGCATTCGTAGGGTGCGAGCTTCGCTTCGGTCAGACGCTTGCGCGGCGCCAACATCGACGACGCAACCAGCGAACCCGAAGCGAAAAGCACACCGAGAATGAGCAGTCCCAATATCGGCAGGTACTGGTCCACGTTCATCATTTCTACCAGACCCGACAGGGTCGCTTTTCTCCCTTCGACCCGGGTCCTTCGTCCTTGTGGTTCCCAGCGTCGAGGAGGTGCGCGCATCGTTCTAGTGTGGTCGGGTGCTACGCGTCGCTGAGATCCCCCATCGTGACTTCGACGTCGTCATCGTGGGTGGCGGACCTAGCGGCTCGGCCTGCGCCTACTGGCTGGCCGATGCGGGCTGGTCAGTGTGTCTCATCGAGAAGAAGACGTTCCCGCGTGAGAAGACCTGCGGCGACGGTCTCACCCCGCGCAGCGTGCACCAGCTCAACGAGATGGGCCTGGGCGACGAACTCGCCGCGCGCGGGCATCGCTACGAGGGCCTGCGCGCCTTCGGCTTCGGCGCGAGCCTCGAGCTGGCCTGGCCCGAACACCCCGTCTTTCCCCACTACGGCTACACGATCACGCGATTCGACCTCGACGGACTCGTCGCCGCGCACGCCGAGTCCGCGGGCGCCGTCGTGGTGGTCGGCGCCGAAGCGACCGAACTGCTCGATATGGGCGACGCCGCGCCCTCACGCCTGCCCGGCGCGCGCGGCGTGGCGGTGCGCGACGCCAAGAGCGGCGACGTCGCCGAGGTGCGCGCCACCTACGTCGTCGTCGCCGACGGGCAGAACTCGCGCCTGGGGCGGGTCCTGGGCGTGGAACGCGTGCGCGACTGGCCGATGGGCATGGCGCTGCGCGGTTACTACGCGAGCGATCGCCATGACGAGCCCTGGATCGAGTCGCACCTCGACATCCGCAGCCCCGAGGGCGACGTCGTGCCGGGATACGGCTGGATCTTCCCCCTGGGCGACGGGCGGGTCAACGTGGGTGTCGGACTGCTCTCCACTGGCGGCAAGTGGAAGGGCGTGAACACGACGAAGCTCCAGGAGTACTTCGTCG
>JAJXTB010000093.1 GCA_021784205.1 Actinomycetes bacterium
TTCACGCAGAGCAGCGCGCCGGTGTGCTCGTCGACGTCGCCGAGCTCGAGGCTGGCGAGGACCGCCACGCCGGGCAGCCGCGCCGCGAGTGAGTCACGGGTCGAGACGGTATGGTCGACGACCGCCAGTCGGTCGGGCGCGCACCACGCGCTGCGGACCAGGCCCTCGGCCAGGGCCGAGCCCATCTTGCCGCCACCGACGATCACCAGTTCATAGGCCATTGACCCAGGTTACTGGTGGCGCCCGGTCGCTCTCAGCGGCGCCGGCGCCGATACCACGAGAAGCCCAGGGTCATCATCGTCGGGTAGAGCTCGTCGACGTAGATCACGATCGCGGCCATGACCTCGTCGAGGCGCTCGAGTGTCAACTCCGCGAGCGGCATCGCGGTGACCAAGTAGATCGCGGACTCCGGCCCGATCGCCAGGTGCACGCTGCGCAGGTCGGCGTTGCGAACGAGCGCGTAGCGGTACAGCGCCTCCTCGCCCATCTCGGGCGCGGGAACGACTTCGGTCTCGACGTGGACCGAACGCTGCCGCAGCGAGATCCATACGGTGACGAAGTCCTTCTCGTCGCCGCGCAGTCGGACCAACCAGTGGAAGTGCCCACGGGGGTCGGCCCCGTCGTGGTGGTCGATCGCCGCCACGCGTCCGTCGCTCATCCAGGCGCTCGCCCACGTGGCGAGGAGGTCGTTGAGTCGGGTGACGGCGTCGGCGTCGGCGATCGGGAAGCTATCCACTAGCAGTGGACGAGGCCCGACGTCGCGAGCGAGTCGGTGAGTGACGCCAGCGACTCGGCGGCCGAGCGCCAGGTGTAGCGCTTGGCGAGCAGCACGGCGGCCGTCGACATGGTCGTCGCGTGGTCCTCGTCGAGCACCGTGGCGACCGCGTCGGCCCACGCGCCCGGGACCCGACTGCCCACGAGCAGCCCGTTCACCCCCGGCTCGACGAGGTTCGCGAGTCCGCCCACCTCGCTCGCGACGACCGGCGTTCCGCAGGCCGACGACTCCAGGGCGACGAGGCCGAAACTCTCCGAGCGCGAGGGCACGAGGGTCGCGTCGGCGGCGCGCATCCACGACGAGAGCAGTTGGTGGCTCTGGGGCGCCACGAAGGTGACGTGGTCGATGACCCCGGCGTCGGCGACGCGCTGGTGCAGGTACGCGAGTGTCGAGCGGCCGTCGGGACCCGACGGGCCGCCGACGATCGCGAGGGTCGCGTCGCGTCCGCGCACCCGGGTCTCGATCAGGGTCTCCAGGGCGAGGTCGACGCCCTTGAGCGCCTGGAGCCGTCCCACGTACAGCAGGAGCGTCCGGTCGGGGTCGAGTCCCAACGCCCGGCGGGCCTGGGGCCGGTGTCCGGGGGCGAAGAAGGCGTGCTGGACACCGAGGGGCACGATGTGCACGCGCGACGGCGAGGCGTCGTAGTAGTGCACGAACTGCTCGGCCTCGACCTCACAACTCGCGAGCACCGCGTCGGCGCACGCGACGATCGCCGCCTCCTGGGTCGAACGCACCTCGGACTCGGCCTCGAAGGCGTCGGCCTTCACGCGCTCGAGGGTGTGAAAGGTCACCACGAGTGGCACGTTGAGCTCGTGTTTCAACCGGTGGCCCGCCAGGGCGCTGAGCCAGTAGTTCGCGTGGATCGCGTCGGGCGCGCCGGTGCAGCGAAACGAGGCCGACACGCCGTCGGCGAACTCGTCGACGTAGCGCGCGAAGTCCTCGCGCTCGAGCGAGGTCGGTGGCCCGGCGGTGACGTGGTGGACGCGGAAGCCCGGCTCGACCAGCAGCGTGTCGCGCAGGTGCGCGTCGTCGCGGCGGGTGTAGACGTCGACCTCGTGGCCGAGGCGAGCGAGCGCGCTCGAGAGTTCGCGCACGTAGACGTTCATGCCCCCGCCGTCACCGGTGCCCGGCTGGGCGAGCGGCGACGTGTGATACGAGAGAACCGCGAGTCGGGCCATGGGTCTCAGCCTAACGGTGGCCCTGTTCGCGACCTACGACTGGCGAAGCGACGAGCCAGCGCACCTGACGCTCGTCGACCGGGCCGAAGTCGCGCGAGTCCGTGGACGCCGCGGCGTTGTCCCCGCGCAGGTCGAGGAGCCGGCCATCTCGCGCGACGCAGCGCTTGAGCAGGGGTCGGGTCGGGTCTCGCGGATCGGGTACCACCACCACGTCGCCGACGCGAACCCGTCGCCACCGGCGTACCGCCGTGAGCCGCTCGCCGTCGCGGTAGGTGGGCGCCATCGAGTCGCCCACGACCGAGAGTCGTCTCAGGAGCAGCGAAACGAACCTGGTCACGAGCGAACGATAACCGAGCGGACTGGCTAACCTGCCTTGGTATCAGCGAAACGCACCCTCGCGGTGCCAGCACTCGAAAGGCTCACCATGTCGATCGTCTCTCGTCTCAACGCCCTGCTCGACGCCACCACGGCACCGCTGTCGGTCTACGCCCACTGCGACCTGCCCTGCGGCGTCTACGACCCCGCCCAGGCGCGCATCGAAGCCCAGTCGGTCAAGGCCACGATGGAGAAGTACAACGCCTCGATCGACCCCGACTTCAAGGTCCGCGCGACGATCATCAAAGAGGAGCGCTGCGAGCTCGTCAAGCACCACCTCTGGGTGCTGTGGACCGACTACTTCAAGGTCGAGCACCTCAAGCAGTTCCCGAACCTCCACGACCTCTTCTGGATGGCGACCAAGTCGGCCGGGGACGCGAAGAAGACCAACGACGTGGTCGTCGCCGACCGGCTCCTGAGCGAGATCGACGCCATCGCCGAGATCTTCTGGGCGACCAAGAAGTAGCCCGTCGCTGCGAACTGCCCTAGGCGAGTTCGGGGTGCTCCGAGCAGTGACTGAGCAGGGCGTCGGCGATGAGTGCGGCGTCCTCGATGGCGCGACCGCACACCTGGCACTGCCGGTAGGTGCCGGCGCGCAGCCGTTCGAGGGCGCGGTCGACGCTGCTGAGGGTCATCTCGATCGACGCCACGGTCTCGTTGGTGATTTCAGCCACGACGAGAATCTACTCGCCGCCACGTCGCACGACGAAGCCCGGGTGCCAGCCGACCACCGCGTGGACGAACTTACCGGGGCCGCATCGTGCCGTCACGCAGGTAGCGCGCGTGCCACGAGAGCGACTCCTCGATCAGGTGCGGGGTGTGGCGCCCGACGCCCGACGCGTTGGCGCGGTCGAAGTAGTCCTGGAGCATCGGCCGGTAGTCCGGGTGGGCGCAGCGGTCGATGATCATCTGGGCGCGCCGTCGCGGCGCGAGCCCGCGCAGGTCGGCGACGCCTTGCTCGGTGATGATGACGTGCACGTCGTGCTCGGTGTGATCCACGTGACTCACCATCGGCACGATCGAGGAGATGGCGCCGTCCTTGGCGGTTGAGGGCGTGAGGAACATCGCGATGTAGGCGTTGCGCGCGAAGTCGCCCGACCCGCCGATGCCGTTCATGATGCTCGTGCCCATGACGTGGGTCGAGTTGATGTTGCCGTAGATGTCGGCTTCGATCGCGCCGTTCATCGCCAGGCAACCGAGGCGACGGATCACCTCGGGGTGGTTGCTGATCTCCTGGGGTCGCAGCACGATTCGGTCGTGATAGTCGGCGATGTTGGCGTGCAGGTCCGCCGAACCCTCCTCGCTCAGTGAGAAGGCCGTCGCCGAGATCGAGTCCATCGTGCCCGAGCGGAGCAGCGCGAGCATGCCGTCCTGGATCACTTCGGTGTAGGCGGTGAGGGGACGGAACGGACCGCCGTCCAGCCCACGAAGCACCGCGTTGGCGATATTGCCGACCCCCGACTGCAGGGGCAACAGACCCGCGGGCAAGCGGTCGCGCTTGACCTCGTACGCGAGGAACTCCAGGAGGTGCTGGGCGATCAGCTGGGAGGTCTCGTCGACCGGCTTGAACACCGTGTTGCGGTCGGGGGCGTTGGTCTCGACGACGGCGACGATCTTCTCCGGCGGGCACAGGAGGTGGGGTCCGCCGATGCGGTCCGAGGCCGAGACGATCTGGACCGGCTTGCGGTGCGGCGGCAGCGCGGTGCCGTAGTAGACGTCGTGCATGCCCTCGAAGGCGGCGGGCTGCCAGGAGTTCACCTCGAGGATGACGCGGTCGGCCTGGTCGATCCAGGTCTTGTTGTTGCCCACCGACGACGACGGGATGAGCGCCCCGTCGGCGGTCACGCCCGTGACCTCGACGACCGCGACGTCGAGGTGACCGAAGGCCCCCTCCCAGACCATCTGGGCGACGTGGGAGAGGTGCAGGTCGAGGTAGTCGACGAGCCCGGCGTTGATCTTCGCGCGGCTGACCGGATCCGACTGGTAGGGCATTCGCAGGTCGATCGCGTCGACCGCGGCGAGAGCCCCGTCGAGTTCGGGGGCGGTCGACGCGCCGGTCCACACGCTCACCGCGAACCGATCGCCGACCGCGGCTGCGGCCTCGACGCGTCGCACCAGAGCGCCGGGTACCGATTTGGGGTAGCCGGCCCCGGTGAAGCCGCTCATGCCGACGTTGTCACCGGGCCGGATGAACTGAGCCGCGTCATCGGCGGTCATCACCCGCTGCGCAATCGAGGCATTCTGGATTCGAGACAGGTCCGCTGGAGCCACTTGGAGAGCCTAACGCTGCACTCGGATGCCCTTTTTTTTCCGAAGCGGGCCCGTGCGACGGAGAAACTCGCCGCAATTCCCACCTCAACACCGATGTCGCGTCGCAGGTTCGTCCCGTCGCGGTGGCTACGGGGCACCCGTTCGTACTCGGTATTCGAAGCGTCGAAACGCACCGGCGTCGCGGGTGGACGATCGCGCAACGCAAAGAAACCTCTCAATTTCGCAGACCACGCGCGAGACCCCGGCTCTATATGGTTGGCCCTTAACGGGGGCGTGCTATCCAGCCACTATCGAAGCGGCGAGTCGCTGATCCGTTTGGGGGGATGTATGGAAGTCACACACGAAGATGCGACGATCTTCATGGACCTGGTTCGCTGGAGCGGCGAGATCGGCCTGAGCACGGCCCTGTCGGAGATCTACGCCGACGGGTTCGATCCCACCGACGAATCGATCAACAACGAATCGGTGCGCAAGGTCCTGATGTTCGGCGAGACCGCGGGCGCGCTAGTGAAACACAATGTGCTGCCCTGGGAGTTGCTCAGCGATTTGTTTTGGTTTGAGGGGATGTGGAGCAAGGTCGGCTCGCACGCGCTACTCATACGCGAGCGTCACGGCGATCCGCGACTCTACGAGCACTTCGAAGCGCTCGCCGCTCGCGGCGCCAATTAGTACCCAACCGGCGACGAGCCCACTGTCGAGGCGGAACCGTTGGACGCTGACGGGACCCGGTCCCGTACGTGCGGGGCGGGGCCGGAAACCGTGAAGGGTGATCGATGAGTCTGGTTCTCGACGAATTGCGCTCATCCAAGACCGCGATGGCGAACGTCTTCGCCAATGGGGCCCTGCGTCGAATCTTCCTCGCGTTCGCGATCTCGCTCATCGGAGACGGGGTCTTCTCGCTCAGCGCGGTGGTGTTCGTCTATCGAAGCGGCGGCGCGACCGCGGTCGGCGTGCTCGCCGTCGTGCGCTACGTCGCCATCGCGTCCGTGGCGCCACTCACGTCAACCTTGGCCGACCAGTACGACCGCCGGGTCATCATGGTGGTCTCGGACCTCGTGCGACTCGTACTCGTATCCCTCGCGGCGCTGTCCGTGGCCGTGCACGGCTCCAAGTGGTTCGTCTACGTCCTCGTGGTGCTGGTGGGTCTCGCGGGTACGGCCTTTCGCCCCTCGCAGGCCTCGATCCTGCCCACACTGGCGAGGAACCACGACGAGATCGCGGGGGCGAACGTCGTGTCGAGCACCATCGAGAGCGTCGGTTTCTTCGCCGGGCCGGCGTTGGCGGGCTTCATGCTCGCGGTCGCCAACGTGTCGATCGCCTTCACGTTCGACGCCGCCACGTTTGTGTGGTCGGCGTTGTTCGTCTGGTCGATCCGTCCCCCCACGGACGCTGAGCGGTCGCCCGAAGTCATCGCCTTGCTCAGTAAACCGCGCGACGCCGATGACCTGCGCGCCCAGAGTTTCCTCTCGCGCGCGATTCAGGGCTTCCGACTGATCGGCAACGACCGCAACGTACTCACCCTCGTCGTGTTGTACGTCCTGCAGTGCGTCGTGGCGGGGGCGTCGGCGGTGTTCACCGTCGCGATCGCCCTCAAGCTGCTCCATATCGGCAGTTCGGGACTCGGCCTGATGGAGTCACTACTCGGCGTCGGCGGGCTCGTCGGCGGCTTTGTCGCCCTGATGCTGATGGAACGCGCCCGCCTGGCGACGGACTTCGCCCTCGGCGTCATGGTGTGGGCCGCTCCTCTGATCATCATCGCCGCCGTACCCACGCTCGGGGCGGCGCTTCTCTCGATGTGGTTGATCGGTGCGGCCAACTCGGTCGTGGACGTGAACGCGATCACGATCCTGCAGCACCTGGTTCCCAACGACAAACTCGGCCGCGTGCTCGGCGCGCTCGAGGGCGGCGAGGTCGCGGGGATGGCGCTGGGCTCGTTGCTCATGACTGTGCTGATCCACTGGACGGGACTGCGCACCGGCCTCGCGATCATCGGCGTGTTGGTCACGCTTGCGGTGCTGCCGGGACTGCCCACCATGCGCCGCATTGACCAGACCGTGTTCGAAACCGGCGTCGTCCACCAGCCCCCCGCCATCCGACACCTGCACCACCTGCGGTGGCGACACTCGAGGTAGCCCGCCCAGTGTCGCGTCACTGAGACGAACGCCAATCCGGCCCGCGGTCGATAGCGCAATCGAAAGACGGCTCGCTCTTCCACATCCGCGTTAGTCACGGCGCATTCGCCCCGTCGGTCTCTGCCTGACAGGGCCGACTGCGCTCCGAGGTGGCGCTAACCGATGGGCCGACCCATCATCACCGGCAACTTCGACGTGAGTAGCTCGTTGCCCTGCACCATCCGCTACCAGTGGCGACAGATCACGCCGCAGGAAGAATGAGTGACGTGGTCGGCCGGAGCAACGTCGTGAAGTCGTCCGCCGTCGGACGATGGTTAAAAGACGTCAACGTCGCGCTCGAAGAGTAGCCCGTGCCACTCTGGTCGAGCCACGAGACGATGAATCCCGCTCGGTCGATGCAGGTCGTCTGGGTCGAAGGTCCCGAATATTGGACCAAGCACCGCACGGAACCAAATCGACGTGAGGACCTCGTGGTGATGACTGCCCTCTTCTGCGAGGGAAACCCGTCAAATTCAGTGACTTGCTGCAACACGTAGGCCGGAACGAATCCCACGTCCTGTTGAGCGAAACCGTTTGACGGAATATAGGGGCTCGGTCTTGAGCATCGCAACTTTCCGAACGTTCCGGTCTGGTAGTTGCCGGTTACGGGGACGTTGGCGCACGCGCTCACGTTTGTGCCGATCTTGATCCACTGGATGATTCTCCCGGTGAGCCCCCGAAGGACATAGGCGTAACGACCCGTGCCCGAGTAACCATCGACATTCGTCTGGGCTTTCGTTCCCGGTGGACTGGGAATCTGGGCAATGACAATCGTCCCGTTTGGAAAGTACAGATAGCCGTGGAGACGGTAGGTCGCAACGAAGCGGGTGCCATTGGCGCGCTTGATCGAGTTAATTACGTTGGCCGCCGTCGTCTCAGTCCCCGTGTCCCTTGGCGTCAACTTTGATTCCCGACTCGCGGCGGTCGCCGCCCCGCCCATCGCCGTCGCGACTACCGCGACGATGGTAACGGTGAAGACAGGGAACTTTCCCTTCATGCGGGTGAGGCTAGCGTCAGCGCTCACCCATCGGGCATCGTTCTGAAACGGCCAACGGTGTCGCGTTCTCGTGGCATCGGTTCGCCGACACGGGCCCAGCGAAGGAAGTTTTCAGACGACGATATTGCTGGATCTGAGCAGCGCTCACCGAATCAAGCGTGTCACAGTGGGGTGTGGTCATCGCCCGACGAATCGTTGTCGCCCTCGCGCTGTTCGGGTTTGGTATCACTTTTGGGACACCGTTGCTCGCCGCGACGAGTACCCATTCGGTTCCGTGGGCGTCACTCGGGATTGTCCGACCCGTGCTGACCCAGTCCGCCGAAGGGGGAAGTCCAATCGCGGCCCAGCCCACCAGTGCGGCCGTCGGATGGTGCACACAGAAGGGCGTGGAGGTCTCCTCGAGCACCCGCCGATCGACGCTCGTCTCGGACAACCTCGTCGGCCCACTGCTCAAGCGTGCGCACCTCACACTGGCCAGTCCATCCGGGAAGGCATCGAGCACCGCGACCTGTGAGGACGTGGCCCTCGATCCGAGCCATCCAGAGACCGTCTACGCCGCGTTCCAAGCGAGTCACGGTGGTTCGATACCGCCCGCCTACGGTGTGGCCCTGGTGACCGCGAACATGGGTAGGAGTTGGCAGTTCGTTCCCCCGCCGAAGGGTTACACGCTGACGGACTTCGCCGGCTTCGTCGAACGTCGTAACGGCGTCGAGCTGCTCTACTCGTCCAACTACTTCTTCCCCCTGAAACCGGGACAGTCCGCCGCCTTCGTCGCGGCGACGTCGGCAACGGGCGGACGTTCGTGGACCGACGTGAGTCTCGATTGTCCAAACGGAGCACCCTGTGTGATCTTTGGCCCCGAGGCTCCCCAGGGAGCGTGCGGGATGTCGCAGTGGCAACAGTCTGTCCTCGTGGGTGCCATCTACTACTTGCGGGGGGCGACGCGGTGGCGCGCGGCCGGCGCCGTCGCGTCAGTGAGCCAATGTGGCAATCAACAACTCGTCGCCACGGCCGCTCGCAACGAATTCCTTGTCGACCGCACACGGTCCAATGCGCTCCTCTACACCGATGACGGAATCCACTGGACCGCGGTGTCACTACCGAAGATCGGCGGGACACCGGTCGGAGCGAGATTCGCCCCACTGGGACAGATGATGACGCTCGCAGCGAACGGGGCACTCATTGCGGTCGCCGGCTCTCCCTTCTCAACGGCCGAGCGACTAGAAATGCTGAGGCCGCGATCGAACGCGTGGTGCGCCGCGAATGCGGTGCTGCCGACGGCAACTCGACAAGACCCCGTTCTCGCAATTCAGTCGAGCAAGTCCGCGTTGATTGTTGCTTTCGATTCACCAATTCCGACGAGCCGCGGGACGAACGTTACGGCGTTAACCTTCCAGCTCGCTTCGTTGCGGTGCCGCAGCTAGTCCTGGTCATTGCCTAGCGGGCCATCCATCCACCCATGTGTCGAACAGATTCGCCGATACGATCAATCGCCACCGTGACGGCAACTTCGGCACCGACCTGAGATGGCCGGATCCTCTCTTTGGAACAACGCCGGTGACACTTCTGACGCCCGCGGCCTGGCGCTACCGGTGAACCCAGAGGACGACGATGCTGTGATCGGGGTAGATGGCGATGATCCCTTTATTGTTGGAGAACCCATTGCCCGTAGCGTCCGCATAGAGAGGACTTCGAGAAGACGTCGACGCGGCCACGTAGCTGGGGGCAAAGGTGCCGCTAAAGCCTTTCACCGCACCTTCGGAAAATGATAAGTACACCCCGATCCGCCCTTGGCTCACCCACAGGATCGCGTTCTGAACCCCGAGGAATACCCGACCATCAGACCCTGTAGTTAGCGAAGACGGGATTCCGTGGGCGCTTCGAGCGGGACTCAAGTAGCGCGCGCGACCGCGGCTCGTAACCTCGAAGAGGCTATTGCCCACTCCTCCGGCAGTGATGTACGTAGTTCCCGATGCGTCGGTGGCCACGTTCGCGAAGCCAATTTCACTCGGGTCCGACGGCACGCGCGCGAGACCAACGAACTGTGCCGCACGAATCACAGGGACCAGTCGACGTCCCACCAAGCGGTCAATCAAGCCGCTCGTCACCACAAAGATTGACCCATGAGGACCCTGACCCACGCCGGTGAGACCGACGTGGATGACGGTGGTGATCGCACCGTCGGGCATCACCCTCTGCAGGATGCCCGATTCTCCGATGAAGATCGAGCCGTCGGAGGAGGCAACTGCGCAGCGAATCACTCGTGCCGCGCGGGCCACCGGCGTGAAGGTTCGACCATCCAGACGAAACAACTCTCGGCCACTGGCAACATAGAGAACTCCCGTTGACGTAACTGCCAAGGGACCCGGGTTAGTCATCGCCACGGACGTGTTCGCGGCGTCCGCCCTGACTGCCCCTCCGAAAGTTATCGGAAGAATAATCGCCATCATCATCGCGAGGAAAAGCGATAAGGACCTTGAGTACCGAGAACTCGAACTCATATCCGGAATGTAGCCCTCATTGGTGGCGGAAGCTCAACAGTGAGTTGTTGAAGTCGTGGGCGACCTCTTCGTGGGTGAACCGGTCACCGCGAGCCATTCGCACGACGTCATCTCGGAACTCCTTCGGGAATCTCTTGGGGATGGGGGCATCCCTCCAGCGCGGGAGTTCCACACAAGAGGGATGACAGGATGAGTGGAGGCAGACGCGAACGCTCACCACAAGGCGACTTACCCCCACAAGCGTGCTCAGGCGGTCGGACGTATCCCCATCCTGCTCGAAGTGCACCTCTACTTCATCTACGACAATGCAAAGTCGTGGTACTTCCAAACGGGTTGGAAGGTCGTGGATCGATTCCTTCACGGCGGAGAGACCGAGCTCACGGATCCGGCGCTCGAACTGGCGAGCTGAGCCCAACTCGCCTCGCGGAGAAATCCCTAGGGAACTTTTAGTGCGGCGATCTCGTGACCGATTGGGTGGCGAGATCGCCGCTCTTGGCGTCTCGACAAGAAATCACTGGCAATCAGCCTCGGCTAACCTAAGTGGTCCGGGGGTCGAGGAATTCTCAATGCATTTCGCCATCCGCCGGGCCGCT
>JAJXTB010000094.1 GCA_021784205.1 Actinomycetes bacterium
TCGGGTAACCTTGCCACCCGGCGCTTTTGCGAGTGCCTGGAGGAGTGCGAGAGCGGCCGAATCGGCACGATTGGAAATCGTGTGTAGGGCAACCTACCGTGGGTTCAAATCCCACCTCCTCCGCCACGGGGTGTTTACGAAAGTAGACCCCAACTACTTACGAAAGCCCGGTTCGAGTCGTCCCCGAGGGGCTTCGGCGCTGAAATGCGCGATGTGGGCCGTCGAGCGATGCCCCAGAGGCCCTGCCAGCACGTCGACTCATCAATCCTGGCAGAACGAAATGGCCGCGGGACGTGACTCGTCCCGCGGGCTAGTAGCTGGAGTGGATTCCTCGCCTACGAGGCGAGGTCGTCGGGTGGATCGTCGAAGTCGAACGGCCCGGCCGGGCAGATCTGACCGTTCTCATCGAGCTCCTCGAAGCCGTGATCCGCGGGGAAGGGGACACAGAGCGGGTCCGACGCGAGACCCACGCGCTTGGCCCACTTGCGAAGGAGCCGGATGTTGGCGGCCACCGCCTCAAAAGCGAGCATCAGGCTCGTCTTGACGAGACCGACCACGCGACAGAAACCGCGCTTGATGTTCTGGGTGCTCTGGCTACGTAGGTTCCCGAAGATGCCCTCGATGGCGCTGCGTCGAGCGTAGGAGTCGATCCACGTGGGCGATCGCCACGGGTCTCGCTGACGGAGCTTGGCGAGTACCGGTCCCGGAACGGTGATCGTCGCCTGTCGGCATGCCTTGGGAGCCGTAGCGAGCGGACCGGGGTTCTCAACCACCGGACGGTCCGCCGGATAGTGCTCGGACAGCGGGCAGAGTTCGCACTTCAGCTTGCCGGCCTTGCCCGGGCAGATCCACTGCGTTTGGGCGGGGTCGCTCTTCGTGGGCGTGTTCTGGTTGAAGACGAACGCGTGCTGGTGGAGCTTGGCGTTTCGGGCGAGGAACTCGTCGAGTGCCTTGGTGTTGTACTCGTGACCCAGTCGCTCCTCGGTGGTGGCTCTCCTTCTCAGCGGGCCAACCTTGAAGTGCGGCGGTGGAGGGTTGTCGAACAACTCATCGGGCGTCGCGACGCAGAACAGCATGCCGCCGAAGACGCGGATGCCTTCGTAGTCCTTCACTCCCTGGTCCAGCGGATGGATATCTTGCACTTGGCTGATGCCGCGCTGGTGGAGTTCCGTCGCCCAGTCCTCGGGACGCTTGTAGGAGAAACCGCGGTCGACGAGTAGTTCGTCGATCTCGTAGCCCGCCTCGACCAGACGGTCAAGGGCGCCGAGCGTGGGGTCGGACGTGTCGCCGGCCGCGGGGCGCAGCGTCATCGAGAGCAGGAGCTTGGGCATCTCGTCGGGGTCGGCCCCGACGGGCAGCACGCCCACGCCCGCGAAGAGGTCGTAGCCGAAGAGCTTCGTCGACTTGTTGTCATGGGTCTTGGTCCGGTAACCCAGGTGCGCGTCACGGTCGAAGGAGGTGACTTGACGAACCTCCTTCTTTCCACGCTTGGCCCGGACCTTCTTCGACTTCCCCTTCTCGATGACCTCGCGAACCTCGGCCATTGCAGCTGCCACGTCATCGAGATCCGCGTCGACCGCTTCGCTGGTGGCGGTGGCCGCCCACCTCGGCTTGCCGAATGACTCAACACCCGAACTGTCCCAGGCGATCGAGATCTTCTTCGGCATCTGTTGCGGGTGCGATGCCCCGATCAGTTTGTCGATGATGGCCTGCAGGGCCCCGCTACGGATTTCGCGCTCCACGTCGGTGAGGTCTGGGGCGTAGGCCACCGAGAACTCCAGGCGCTTCTCGATGGCGCTGAGTAGGTACCGGACCTGGCGAATGGTGATGGGCTCGCTCTGCTCACCCGACTTGGTCTTGATGCGTGTTCCGAGTGCGTTCTGCACCGATGGCGCGATCCACTGCGTCAGGGCCTTGTGCACGTTGTCGAGCGTGAGCGTGAGACCGCGCGAGGCCACGAGCACGGCTCCGACAATGAAAACCTCGACGGAGAGTTCGCGCGGGCGGCCCGTGTGGTGAGGCACGAGGATCTTCTCGATGTCGTCGGCGACGCCACTGCGACGAATGGCCCTCAGGACCAGCTCGACTTCGCAACGCCGGATCACGAGGCCACCCCGTCCAGCCGCTCCTGATAGGTCCGCAAGATCGACGCCACGGCCGCTTCGTCGGGCTCGAGGCAGTACGCAAGGAGGTCAACCAACGTACGCGCCGAGCGCAGGCCCGATGCGCGCAGCAGCGCCCCGAGCGGGACCGGGGCGCTCATGACGGCCACGAGCCAAGTCGAGCGCAACCGAGCCGGGTCCACGTCGACGCCCGTCGTGAGCGCGGTCTTGGCCCGTTGCGTGACGGGGCTCGTGACGTTGTGACGGGTCTTCGAGAGACCGTAGAGCGGATCAGTGGGTTTGCGGCCGGCCTTTCGGTGCAGGTCCAGGACCTCGCGCAGCAAGCCCTCATACGTGGCGCGCACGACGACGGTTCGGGGTGTGGCGCCGCCCACCTTCACGAAGAGCGCCGGCGTGGCGTCTAGCTCACCCTCGACAATCGATTCCGGCGTGACGCCACGTTGTTCGGCCGACGAGAGCCCCGCCCCGAGCCCGAGCGCGACGATTGCGGAGAGCTCGCGCCGTAGCGTCGCGGTCGGCTGGTTTCGCGCGAGTCGCACCAGGGACGCGCACTCGAAGGGCGAATAGGGAGGCTGTACTGGTTGATAGGAGATGACCTGCGGGGCGGAGGCGGGAGCGAGCCGCCTCACCGCGCGACGCAGCGCCGAACGGACCGTGGCGCGTGTCGAATCGGGCGACGCGCCGACCGGTCCGGCGAGGTACGCTTCCACCAGACCTCGCTCGAGGAGTTCGGCCGGTTGTAGCGCCTCGGTCGGCGACGGTCGCGATGGACGCGTCGCCACCCACAGACAGAACCGCGCGAGGATGCCCATCTGGGTGCGGACCCAGCTGACGCTCGGCGGTTCGTAGGCGGTCGCCAGGTGACGCGTGGCGACTTCCACGAGTTCCCAGCTCGCTTCGCTGAACTGGTGGGGGCGAAAGGCCGCAACGGCGCCAGCGATCGTAGCGCCGAGTTGGGGCAGCTCGCCCACCTCGACGTGCTCGCGTACAGCGCTTACCCGCACCGCCTCGCGTTGCGCGATCTCCGCTTTCGCGGCTCGAACCGCGGCGGTGCGCGACAGCGGCTTAGTCACCTTGGGCTTCACCGGCTCGGCCTTCGTTGAGTGAACGACACGGACCCCCATGGGCTCAACGTCGCGGGCAACTCTGAGCTCCACGGTCGCACGGACGGCTGGCTCGACAGTGCCCGGCTCGCCTCGTCGTGCACACGCCACTTCGGTGAGCCGATCGATGTCCCAGTCGGCCGTGGCGAGCTCGGAGCTGAGGCCCACGAAGATTGTGGCCATAACCGCGTAGCCGCGACGTCGATAAGACTCAGCCAACGTCGTAAAGGATCCGAGGTCGGCGACTGTCGTCCAGAAGCGTCGAGCCGCCGGCCGTTGCTTCACCCTCCTCACTGCGGTCGTGTCCGGGACCGCCCCGATGGCTCGGGCGACGCGGCGCAGGTAGGGGCGGGCGACACGATGCTTGGCCGACGCGACGACGTACGCCTCGACGTACGGCTCCCGCAGGAGGACCTGAAGGTCGGGCGAAGCGGTGCGGTCCCAGGCTGGATGCCAAACGAGGAACCGTGCCAAGTGGCCGAGCAAGACGATGGCCGACTCGTCGGTGGACGCGCCCGTGGCCACGACCGCAGCGATGGCGGACGGGCGGGCGAGGTCCCACTGACGCTCTGGCAAGTTCCGCGGACAGTACCGATGCAAGCGATCGAGGCGATTGTTCGTCGACATGTCGGATACCCGTGTGGACATCCCGTTCAGGAGCAATCGAAGCAATATAGAAATTGGGGGGTTTGCAAAGGTCGCGGCCACGCGTGCCCTTTTGCCGTCCTGACTGGCATTCAGGATCCGCAGCACCGAGACTGAGGACGCTCCGAAGCAGCGACGATGACTTGGGGGCAGGGAGATCTGATGAGACTTCGGAACCTTCTGCTTGGTGCGACGACGGCGGTGACGCTTGCCCTCCCGGTCAACGCATCGCAATCAGTGGCGGTAGCTGGCGCATCTACGCCAGCAACGTGCCGCAGCGTGGCGCTCATGCCAACGGTGGGTCACCTTGGCGCGGCTTCCGGCACCGCCTATCAGGCACTCCTCATCACGAACCACGCGTCGCGCGCCTGCACGCTGTCGGGGACGCCTTCAACCCAGTTCGGCAACTTCGTGAGATCAGGCGGGCTCCTAGTCTTTCGAGCCGTCGGGCCCGCGGCGAAGAAACTCAACTTCGCCGATCGCGGCAAGACAATTGTCCTGAAGCGGGGGGCAGTCGCAAGCGTCACCGTGGGCATCGAAACGGCGGCCAACGCCCCTTCGTCAATGTGTGGACATGTTGCGAACGCCTCGCGCGTGCGCTTGGTCTTCCGGAGTGGGGCGGAGCTCTACTACACGCTTCGCACATTCGCAGTCTGCACGAAGCTCGCCAGCACGCTCACCTCAGGGGTGGTGCTCGGCAGGCGCTTCCCGTAAGTGGTCGGGACTGGGCCTCCGCGGAGTATCACCCGTTGAACTCAGAACCGGGGATACGTTCGTCCTGAAGTGCTTTCTGCGGCGATGAGGCGATTGACCCCTCAGCCCAGGGACCCTTGCCAGACTGGGCGAGTGGCCGTCAACTAGAGACCCACTTTTGGCTGTTCAGTCTGGAGTGTCGCTGGCCTATGTCTCTGAGGTCGAGCGAGGGGAGGAAGCTCCCGTCACTCGAGGTACTGGATCGTTTGGCCGGTGCACTGGAGTTTTCGGTGCTAGAGGTGCTGGACGGAGTCACGCCGTATGACCAGGTGAACGCGCCTCGGCGTCGACCCCGGAAGGCACGATGAGGGCGCTACGTCGTCGAGCGGCGCAGCGCGCGAGTGCGTAACTGACCGAGGTTCAGGTTCGACACCGCAGCGTGGCGAGCGGGAAGGTTCGAGCCATTGCCTTGGTCCCGCTGCTCGTCGTAATAGGCGTGAGGAACTTCACCACCAACGCCGACGCACTTGACTGGATGGCGGCAACCGGGTCTTGTCGAGTGGACGTTGGGAGGACGGCGTTGGCAGCACACCACGCGGTCGATCGTGGCTTCAGCAATTCAAGGTGCTCGGGCGTCGCGAGCGGAGAGCCGACGACCGCGATGAGGGCGCCGTTGGCGGCGAGCGTCATGATCTCGCCGAACGGCGCGAAGCGCCCTCCGACGGGTCCTCCGTCGATCTTCGGGAGTGTCACCGCGGTCCAGTGGAGGCCGTCACGGGTGTAGAGGAGGGCGTCTGGCCTACTGCGATCGACGAGGAACTCGTAGCCGGACGCCGTGTCGATCAGTTGCTGGCTGCCGCACTGGTTCACCGACGCGACAGCACCCGCTGCGCGCCATCGCGTCGCGCCCTTGTACCCGAGGGTGTTCCCGACGAGCACGGACTGCTGCCACTCGGACATCCCGCACGCGCCCTGAGGAGCCTCGGGGCCAAAGATCACACAAGGCGCGCCGGCCGGACAGTGCAGTTGCCCGTCGGTCCACGTACGCCCGCCCGTTGGCGACGTCGCGACGACGAAGGTGGCCGACTGACCCGGCTTTAAGGGGAAGAAGTAGTTGGGCGCGTAGAGCAACGCCACGCCACCCGGACGTTCGACGAAACCGGCGAAGTCGGTGCGCGAGTAGCCCTTCGGCGGTGGCACGAACCGCCAACTCCTACCCCTGTTTGTGGTCACCAATGCGACGTCGTAGGAGGGTGGAATGGATCCGCCCTCACTCGCCTGGAAGCCGACGTAGACAGTCTTTGGATGGAGCGGGTCCAGTGCGATGTCCTCGCATGTGGCGACCGGTCTCGTACTCCCGGGCAGACCGGACAGTGCCAGGTGGGCGCGCTTGAGCATGGGTCCCACCGCGGTATCTGGGACCAGCGCCGTCCTGCCTGCGCCCGAGGAGATCTCGACGCCATTAGAGGCGCACCACCCAGTAGTCGCGCTCCTCGGCTGAGCGGCGATCGGACTTCCCCACGCGGAGGGCTGGATGAGTGAGGGGCGCACGACACCCAGCGATGCCCACGGGACCGAATGACCACTGGTCGAAGCGTTCGATGGCGTTGCCGCAGCGGCGCTCGCCCCAACGAGGGCGATGGCGAGAACGAGTCGTCGGAGAGTGACCACGCCGCATTATGGCTCACATGCGTCACCAACGGTTCATCAGGGTTCACGACGATCCACGACTGAGGGCCGCTCTTCACGGAGGCAGCGTCGGCGACGATGCGAACGCCGTAATGGACTGTTGGCGCTGCTGCCATGCTATTCACCAGTACACGTGCGGGTCTTAGGATCCACCCATGCACACTGTCCGAGCTCTTTCGGCCATAGGGCTCTCCTGCTTGATCTTTCCCGCACTATCGACGTCGCCCACCTCGGCGGCGCGATTACCGCCACCATGCGTTCAGAACCAACTGGTGATCCTTGCCAGCGGTACACAGGGATTCGCCGGTACGGGCGCAATGGCATTTGTCATCGCGAACCGTGGCGCATCGTGTCGTATCGGAGGATATGCCCAAGTCAAGTTCTTCAATGCCAAGGGAGTCGCAGTTGACCATCGCGATGTCCACGAATCGTCGATGGTCTTCGCTGAACCCCGAAGCGTGACGGTGATCCTCGCGCATGGAGGCGCCGCATCCCTCGGCGTCTCCTGGAGCGATAACACCGTCAACAATCTCCCGTTGAATAGGACATGTCCGATGACAGTCAGCGTGTCTGTTGTACTCCTGCATGGTGTGGGGCATCTGTCTGGGCTGCTGCAATCGAGTACTCGCCCGTGCAATGGCTGGCTCGACGCTACTCCAATTGAGCCCGGCGCCTGGCCCCGGCAAAACGGCTAGCGGCAGACCAACGTAGTTGTGGAGTAATGAACCGCGGAAGGCATGTACGGCGTGATACTCACCCTAAGCCCAAGGAACCGGGTCCCAATGACGACTTGTGGACATTCCTCGTGATGAGCTCGTGGGGGACGGCCCCGCAATCCCGGACCTCGCAGCCGTCGAAAGGGGCGGACCCGATTCCACCGCGAAGTCGCAACGTCCCAAAGGTTGACGGACCCCGGGTAGTGTACTAGTGCACTAGTGTACTAGGACATGACCGAGAGGCAACCCAGCATCATCTTCCGCCTGGACCCGCGAAGCGGCATCGCGCCTTATCGACAGTTGGTCGACCAGGTCCGCCACGCCGTCGCGATGGGGCGACTGCGCGATGGTGACCAACTGCCATCGGTGCGCGACGTCGTGACGCAGGTGACGATCAACCCCAACACCGTGCACCGCGCGTACCGAGAGCTCGAACACCTGGGACTCGCCGAAGGTCGCCTCGGCCTCGGCACGTTCATCACGCAGAACCCCGACGTTCACACCACTGAAGTTGGGAACGCTGAGCTCTCTCACCAGTTGCAGCTCTGGGCGCAACGCGCGAGAGCCGCTGGCTTCGTCGATGACGACATGCTCGAACTTCTTCGTCGGATCCTCAACCATGACGAACGGGTGATCTCGTGACGACATCGGTCATTGAGACCAACGGTCTCGCCAAGCGATTCGGCCGCAAGTGGGGACTACGCGACTGCACGCTCTCGATTCCGTCGGGCAAGGTCGCCGCGCTCGTCGGTCCCAACGGCGCGGGGAAGTCGACCCTGCTGCGGATGGCGGCGGGACTCTCGCGACCGACGTCGGGCCAGATCACCGTCCTCGGTTCCGTACCGGGCGCCGGTGACCCATCGCTGCTCAAGCGGGTGGGCTACCTGGACCAGGTGCGGCCCCTCTATCAAGGATTCCGCGTCGACGAGATGTTCCGCTTCGGTGAGGGCACCAACCCGACGTGGAACATGGCGACCGCCCACGGCTACGTCGACCAACTGGGCATCTCGCTGCGTGATCGCGTGGACAATCTGTCGGGTGGCCAGCGGGCCCAGGTGGCACTCACCATGTGCCTCGCGAAGCAACCCGAACTGCTGATCCTCGATGAACCGGCCGCCGAACTCGATCCCGTCGCCCGCGAGGACCTCTTGCGCCTCTTGATGCGCGAGGTCGCCGAGCGCGGCACCAACGTCGTGCTCTCCACGCACGCCCTCGGTGACGTCGGATCGATCTGTGACTACCTGGTTATCATGTCGCACTCGAGAATCGTTCTCGCCGACGACCTCGAATTCATCGTCGAAAGTCACCGTTTCCTCAGCGCGACGTCATCGAACGCACCGGCACTTCCCGAGGGTGTCGCGGCGATCGACACACGAACCAGCAGTCGAGAGGTGACCCACCTCGTCCAGATGACCCTGCCCCTCGTGGATGAGACCTGGCAGGTCTCCGAACCGACGTTGGACGAAATCATCATGGCCTACCTGCGGCTGGGGACGGGCTCTACTCTCTCCCAACCTCGCCACGACGCGACTTCTGCTGCCAGTGGAGGAGTCTCGTGACCTGGATGGCGTGGCGTCTGCAGCGCAGCGTCTACCTCTTCTTCGTCGCGGTGAGCCTGCTCCTCATCGCCTACGCCATCGTCAACGGACTGCACATCGAGGCCCTGCGCCATCAGTGGTTGGGCCAGCCCTGCCACGGCGGCAACGGCTTCGCCGCGCAGTATCAAACCCGCTGTCAGACGGAGAACAATCAGTACCTGAACGTAATCGGTTCCGGTATCTACGTCCACTGGTTCGCGGCGTTGCCCACCGCCGTCCTTGGTCTACTGCTCGGGGCCAACACCGTGGCTGGCGAGATGGATCGCAACACGGTGCGCACCGCGTGGACCCAGTCGATCACGAGGGGCCGTTGGTTCGCGACCAAGATCGCGGTGGGACTCGGATCGCTGGTGCTGCTCGCGATTCCGCTCTGCGTCACCGTCTCGTGGTGGCTCACTGCCTCGCGATGGACCCCACGAATCTCGACGAACGGCTTCACCTACGCCGGTTGGATGCCGCTGACGACCGGCGTCTTCGCCTTCGCCGTGACGGTGACCGTGGGCACTGTCCTTCGGCGCCCCGGTTGGACGATCGCCGTCGGTTTGGCCGTGATGGTTGTCCTCCCGTGGACCATGCAGACCGACGTGCGCACGAACCTCGTCCCGCTCCGTTCGACCACGCTCACGCTGACGACCGTTACGAAGCAGGGCGTTACTCTCGGCATACCGACGGGGAGGGCGCCCGCGAACGCGTGGGTCGTATTCGACGGCTTCGTGCCCGCTGGCGCGGGCAACACGTTAGTCACCTGGGGTCAAGAGACACCGTGGCTCGACGCCGTCAACAAGTGCCCGTCGAATGTGACCGGCCCGACTGGGTACGCGGCGTGTCTGCGGAGGCTGGGCCTTCACGAAGTCGAGCTGTACGTGGCCGACAGTGAGTACTGGGTGCTGCAATTGCGTGAGGGCGGTCTCTACCTGGCAGGCGCGGTGCTGCTGCTCGGCGCGGGTCTGCTACTGGTGCGACGATCCAGGGCCTGAGTCAATCAACGCTCACCGCCAGCGACTGCGGACACGCCACCGTTACGTCGTGCCGACCGAGAGAGTTGACATCCACTAGAACTGCTCCAGTAGCCAACCTTGCGCTTCAGCCAAGTGGTTGATGAAGACGCTCAGATGCCCCTCACCTTTCGCCAGATGCAATTCAGAAGAAGAAATGCGGTCTTCGAGCCACAGGCTGTGCTGGATTGGAACTACGTCATCCGACGTTCCGTGCCAGAGACGGACCGGAACGTTGATGTCTTCAAGGTCTACCTCCCACGGCGACAGGTACGCGCAGCCGTCTTCCCACTTGCCCTCGATTCCGGGTGCGAAGGCGTCCCTGAAGTTCGTCGAGAGCAGCCACCGAAAGTAGGGCTCAGCGGTCACATCGGCCGGGGGGAGTTTCTGAGCCCGTAGTTCGATCTGTTCGGGCGAGAGACTTAGTAGGTCAACGCGAAATTTCATCCAGGCCTCGCGGGCAGCCTCGGGGCTGTCCAGTGCGAGCTGGACGTCGTCGATGAGGTCGCCGCCCATGCCTTCGAACCAGTCGAGTCTGTGCTCATCAAATGGTGCAAGTGAGGAGAACGCAACGCATCCGCAAACCAGCCCGTCGAGCAGTGCCGCGCACGCAAGTGCATGGGGCCCTCCCCCTGAAACTCCCCATACCGCGAGACGCTGCACACCTAGGGCCGAAGCAATGTCGCGGACGTCGCTGGCGCAATCCCGGACAGTTCGGCCTGGGTGGCTCGTCGAGTTGCCGTAGCCCGGTCGGTCATAGCTGATAAGGAAGACACCATTCATGGCAGCACTTTCCAGCCACTCGTCCATCGTTCGTCGGCCGGAGGGTGATCCCTGGAATCCCAAAACCGCACCACCGTCGGGGTCGCCACCGGTTTCAACGCAGAGTTCACGTCCATCGGCCGTAACCACCACGGTCGTTGTCCTGTCCACGTCACAACCGTATTCCTCTTGCCAGCCGCTACTCACCAACTCTGAATTGTCAGTGGGGCGGATTCAGACAGATGAACTGGCCTGGCTCTTCTGGAGGCTTTGACCATGTGGTCAACTCCCTCAAAAACGTGTGGACAGCCGTCTCGGAGCATTGCCACACTCCAGTTGTGGCTTGGCGCTGGGAGTTTCGTAAACACCCCGCCACAGCACCACGATGAGGCCCAACCGCCATCCGTTAGATCTGCAGCACCCTGGCTGGCTATGCGCGAGCCACGAGCACCTTGAAGACGTTGTTAGTCACCACGGAGCCGTCGGACTGGGCG
>JAJXTB010000095.1 GCA_021784205.1 Actinomycetes bacterium
TCTCTGTTCCACTTGAGATCCTTCGACTTCTTCAGTTCTTCATCACTGACGACGCCTGCTCTGGCTCGAACTTCCTCATACTTCTGGGTAACTTGTGCCATCGTGTCGTGAAGAGTTAGTGGACTGAAGTTGTATACGACCGCATCACGCCCACTCGCTACACCCAACGAGAATGTCGTAAAGATCGCATCGCTCTCCTTGCCCTTCGCGTTCTCGTCGCCCAGCGGGGCTAGCTTGCCGTAGTCGGAGCGACGCTGATTGATCCAGTCGGCGAACTCATTGGGCACGATCGTTGTCCACTCGGGGCCCTTATCGGCGAAGTCGACGAGTTTTGCGAGCTTCTCCTCTCGAGTTAGGTAGTCGCCGATGTCGTGGTAATGGATGGTGCCCGGACCGGCGTGCCCCTTCTTCTTCACGAGCAACGTGATAGTGACGGCGGTGCGACTGCCACCACCGAAGATCTTTCCGCCTTCTCTGCGGCTCTTCTCGCCCTGGGTCGTGCGCTGATTCCCACGAAGGTCGAGCACGTAGATCTCGGCGAACTCGTCGACAAGACAGCGGCGCATGCCATCCATCGCATTGCCGATGAGCCACCCACCTCCGCTCACGAAGCAAACGATGCCCTGTTCGCCAATTCGGTCGCTCGCCCAGCGAAACGCGCGGATATAGCTGTCATCGAGAGCTTTCGTATTGGTGGCTTGGGTCTTGGCCTTGTACGACGCCGCTACTCGTACATCGAGGTCCGTGTACTTCTCGTTCTTGTCGCCATCGCCTTCACGCTCTTGACCCACCGAATACGGGGGGTTCGAGATGATCACCTGTATGGGCAAATCCACCTGGTCGACGGCGCGTTTGGAGTTGTAGACGAACGTCTGGTCATTGCGCATCTGATTCCGCGTGCTGTGCTCCGTCATCTGGAATGTATCGGTGAGGACCAGGCCGTCGAAGGGGATGTAGGTGCCCAAGCCATCCCCGTGGAAGGTCTCTTCGATGTTCACCGCTGCGATGTAGTAGGCGAGGAGCACGATCTCGTTGGCGTGGAGTTCGTAGCGATACTTGTGCTCGAGATTCTCAGGCTTGATCAAGCCGGAACCCATGATGCGAGTAATGAAGGTTCCGGTTCCAACAAACGGGTCAAGGACGTGGACGCCCTTGTCACCGAGCGACGCACCGAGCGATTCCTGGAGTGTTCGCTCTACCGCGTGGATCATGTAGTCCACGACCTCGACGGGGGTGTAGACGATGCCGAGCTTGTCGGCGGTGACGCTGAACGCGCCCTGGAAGAACTTGTCGTAGAGCTCCTTGATGATCTGCTGCTTGCCCGCGGCAGTCTCAATGCCCTCGACCCTCTGGCGCACCGACGCGTAGAACTTGGACAGACTCTCCGTCTCGCTCTCCAGGTTCGCCCCTTCGAGCGTCGTGAGCATCCTCTCCATCACCTGACTCACCGGGTTGGAGTTCGAGAAGCTATACCCCTCGAAGAGGGCGTCGAACACGGGCTTCGTCACCATGTGCTGGGCGAGCATCTCGATTGCTGCTTCATCAGTGACACTGGGGTTGATGACGGCCCTCAACCCATTGACGAACTCCGCGAACTCCTCTCGCTGCGCTGAAGTGCCACGCTCGACGAGGGCGGCGATGCGTGTCTGGAATCGCTGCGTGATGTCCGCAACGTCCTTCGCCCAGTCCTCCCAGTACGTGCGCTGCCCAACTTTGGAGACGAGCTTGGCCAGGATCGCCTCACCCCACTCGGGCAGGTCACCGAGATTAAAGACCTTCTGGCGCTCGACGGGCTCTTCCGCGCTCGTCGACTCGTCCGGGTTATCTCTCTCGCCAACCGCGCCGAAGATTGTCTGCTCGCTAAGGGCTCTGTTGAGGTCGACCTTGTTTATCATCGCGGCGAATCGCTCGTCGTGAGAACGGAGGGCCTGGAGCACCTGCCAGACCGTCTTGTAGCGCTTGTTGTCATTGAGGGCTGCAACCGGGTCCTCGAAGTTCGGGATCGCGACGGGGATGATGATGTACCCGTACTGTTTGCCGTCACTCTTGCGCATGACCCGACCGACGGACTGGACAACGTCGACCACGGAGTTGCGTGGGCTAAGAAAGAGGACGGCGTCAAGCGCCGGGACGTCAACACCTTCAGACAGGCACCGAGCGTTCGACAGCACGCGCACCGTGTTGGGCTTCCCGGGTGCCTTCAACCACTCAAGTTCGGCGTTTCTCTTCAATACGTTGTGGGTGCCGTCAACGTGATGGACGTCGAGCCGGACGCTCTCCTCGTCATCATTCGTGAGCAGGAGGTCGTTGACTACCTCGGCGGCGCGATTCGTGAACGCCTTGGAGTCTCGAATGGACCTCGCAAAGGCGACTGCCCGCTTCATAGGTGCAGGGTCGGCGGCGAACTGATCGCTGCTGTCAGCGTTCTTCGCGAGTCCGTTGTAACAGCCGATTATTCGCGCGATGTCATCAATGGGTAGATCCAGCATGTTCGCCTGCTGGTCAGCCATCAGTCCAGCGACGAACTCCTCAGAGACTGAGAGAGTCACAACGCGGTAGTCAGAGAGCAGTCCCTGGGCCACAGCTTCGCCGAACATGAGTCGATGAAACTCCGGACCGTAGAGAGACTCGTCATCCATCGAGGCGAGCAGGGCATCAACCGACTCCGCCTTGGCCTTGACAGACTCTCCGTACACTCGCGGAGTCGCCGTCATGTAGAGACGCTTCGCGCCCACGATGTACTCGCCATCGTGAATCCTGACGAACGTCGACTCTTCTTCGTCGGCCAAGGTCGCGCCCGTGGTCCGGTGGGCCTCGTCGCAGATGATGAGGTCAAAGCCGGGCAGGCCCTGCTGCTGCGCCTGATGGATCACGTCCAGGGACTGGTACGTCGAGAACATGACGGTCAATCCACTGAACCCTTTGGTTCGGCGATGGAAGTTCTCGACAAGGCGCTTGGCGTTGGTCGTCGCCGGATAGGCAAGATCGAACGACGCGATGTCGTCGTTCTCGCCCTTGTTCTTGCCCACCTTGGTGTCAGAGCACACGGCGAAGGAGCGAAGTTCCTGCGTGCACTCGGCGGTCCACTCGCGCAAGGTCTGGCTCAGGAGTGAAATCGACGGTACGAGGAAGAGGACGTTGCCCCCATTCGCAAGCATCCTCTCGGCGGTCTTCAATGACGTGAACGTCTTGCCAGTGCCGCACGCCATGATCAGCTTGCCTCGCTCGTGCGAGGTGAATCCGGCCACGACCTTCTCTAGGGCCTCGACTTGATGGGGACGAAGCTGCTTGCTCGGAAGACGCGCGAGCGTCTCTGTCTCGGGCGCGAAGCTCGACCAGTCAATATCAGCCTGAGTGAAGTGCTCCAGTCCAATCCGCTGTACTGGCTTGGTCTGATCCTCGAGTGCGTGCTCGGCGTTCTGGCTCCAGTTGTTCGACGTCGTGACGATGATGCCCGAAGAGAAGTCCTTCTTCCCAAGTTCAGTGAAGAAGGTGCTGATCGTCTTCTGGTCGATGTACTCGTCTTCGCCGTAGAACTTGCATTGGATGGCGCAGAGCTCACCGGTCACACGCTCGTAGCCAATGAGATCGATGCCCCGATCACGTGTGTCCTCACGACCCGGCCACTCGCTGAAGGCGACGACCTTCTCGAAGCGCTGTAGGAACGCTGGCTCGGTCATCATGAAGCGCCGCACGAGGTTCTCGAAGCGCTTGCCCTTGTCATGCTCGTCGAGGGCCGAGGCGCGCAGTCCGTCCAGAATGTCGTAGAAACTGGTCACCCTTTTCCCCTCGCTCGTCACCGCCAATGCCGTACTCCTCACGCTAACCCTGGGGCACGATGAAGGGAGTCTTCTCTCACGAGGCTCGTGACGGGTGAGAGTTGAGGCTATGCCATATGAATGAACCGCGGTCCGCCCGTATGAGCACGGATCTTGACTCCGGGAAAAGCGTCGAACCTGATTCAGTTAAATCGCGTCTTTCCCAGCAACTCCTTGAAGTCACCTCCTTTCTGGGGCATTCACCTGGCCCCCATGTAGGCCGTGAGGTACGTTCGAGAACATGTCTTCCGACGTCTTTCCCTTCACGGTGCTCGTGCCCGACGAGCCCGGTGACGCGATCGAACTGGTCGACCGCAACCACGCGCTGCGCCTGGCCTACGTTCACCGGGACTTCGTCACCCACCTCGCCGACCAGTGGGACACATCGGGCATCTACGTCCTGCTCGACCCGATCGGCGCTGATGGAACATGGGGTGCCTACGTCGGCAAGGCCGGAAGCGTCAAGACCCGCCTGCTGCGCCACACCAAGGAGAAGGACAGCTGGCGACGCGCTCTTCTCGTGATATCCAACCAGCGCGAGCCCTTCCATACTGCCGAGATCGGCTGGCTCGAGGGCCAGGTCTTCAGCCTGCTCGCCAACTCCTACTACGCCCAGCCCTCCAATCGGCAGAATCCCGGCGACGACACCGTGGCCCCGTGGGACCAGAACAGCCTCTGGTCTATCGCGCGTGGGGTGACCCACGCGCTACGCCTGCTTGGTTACGAGACCGCCGAAGAGGCGGAGATAGCCGCCGTCGAGCGCAAGCCCCGTACCCGGGTCAACACGTCCAAGGTCTCACTCGCCGATCTCGCCGGAGGCAATCTGCTGCGAGAGGGCGATCGACTCGTCAGCCTCAACGGTCAGTGGCCCGCGCAGGCAATCTTTCGGGCCCCGGATCAGATCCTCTTTAGGGACGGGGCGTTCTCGTCACCGTCGGCCGCCGCCTCGGCCGCGCGCGACGGCGGAGCTGCCAATGGGTGGACGTTCTGGGGAGTCGTTCGCGACGGCCAGACAATCCCCCTCGCGGTGCTGCGCGCCGAGCTCGACGCTCACTGATTCCAGCCCGAGCGAACGACTCGATTAGGCATCCTCGAACGAGCTGGCCACCCGGGGTTCGGCACAACTCGGAGTTGACAGGATCCGCCAATTCGCCACACCTAACTTCAGGCGATTGCCCCCGGGCGCCATCGCCCCACCTTCCTTTCGCACCGGCACGCCGTGCCGGTGCGAAAGGACGTGTCATGGACCGCAATCCGATCTCTGATCTCGAGGCCCTCGCGGCGTTGCCCGGACTCGAGGACCTCGCCGACATCCTGGTGCGTCACGTATCCAGCGGACGCCTGAAGCGTCCCCAGGCCCTTGGCGTCCTGATCTTCCTCGGGGGCCGCTGGGCCTTCGGTTCGGCTAACGCCTGTGAGTCCGCGCTGCGCTCGACCAACCTCTGGGAGGGCCTTCGCGAGTCGGCCGCCCGGGTGGGACGCTTCCTACCCGAGACGCCCCCGACCTACCACCAGTACGAGAAGATCCGTCGCCTCCTCGGTGAGGACCTGCCCCACGAGTTGTCGGAGGCCTTCAGCGCGGCCGCGGTCAACCTGGCCCAGTCGATCGGCCTATTGAGCGCCGAGCCCACGTCACGTTGGGACGCGCCCTCGCCCGGCTCGGTCATCTACGGCGACGGCTCGGTCTTCGCCCCGATGTCGGAGGTCACGTTCGACGAGAACGGCGAGGTGAAGGGTTCGCGGGCAAAGGAGAATCCCCGTCTCGGCCCGCACTTCAAGGGAAAGAAGGGCAACGAGAGCCTCGTGGGTGTTCCCATCACGCTCGTCGGTGTTCACGGGCGCAAGCGTTGGCAGCGGGTGATCCTCGGGGTCGACCTCTTCCTAGATCGAAACGAGATCGGCTCGGCGATGGGTGTCCTCTCCCGAGTGATCGGCCTCGCCAGTGGCGGGGTCAGCCACGTCGTCTACGACCGGCTCATGCAGGGAACCCACATCCGAGAGCTCCTACGCCTCGGGGTCGTGCCGATCGTCGAGATGCCCGAGGCCTCCCCAACTCAACCCCACCTCCTGCTGCCCTACGAACTCCAGCGAGGGGGCTATCGCTCCGACGGGCGGCACGAGAAGAGAAAGGGCAAGGGCGCGCGTCACCGCTCCTCCGACAAGGTCGCCCCGAAGGCCCGACTCTCCCTGCACTACCTACGCACCGAGGCCCACGAGACGGTGATCGGACCGTGTCACCACGAGCTCTGGGCCCTCGACGGCGCCCTCGTCTGCACGACGCCGGGGGTTGAGGTGAGCCTGGACGCACCCGTCGTCGAGTGCTTGAGCGCCCGATTCGAGGACGGCGAGGATGACCGACGGCTGCTCGGTACCCACCGCGTCCCCTGTCGACACGGCTCGTTCAGCGTCGAGATCGACTTCACGGCGTCGCGCCCCTCGTCGCGCACCCCTAAGCGCGAACTAGCCCTCGCGGACTGGCTTCGCCCGATCCCCGAGGTCAGTTCCGCCATCGACGGCCTGGCCGGTCTGCGCAGCGACGTCGAGTCCTCCTTTTCCTGGCTCAAGTCCCTCCTACCCCGCGGACGGGCGGGCAGCCTCGAGCCCGAGGCGTTCTTCCTCGACGTCATCGGGGCGGGTCTGCTCTGCAACGCCATCGCCTGGGACGTGCACGCCGCTCGTCACACGCGCTGCGCCCAGCACGAGGCTCACCTGGACCGTCGAGGACGGCGCCGGCGGACGGTGACCATCTAGTTCCCTAAATTGCGGCGATTGCCCGATTCGGCGGATCCACACCGTCGTGGGCATGACGAACTCATCTGACACCACCACCGAGACCACCCTCAGCGCCGCTCGCTGGCAGACCTGGCACGAGGATGGCCTGCCCGAGAACCTCGCCACGCGCCTGCGCGCCACCGGCGTCTACAGCGAGGCTGCCATTGAGACCGTCACCGGCCTCGCCGGCGAGCTCGAGGCGCTCCTCGAGCACCACGCCCCGCTTCGAGCGATCGACTACTTCCTCGCAGAGCCAACCCTCTGGGCCGAGCGCCTCGATCGCTGGGCCAGCCTGCAGGTGCTCGAGCGCCTGAGCCAGCTGAGCGGTCCTGGTCTGCGGCGACCGCGCTGGGAGGCGCCCTCGCGGAACCTGCGCCGGCGCACCTTCACCGAGGTGGAGTCCGGACTCGTTCGCCACAGCGCACTCGGCTCGGTCGTTCGCTGCGCGAGCGTTGGCGCGCTCGACACCGGACTCGCCAGCGGAGAGCTGAACCGGTTCCGTGGAAGCGCAGTCCTGTGGGACGAGACCGGCACCGTCTGTGCCGTGATGACACCGGGGACTGAGCGCGAGTCGAGCTTCGGCTACCCCGTGGCCGCTCCGCGACGCCTCGAGGTGGCGGTCTGGGCGCGGGCGTCGCTCACGCGCCTGGCCGACGGCGCCCCATCGGACTCCCTGCTCCTCTACGGGGGACGCTCTAGCGACCCCGGCAAGGTCCAGTCCTCGATCCTCATGGTGGTGCGCAAGGCCCTCGTGCGCGCCGGACTCGGCGAGGACCCCACCGTCACTCCCCTCTCGGTGCGCAACACCGCTGGTCGGCGCGTCTACGACGAGCACGGTCTCGAGGCCGCGGCGGCCTTCCTCGGGCATCAGGACCTCATGAGTGTGGCTCGTGAGATCGGCATTCGCGATCACCTACCGGCCCGCCAACGGTGAGTGCACGGATCTGACCGACCGGCACGGTGCGGTCATGGAGTCCACACCACAGGCCGGAGACTGGAGCAAGGTTCGCGGTCAAGGTCTTAGAGCCGAGCTCGCCGTCGTACGGGAGATCTGGGCACAGCAGCCGAGATCCGTCTCGACGAGGGAACGCCTCGGAGGGCTGATCGAACGCTTCGCCACCCGCCTGGAGGTGACCGAGGTGACCTCGCTGCTTGCCGTCACGCGCGAGCACTGTGAGGGCTTCATCTGGGCCAAGACGCGCCGCCAGCACAACCCCTCGCTCGCCACCGCCCACCTACGCCGCAGCGCCCTCACGGGCCTCTTCGCCGCGCTCCGTCAGGTCGAGCCGGGCTTGGTTGACCCGACCGTGGCCCTTTCGCTGCCGAGCAAGACCGAGCGCCGGGTGCGGCCCCTCAGTGACGCCGAGATAACGCGCGTACGCATCGCGGCCCTCGGACGGGTGCGCTCCTCACGGCGCGCCGCCCTGAGCGTCGCACTCGCCGAAGCGGGTGCGACCACCGGAGAGATCGCGCAGATCCAGTGGCGTGACGTCGATCTGGGTAGCGGGACGGTCGATCTGCCCGGCGCGATGCCGATCCAGCCCCGCACGGGTCATCTCAGCTCCTGGGGACGGGGCGTCCTCACCCGCATCCACCACGACGCCCGACCGCGTCCCGAGGAGTTCGTGGTCCCGCGTCGAGTCGGGTACGCCGATCCTCACAGCGCCCAGGCCGCGATGGCGAACCTGCTCACCAAGGTCCTCGCCGCAGCCGGCGTCACCGGGCCGGGCGTACGGCCGGGTTCTCTTCGCCTCTGGGGCGCTCGCCAGGTGCTCGTCCGCTTCGGCGTCGAGGCGGCGGCCGAGGCGCTCGGGGTGACGAGCCTCGACGTCGCCCGTCGTGCCCTCAGCGTGGAGGAGGACCTCTAGTGACTCGACATCGCCCGCCCAGCGTGGCTGAGCAGCTCGACGCCCTTTTCGCCAGTCCCCTGATCCACGACCTGGCCGCGGAGCTCGGGGATCTCGGTCGGCGCACCCGCCGACATCCCCTGGCGATGCACCTGGCCTACGGGGCGATGGCGCGCATCTACCGCTCGGCCAACCGCCTAGACGCTGAACTGCTGAGCGGCGACACGTGGCAGCGCGTCCTCGAGCGCTACAACGAGGGCGCCGCACACCACCCGGGCGGCGTCGTGATGAAGGCGACCACGCCGCCCCTGCTCGCCGACACCTACCGCCACGTGCGCGACCACCTCACGCACGATGAGAACCTCGAGACACTCCAGCTCGCCTTCACGACTCACTCGGTGGCCCTCGCCCAGCGGATCGGCTTGCTCGTGCCCCAGGGGGGCTCGCGAACGAGACCCCACCCGCGCCGCACGATCTACGGCGACGGCACCATCGTGCGCCCCCTCTACAACCGGGCCGAGCAGGGCCGCCAGGATCCTGATGCGCAGGAACACGCCCGCCACGACGGACAGATCTACGGCAACAACCTGGTCGCCATCGCGGTGCGCGGAGAGGCGGTCCAACAACGCGTCATCCTCGCCGTCGGCCGGGTGCAGCAGCGTGGACACGAGGCCGACGAGGCCATCCGCCTCATCCGCCAGGTCCACGCCGTCGCCGGCGATGCCATCCAGGCCGTCGTCTATGACGGGGCCTTCCGTGGGGTGCACCACGAGATCCTGATGAGCGAGCTGGGTCTTCTCGTCGTCAACAAGGTCCACGCCGGCAGGCGCGATGGGGACCAGCGCGTGCACCGCCAGATCCCCCTAGGCGCCTCACGGCACGTGATTCGCGGTCGAGTCTGCGAGCACTCCCTAGTCGCCTCCAACGGCTCCGTCCACGAGGTCAGCCTCGACGACGCGGGCCAGCTGGTCCTCTCGGATCCCCTGAGGCGCCAACAGGTGCGCCGCTACCAGCGCGGCGGGGGCGGCTGGCGCTTCAGCCTCGGTGTGGTGGTGCCGTGTCCAAGGGGGTCGTACGTCACGTGGATCAGCCCGCACCCTCAGGCCGGAGAGCGCGGCCACGGCCGACCTGATCAGTTGCGACTACTGCCCGAGTCGGATCCCCACTTCCAGCGCCTCTACGGACTGCGCAACGACAGCGAGTCGATCAACCGCGGGTACAAGCGGACGCTGATCGCCGACCGGGCGGCAACTCGGGGTTGGAGAAGGCAAGGGCTCGACATGACTTCATGGAGTGTTCTGATGAACTCACTCGCCCTGTCGATGAGCTACCTCGAGCAGTCTCCGCAGTAATCTCTCAAGGACCAGGACGGCCAGTCGCTATTTGATAGGAACTCGAAGTTCCTGGATCTTGGCCTCGGTAACTTGAAACACCCACGGACCTGGTCCTGCCTTAAGAATCTCCCTTTCGATCTTCTCCCATCGCGTCACAAGTAGAACGAACTTCTCCCAGCTAGTTCGATCTTTCTTCGCGCTAACGTTGAACATTCGGATGCCGTTGTTCGTAAGGGCAAGAAGTTCAGCGGGTTTCTCCCTGATCCGTTTGTCTTGTGTGATGACAACCAAATCAAGACCTTGCTTGCCAATTACGGACAGCCACTCTTCATCCTTCGTCCCCCTCGGCACCTGAGGAAGATTCCGATGTCCCGGGTAGCACACATCCTCACGAACCGCGTCGAACGCCTTCCCCACGGGGATCGTGTCTTCGTCGAAGAAATATAGGAGCCGCGGCGTCATCCCGTTGCAGCCAGCTCCCCT
>JAJXTB010000096.1 GCA_021784205.1 Actinomycetes bacterium
GACCACTGGGCGTAGAGGGTGGTGCTCGCACTAAAGGTGTAGTTCTGTCCGTTGGTGTAGGCGGTGCCACCACCGCCTGAGATGGTGTTCCAGCCCGTAAAGGTGTAACCCGCACGGGTGAACGTGTTGGACGTGAGCGCAGTAGTCGTGTTGTAGGCAGCGAGCTGAGACGTCACCGAAGCCGTGGCGCCATTGGGATCGAAGGACACCATGTAATCCGTGCCCTGGATACACGTGCCATCGGCGTTGCTGTACTCCTCTTGGGTGTAGTAGTGGTGTCCGTTGATCGTCTGGTCGTAGTAGGCACCACTCGCCCCACCCGTCGGTAAGTCGAAGATGAAGTTGCAGTTGTCACCGATCTCGTTGCCATTTGACGTCGCGAACCAACCACCACTAGTAGGATCACTCATCGCCTCACTGAGTTCGTGGCTCGTCACACTGATCTCAGAATCGGCGTCAATGTTCCCATTCGGCGTCTGGGTAACGCTGCACGTCGGCCCGCTCGAGGGCGTGACCGCGTAGGGCATTACCGCGTAGATCGAGTTCGTCGCCGCGATGGCACTGTGATAGCCACAGAAACTCCCTTGGCTACCCACCACCGAGCACTGACCGCCTCCGGCCAAATTGGCTGCCCCAAAACATGCCTCCAGCGTCGGGGGCAAGTACATGATGACGATGTGGTTAAAGTCGTTGGCCAGACCATTCGCCGTCTTCAAGGTGGCCACTTCAGACTGGATCTGCGAATCTGTGATGCACGCGGGCGCACCGGTATCGGGTGTGCACCCACTAGTCGGCAGAGCTGTCGTGTCGATGATTGGCGCTCCGGCCACGATGTTGTAGTTGATGGGTTGGCTCGACGCGTTCGTGTACTGCTGTAGTACCGAGTACACATTCGTCAGCGAGCCACTGTCGTGAGCCACGTCGGTCAAGTACTGCTCGATCAGACTCTCATATCCCGCCGTGAAGCTGGAGCTGTAGCCGGCTGGCGTCCAAAAGACCGGCGTCACCGTGACGGGGGTACCACTCGTCGTTCCCATCAGAGAGCCCGAGTTGTACACCAAGGTCGCCGCGCCCGTCGCCACGCTGAGCGGCGAACGCGCCATCGATGACGTCGAGGTCACCGATGAGAGGCAGTGGCCGGTCGAGGGCCCGATGATTCGTGGTCGCACGATGCCCCAGAAGCGGCCGATGTGCGTAGGGCCGGACACCACCGCGGCGCTGCTGGCGCACGGTGTCGAAGACGGTGTCACGGTCGGGTGCGAGGCGGACACCACCGCTCCCGCGATTCTGACGTCACCTCCCGCGACGAAGGCCACCGGGATGAGAAGTGACAGTACAAGACTCGTGACACGGCCAACTCTCACGTCGACCCTCCCCTTCAGCGGCCTCGACGCCGGTCATCGGTGCGCTGTGTCGAGATGTTACAGGCGCTCTTGTGACATCCACAGACTTACAGCCCGGGGCCGCAAGGAAGGGTCCTCACCCAGACATTCTGATCAGGCCCGCAGTCCCCACAAGTTGAGTGACGTTTCGAGTGCCGCTACACGCCAGGGGTTAAGAGGACCCGCTCGCCGCGGCGGCGCCGACCTAGGCGACGCGATGAAAGCCGAGGGGGCAGCGCGGGCTTACGCCAGTGATGTGTCGCACCAGACGTCCCCGAGCACACGAGATGCTTCGATTCGGGGAGGTGACCGTGAATATCTCAGACGGTGACGAGTTGCCCGCGATTCCCGTCGCGACGATCGAGACGCCGTAGGAGGTATCCGCCGCAAGCCCCGAGAACATGCAACTGGGCGCTCGCACGATCTGCGTGAAACTCGACGGTGCCCCGAAGCCGTAGAGCAGCGTGCAGCGCCACGACGTCGCGTTCGACGCCGACCAGTGGACGCTCAGACTCGACGACGTGGTACTGGCCACCAGCGACTTCGGTGCGATTGGGTAAGACGCGCTGACGCGCACGTAGTTGTTGCCCCCATCGCCGACGTAGATCAGCCCACGGGAGTCAACGGCTAGCGAGGCGAGTTGCATGCCCATGGGCGTGATCGTGGTGAGGGGGGTGACATTCGAGCTCGACACCTGCGCTCCGCCAAAGAGGGCTGACTGCACGCTCGGGCCACTCAACTCCGAGACCAGACCCGTGTTGTCGTCGGCCACGATGACGTTGCCGTTGGGTTCGGCCTTAACCCCCACCGGGCGACTAAGGCCCACCGATCCGGCCACCAGCGACACGGGTACGGCGGCGCCACCACCGGCGAGCGCGTTTGCAACTTGCGCCGCCGACACGCCGTCAAGTGAGGACGCGTTCGTAAAGAGCAGGTTGCCCGTGCTGTCAAAGGTCACGTCGGTCGAAGACGAGTCGGTACTTCTGGCAATCACTTGGTAGCCATTGGCACCCGGACCCAGGGGAAAGGATCCGCCACGGAGCGTGGCCGCCGAGACGCCGAGGATCTCCGAGACACCACCCGGGCACATGCTGACCGCGAGATCGCCACTCGTGTTAAAGGCGAGTCCCCCGGCGCCGTAACACCCGGTATTGAGAACTTCGACGAGACCACTGCCGGGACTCGCCATCACGCCCGACGCCAGTTGGGCGGCGCTTTCGACGTAGACGCAGTTGCAGCCGCCCTGGACGCTCATGTATAGGTTGCCCTGAGCGTCAAAGGCGAGTCCCTTGGGATTGCCAGGAGTCGTGGCCACCGTCGAAATGGTGCCGTCGGCGGCACGTTCGATGACGGCCTGGTTCGCGTAGGACGCCGCGTAGAGGTTTCCTCCATTAACCGCCATACCCTCGGACCAGCCGAGTGCCGAACTCGAAAAGAGCGTCGTGAACGTAGTGCTGGCGCCCGCGTCGAGCGTCAGTCCACCGGTCAGCACCAGGACGAACGCCAGCGGGACCCCCAGAACAGCGCGCCAGAATTTTGCCATTTTCCCAATCTAGGCTCGCGCCACATTCGCCCCCGCGTTTCGGGCGGGGGATCTGAGAATTCACTCATGGCGCCAGCTGTCGAGAGACGCCTCGTGAGCTGGCGTCAGTGCTCTACGTTGGATCGAAACATGGCGTCGTGAACCTCGACAAAGGCCCGACGGCACCCGTCGATCGACGTGTCCGCCCCGAGCAGGACGCTGAGGAGAATCCGCGCCTTGCGCGCGTCGAGGGCGCCCGCGCCGAAGAGCCCGCGCGCCAGCAGGTCTATCTCCGAGCCCGCGAAGCGATAGGTACTGGTGAGGGTCTCACCGGCCCCCGTGCGCGAGGCGAGAACGACGGGTATCTCTCGAGCGAGCTTCTCAAGCCGCTCAAGCGCGCGGGAGGGGACGTGGCCACCGCCGAGGGCCTCGACGACGACGCCGCGATAGCCCGCGGCGCGCACGTGATCGAGCAGCGCCAGGGAGTCACCCAGCGACGCGCTGATCAAGGCGACCGGCGCGGGCGGCTCGAGCGAAACGTTCAGATCGGGCCAACGAGGCAGTGAGAAGCCCAGCCGCACGTGCCCCTCGCTCACCCATCCGAGCGGACCCAGCGACGTCGAGCGAAACGTAGCGGTACTCGTTGCGTGCGTCTTGCGCACGTAGCGCGCGGCGTGAATCTCACCGTTGAAGACCACGAGCGCGCCCAGGCCGCGCGCCGCCGGAAAGGCGGCCACGCGAAGGGCGTCGAGGAGATTTGCCGGGCCGTCGGCTCCGGCGTCGCTGGCGTGACGCATGGCCCCCGTCACCACGACGGGCTCATCGCGGCGAACGAGCAGGTCGAGGGCGAAGGCGACCTCCTCGAGAGTGTCGGTGCCCTGGGTGACGACGACGCCCTGGGCGCCCTCGTCCAGGCGAGCGTGAATCTCTCCGACGAGAGAAGTGACGTCGGAGAGGGAGAGATCACTCGAGGGGACGAGACGAAATGCGCGAGCGTCGATCGACGCGATCTCTTCCACCGCACCCACGCCAGACAGCAGGTCGGTCGCGTCGAGACGCGGCGTCACGCCACTCACGCCGGGCGTCGCGGAGGAGGCAATGGTGCCACCCAGGGAGATCACGGCCACTCGAGGTGTCGAACGGGTCACGGAGTCCTTTGGTCGGGTCACGTCCACTCTAGGAGTGCTGCCCTCGGCGACGTGTGCGAACATGGCGTCGTGAACGAAACTACCTTGCGCGTCGGAACGTTCACGCCGTCGGTCGTCATGGAGTTGGCCCGTCGACGCGGCGACTTCTCGCGCGCGGGCCTCAACGTCGACGAGCTGTCGGTCGTCTCGTCCCCCGCGCAGTTTCGCTCGCTCTCTCACGGCGAACTGGACGTGGCCGTGACGAGTCCCGACAACGTCTTGGCCTACCAGTTCTTGTCGAACAACCCGCTGGGACAACGCCTCTCACTTCGCGTCCTCAACGCGCTCGATCGCGGCACCGGACTCTCGCTCTGGCTCGCTCCGGGCGTCGAGTCGGTCGAGGCCGTGCGTGGAGCCACGCTGGGTGTCGATGTGGCGACATCGGGATTCGCCTTCGTGGCCTACGACCTGTTGGAGCGTCACGGAGTATCGCGCGATGCGTACGCGGTGAGCGCTCTGGGATCAACGCCGCTACGAGCGCGCGCTCTCATCAAGGGCGACTGCACCGCGACCGTTCTCAACGCGGGCAACGAGCTGCGCGCGGCCAGCGCGGGCTGTCACCTCGTCGCGCGGGTGGAAGAGCTCGGCCCCTACCTCGGCACGGTGATCGCCACGATGGCCGATCTGGGCGCCGAGTGGCGCGCGGCGAGCGAGCGCTTCGCCTCCGTGATGCGCCACGTCGCCCACGACGTCGTCACCGGCGTCCTCGACGTCGAGACAATCGCCGCCGCCCAGTCCGTTCTCGGCATCACCGCTCTCGAGGCCGGCCAGCACCTCGCCGTGTTAAAGGACCCCGTTACCGGACTCGTCCCCGACGGGATCGTCGACTCGGCCTCGATCGCCACGCTGGTGTCGTTGCGACGAAAGTACCTTGATACTCCCGAGCTCGATACCGTGCTTGATTCACTCGGCGACGTCGTGCGCACCGAGGCTCTCGCGTAGGAGCGAGTGAAACTTTTTAACTCGGGGTCCCTCCACCCCCTACATCGCACGGTTGTCGACGTCAGCGCGCGAGAGAACACCCATAACGACCCGCCGCGCGCCACCTCGCTCACTAAGGTGGCCTGCACGTGACGAGAAGGATGTTGGCCGTGGCCCGAACCTCGCAATCCAGTTCCCCACTGACCAGCGCCCTCCTCGAGGCCCGCCCGCGCTGGGGCGCCTTCATCAACGGCGCGTTCGTGGCCGACGAGCGTGCCGCCACCTTCGAGGTCCTCGAGGCCGCGAACGCCCGGCCCCTCGCCGTGGTCGAGGTGGCCGACGAGGTCACGGTGGCGGCGGCGGTGGTCGACGCGCGCCGCGCCTACGACGAGGTGTGGCGCTACCTCGCACCCAAGGAGAAGGGCGCCCTCATGCGTCGCGTCGCCGCGCACATTCGCGAGCACGCCGACGAACTCGCCGAACTGTGCGCGCGCGAAGTCGGCAAGCCCCAGCGCGACGCCCTGCGCGTGGACGTGACCTCGAGTCACACCAGCTTTGACTACTACGCGGGACTCACCGAGTTCATCCACGGGCAGATCCTTGACCAGGGTCCGGTCGAAGCGCGAGTGACCTACGAGCCCTACGGCGTGGTGGCGGCGATCCTGCCCTTTAACTGGCCGCCCATCCACTTCTCCAAGAAGTGCGCGCCCGCCCTCGCCGTGGGCAACACCGTCGTCATCAAGCCCGGCGAACAGGCGCCCCTCACCGTCCTTCGCCTCGTCGAACTCGCCAACGAGGTCCTGCCCCCCGGGGTGATCAACGCGGTGAGCGGCATGCCGGCCGGCGCCGCGCTCGCCTCGCACCCGCGCGTGGAGCGGATCTCCTTCACCGGCGCGACCGCCACCGGACGCAAGGTCATGGAGAGTGCGGCGAAGAACCTCACCTTCACCACCCTCGAGCTCGGGGGTAAGAACGCCCTCATCGTGCTCGATGACGCCGACCTCGACAATGCTGTCGCGATCGCCGTTGAGGGCATGTTCTACAACCAGGGCGAGGCCTGCACGTCCACCTCGCGAGTGCTCGTGCACGACTCGCTCTACGACGCCTTCGTCACGCGCTTCGTGGCGGCGACGAGGGAGTTGCGCGTGGGAGATCCGCTCCTCGCCACGACGGACATTGGCCCCCTCGTCGACGCGCGCCAGCGCGACCGCGTCTTGGACTACGCGCGCGTCGCCCTCGAGGAGGGCGCGACGCTGCTGTACCGCGGTGAGGTGCCCACTGAGGAGCACCTCGCGTCGGGCTTCTACGTGGCCCCGGTCATCTACGGCGACGTGACCGCGACGATGACGATCGCCCGCGAGGAGATCTTCGGGCCGATCTGTGCACTGATGAGATTTTCCAGCGACGACGAGGCTGTCGCGATTGCCAATGACACCGACTACGGACTGACCGCCGCCATCATGACCGCTGACGAGACGCGGGCCGCGCGCCTCGCAACGCGCCTCGAGGTGGGCATGGTCTTCGTGAACAACTACACCCGGCGCAACTTCGTGGGCTCGCCCTTTGGCGGCGTCAAGGGCAGCGGGTACGGACGCGAGTACGGCGAGGACACGCTGCACGAATTCGTTCGCGCGAAGAACGTGCGCTTCCCCTCGGGCCGCGGCGTCATCGCCGGTTGGCCGCCGCGCGCCTAGAGAGGGCTCCGGGGCGTCGGTACACTGCGAACGTGGCGCCACGCGGGGACTCTCGACGGCGGTCCCTCGCCCTCGCGGGACTCGTCGGCTTCGGCGTGGGCTTTGGCTTTGTCGAGGCGGCGGTCGTCTACTACCTGCGCACCGTGCTTGGTTCGCCGCACACCTACGCCCTCGGCCACTACCGGGTCCTCGTCAACTTCGGCTTCATCACTTTCATCTCGGCGCTGCACTCGTTCTTGCCCCACGACCTCGCGCGCGTGGAGGTGGTGCGCGAGGCCGCGACGATTCTCATGCTGGCCGGCGTCGCGCTGGCCGCCGGACGTAGCCCGAGAGAGCGCTGGGGGGCCTTTCTCATCGGCTTTAGCTGTTGGGACCTCTCCTACTACCTGTTCTTGCGACTCATCAGCGGCTGGCCGACGAGCCTCTTCACCCGCGACGTCTTCTTTCTCATTCCGGTGCCTTGGATCGGACCGGTCCTCACGCCGCTCGTGATATTCAGCGCCGCGCTGGTCGTGGGGATCCGCCTCTTCCAGCGCGGCTAGGTCGGGCCATTGACCGGCGCGTCTCGCGCCCCTAGGGTCACTCCATGGAGGTCGTGCGTCGCGCCTGGGCCGAGGATTTCCTCGTCGACACACTCCAGTACCGCGCGCGCCAGCCCCTGCGCACGAACGTCCTGGGCTCGGTCGCCGTCACCGTCGCCTCGGGGCAGCGCACCTATCGCGAGACGTGGTTCTGGCTCGTGCTCGAGGGTCGAGACGTCATCGGGGCCGCTCTTCGCACCGCGCCCTTCGCCTTGCACCTGGGCCCCATGAGCGACGACGCCGCGGCCGCGCTGGCTCGGGTGGTGGCCGAGCACGACGACGGCTTTCCGTCTCTCACCGGTACGTCGGGCGCCGTCGAGGCCTTCCTCGAGTCCTACCGCCGACACGGCTCGCCCGGCTCGGCGCGACGCGACCACCCGGGTCGCCGCGAACACCTCTACGCGCTCGACGAGTTGCGCGCGCCCGCCGTGGCGGGCTCGTGGCGCCTCGCCACCATTGACGATCACGCGATCGCGCGCCGCTGGTTCCTCGCCTTCCTCGAGTTCATCGACGGCCCTCTCACGGGGGCCGCGCGCTACGACGACGACGCGTTGCGCGTGCGCTTGCGCGCGGGCGCGCTCTCACTGTGGAGCGTCGACGGTGAGGCGGTCTCCATGGCCGGCCACGCCGCCCCCGTCCACACGCCGGCGGGACAGGTCGTGCGGATCGGACCCGTCTTCACCCCCGAGGTCCACCGCGGGCACGGCTACGCCAGCGCGGTCACGGCCGCCCTCTCCTCGCACCTCTTGGACCAGGGCGCGACGGTCATGCTGCACGCCGACGCCGACAACCCCACCAGCAACGCGATCTACCAACGCCTGGGCTTCGTGCGCCACGACAGCCTCACCACACTCACCCTCGACACCCCTACTTGAACCCGACGGCGATTGGGGCCATGATGGGTCCGAGGGGGGTCGGCACCCGTGTGGTGCGAAGGGAGTGCTATGCCCAACCTGGCGGCGCTGGCGAATCTGCCAGAAAACTACCCGCGCGCCCTCGATCGCGAGGTCAGCCTCGCGAGCGGCGAACTCGTGCACCTGCGACCGATCTATCCCGGTGACGCGCAGCGCCTCATCGCCTTTCACGACCGCTTGTCCTCGGACTCGGTCTACCGTCGGTACTTCTCCTTTCACCCCGAGCTCTCCGACGACGAGGTCGCCTGGCTCACCACCGTCGACTACGACGACCGTCTCGCCCTGATCGTCGAAGACCACGAGAAACTCTTGGCGGTGGGTCGCTACGACCGCATCCCCGGCACCGACGAGGCCGAGGTGGCCTTCCTTGTCGCCGACGACTACCAGCACCGGGGTCTGGGCATGCTGCTCTTGCACCACCTGGCCACCGCCGCACGACACCAGGGCATCACCACCTTCACCGCCGAGACCCAGGCGAGCAACCGCGACATGATGGGCGTCTTCGAGGGCTCGGGATTCGACGTCTCGGCGTCACTCGACGCGGAGATCATCAGCGTGCGCTTTCGCATCGCCCCCTACGACGCGTCGAGCTGATGCTGGTTCTCGGAGGACCCGGCGCCCACGAGGGCCACGAGGAGGAGGGTCACCCTGAACGTCCCGAACGCGTCACGGCCGTGTTGGCGGGCATCGCCGATCTCGACCTCGGCAGCGATCTCGTGCACGCGAGGCAGCGCGAGGTGACTCGTGAGGAGTTACTGCGCGTGCACGACGGCGCCTACCTCGAAGAGCTCGGGGCGTTTTGTTACGGCGGGGGTGGCGACATCGACGAAGACACGTACGCGACCTACGACTCCTACGCCATCGCGCGCTTCACCGCCGGCGCGGGACTCGAGGTCACGGACGAACTGCGTCGGCGCGACGAGGGCGTGGGTTTCGTCCTCACGCGCCCACCGGGTCACCACGCGCTCGCCGGGCGGGCGATGGGATTTTGCCTGCTCAACAACATCGCGGTCGCGGCGGCGGACTTGGCGACGGCCGGCGAGCGCGTCCTGATTGTCGACTACGACGTCCACCACGGCAACGGCACGCAGTCGATCTTCTGGAACGACCCGCGCGTGCTCTACGTCTCAACCCACCAGGCGCCCCTCTTTCCCGGCAGCGGCGTGTCTAGCGAGGTGGGCGGACCCGACGCGATCGGCACGACGCTGAACCTGCCCCTGCCCGCGGGCGCGACGGGCGACATCGTGCGCCACGCCCTCGAGGACATTGCCGCGCCGGTGATCGAGGAGTTCGCGCCCACGTGGGTCCTCGTCTCGGCGGGCTTTGACGCGCACCGCAGTGATCCCCTGGCCGACCTCGCCCTAACGAGTGGCGACTTCGCCGCCCTCTCGCGCTTCGTCGGCGCCGCCGCGCCGCGACCCGGTCGCCTCGCCTTCTTCCTCGAGGGTGGCTACAACCTCCAAGCCCTGCGAGCCTCGGCCGGCGCCACGCTCGCCACCTCCCTCGGAGCCAACCTCGAAGTCGAGGCGCCGTCCTCGGGCGGACCCGGGCGCGAGCACCTCGCGCGCGTGGTGGCCGAACGCCACGCCGCCCTCGAGCTCGCCCGTCGTGAGAGTGGCGCGTCATGACGACGATGGCCGTGGGATACGACTACTCGGCGGGCTCGCGCGCGGCCGCCCTGTGGGCCGCGCGTCACGTTCGCGAGGGTGACGACATTGTGCTGGTGCACGCGGTGGGACTAAGAGAGCACGACCGCCACGCCGATCCTCTCGCCGACCTGGTGGCCGAGGCCGAGGCCCTCGCCGACGCGGCGGGACTCGCGCGGGGCCGCGTGCGCGCGCTGGTCGATGACGGCGACGCCTGCTCGGTGATGCTGCGCTGCGCCGAGGCGCCGACCTACGCGTCGCTCCTCGTGATGGGCACGCGCGGGCACAGTGCGCACGCCGGATT
>JAJXTB010000097.1 GCA_021784205.1 Actinomycetes bacterium
GACGCCGTCGCGAACCCCGACCACTTCGGCATGGGCACTACGGTCATCGCGATCGCGCTGACCGAGGACGCGGCCGGCATCGTCTCGCCGACGCTCGTCAACGTGGGCGACTCACGGGTCTACCAACTGCGCGACGGCGCGCTGCGCCAGCTGAGCGACGACCACAGCGTCGCCGAGGAGTGGGTCCGGATGGGTCGACTTACCCCCGAGGAAGCGGCGGTCCATCCCCGGCGCCACCAACTGACCAGGGTGCTCGGCATGGACGAGACGGTCGAGATCGACATGGTCTCGGTGGTCGCCCAGCCGGGCGACCGGCTCCTGCTGTGCAGCGACGGCCTGTCCAACGAGCTCACCCCCGAGCAGCTCGTGCAGCTCGCGAGCCCGCCGATGCCCCTCGAGGACGCGGTGGACAAGCTGGTCGCGGCCGCCCGCGAGGCGGGCGGGCACGACAACATCACGGTCGTCCTGGTCGAGTTCGACGACGTCGTGTCGACGATGACCCCGGTGAAGAAGACGATCTCGACCGCCCCGGCGGCGGTTGCGCCGCCGCGCACGACGCGGCGCCGGTCGTCGTGGCTCACGTGGCGCGTCGCGCTGGCGTCGCTCGTCCTCGTCGGCGTGGCGGCCGGCTTCGTCGCCATCATGCACTGGTACGCGTACTCGACGTACTACTTGGCCGACGACTCGGGCTACATCGCCGTCTACCAGGGCCAGCCCAATGGGGTCCTATGGTTCGCATCGCGTAAGGTCCTTGATACGTCGTACCCCTCCGCTCATCTGCGGCCCGCCGATCAACGGCTCTTGGCCGCGACCATCAGTGAGCCCTCGCTCACGTCGGCGCTGAACTACGCGGCGTACCTCAATCGGGCCTGGCACCTCTCGCGCACCATTCCCACCACGACCACGACCACGACCCCGGCCTCGTCGACCACGACCACCACCCGTCCGGTGACCACGACGACCAAGGCCAAGGGCTAAGCCATGTCGCGTCGACTGAGCGTCTTTGCGATCGCCATCATGCTGCTGTTCGCGGCGATCGCGGCCCAGGCGGTCAACATCCAGTACTTCAAGGCGCCGGCCCTCGACGCCTCGGTGAAGAACCCGCGGAACTCGCAGTCCAACAACCAGTACCCGCGCGGCGAGATCGTGGCCGCCGACGGGACGATCCTCGCGCAGTCCGTCCCGGCGTCAAAGGGCTACTACCCCTACACGCGCGTCTACCCACTGGGTTCGCTCACCTCAGGTCTCGTGGGCTTCGCCTCGCCGTTCTACGGGACCTGGGCGCTCGAGGCCGAGTACAACCAGTACCTCATCGCCCACGCGCAGCCGCCCCAGAGCCTGGCCCAGGTCCTCGCGCCGACGTCGGCCGCGGACACGGTCTCGCTGACCCTCCAGCCGTCGCTGCAGCGCGTCGCCGCGACGGCTCTGGCCGGGCGCGACGGCGGCGCGGTCGTGCTTGACCCGCGTACCGGTGCGGTGCTCGCGATGTACTCGAACCCGACCTACGACCCCAAGCCGTTCGAGTCGTCGAGTTTCGCCGTGGCCGAGAAGGCCTGGAAGACCGACGTCGCCAACAACGCCTACGGGTTCCCCCCGCTCGGTAACCTCGCGATCCAGCAGACCTTCCCACCGGGCTCCACGTTCAAGATCGTGACCACGAGCGCGGTCGTGGCGAAGAAGCCGAGCCTCTTCACGAAGAGCTTCCCGGTCCGCGCGACGATCCATCTACCCGACTCGAACAAGACGCTCTCGAACTACGCCTTCGTCCCCTGTGGCGGTGACATCCCCCAGATGCTGCCGCCCTCGTGCGACCAGGGCTACGCGCTCATCGGGCTCGCCCTCGGGGGCAACATCCTCGCCGAGACGGCCAACTCCTACGGATTCAACTCGGTGCCCCCGATCGACCTGCCCGGCGCGCAGTCGAGCTTCTTCCCCTCGGCGTCGTCATTCCTCTACAACAAGCCGGGCATCGCGTACTCGGCCATCGGCCAGCAGAACGTCCGCGCGTCGGCGCTGCAGATGGCCCTGGTGGCGGCCGGTGTGGCCAACGGCGGCACCATCATGACCCCGCACCTGCTCGACTACATCGCCGGACCCGACGGGTCAATCGTCAAACGCTACCAGGACACCGCCTGGAAGTCGCCACTCACGAGCGCCCAGGCGGCGCGGATCGTGCCCCTGATGCAAGAGGTCGTCCAAGCATCGGACGGCACCGCGTACGGCATCTTCCCGGCGTGGGCTGACGTGGCCGCCAAGACCGGCACCGCCCAGGTCGGCAACTCGGTCCAGAATACCGACGACTGGATGATCGCCTTCGCCCCGGCGACCAACCCGACCGTGGCGGTCGCGGTGGTCCTGCCGTTCCAAGTCACCTCCGCGACCGGCGCGTCGGTGGCCGGACCGGTCATTCGCTGTCTCATCGAAGGCGCACTCTCACTGCAGGCCGGGCGACCGGCGTCGGGCACGGCGACGACATGTCCGTGACGACGCGGGTAATCAGGGCGAGCCAGGACGTAGGCTGGGGCGGGTATGGAGCCCGTTAGCGATCCCCGTATCTACTCCCAGCGCTACCAGGTCACACACCTGATAGCCCGGGGTGGCATGGCCATGGTCTACCGGGCCCAGGACCTGCTGCTCAATCGGGCCGTGGCGCTGAAGATCCTCTACCCCGAGCTCTCGGCCGACCCCACCTTCGTCGAGCGGTTCCGGCGCGAGGCCCAGGCCGCGGCGAACCTCTCGCACCCCAACATCGTGCCGGTCTTTGACTGGGGCCAGGACGCGGGCACCTACTTCATCGTCATGGAGCTGGTCGACGGGACGTCGCTCGCTGAGATCGTGCGGGGCTCGCGAACGCTCACGCCCTCGCGCGCCGCACAGATCACCGCCCAGGTGGCCGCCGCCCTGGGCTACGCGCACCGCGCCGGCGTGGTGCACCGCGACATCAAGCCCGGCAACATCCTCATCACCACCGACGGACAGGTGAAGGTCACCGACTTCGGCATCGCCCAGGCGGTGGCGAGCGAGGACCACCTCGCCGAGGCCGGTTCGGTCATGGGCACCGCGACGTACTTCTCGCCCGAGCAGGCCGAGGGCGCGGCCGTCGACGGCCGCAGCGACGTCTACTCGCTGGGTGTCGTGCTCTACGAGCTGCTCGTCGGGCGTCCGCCCTTCGTCGGCGACTCGCCCGTGGCGGTGTCGAGTCAGCACGTCCACGGCACCGTCCCGTCGCCGTCGGACTTCTCGGACTCGGTCCCCACGGATCTCGAGGCGATCGTCATGCTGGCCCTGGCCAAGTCCCCGGACCAGCGCTATCAGACCGCCGACGAGCTTCGTGCCGACCTGGTTCGCTTCACCGAGGGCCAGCCCGTGCACGCCGCCACGCGTGACGGCGCCTACTACGGCGCCGACGTCACCCGGGCCGTCGCGGCGGTCACGCCCGGCGAGCGGACCCAGGCCGTGCCGGTCATGTCGGGCCCGCGCACCGACGTGCGCCGCCGACGCGGCGGCGCACGCGGCTTCGTGATCGCGGTCGTGGTCATCGTGCTGCTCGGAGCCGGTGGTTACGCCTACGCTCGGCTCGCGACGTCGAGCACGGTGTCCACGATGCCCGACGTCGTCGGCCAGACGGTCGCGTCGGCGTCCTCGACCCTGCTCTCGGACAACCTCGTGATCGGCTCGACCACACTCGTGTACTCCTCGAAGGCATCGGGTACCGTGGTCAAGACCGACCCCGCCTCGGGCACGTCGGTGAAGAAGGGTGACACCGTCTCGCTGCAAGTGAGTCAGGGTCCCGCACCAGCCAAGGTGACGGTGCCCGACGAGACGGGCAAGGCTCTCTCGACAGCGCTCAGTGCGCTCCAGCAACTCGGCTTCGTGGTCACGGTCAACCAGACCTCCACCGCGCCGGCTGGCGGGGCGCCCAACACGGTGCTCTCCCAGACGCCCACCGGCGGCACGCAGTCCCACGCGGGGGCGAAGGTCGTGCTGACCGTGCTCTCCCAGGGGGCGACCTTCCCGCTGCCCGACGTTCGCAGCGACTCGCCGCTCCAGGCGGCGGCCACCCTCGGTCAGAACGGTCTGACCGTGAGCTCGACCACGACGGGTTGTTCGAACACGGTGGCCCAGGGCTTGGTGCTTCGCACGATCCCGGCCGCCGGCCAGCCGGTGACGTCGGGCACGTCAGTCGAGCTGGTCACGTCCTCGGGGGTCTGCCAGGTCTACGTCGCCAACGTGATCGGCCAGACGCCCGCTGAGGCGTCGTCGACCCTCTCGGCCCAGGGCCTCAACCTCGGCCAGGTGACCGACGCCCTGCCGACAGACTGTTTGACGCCAGGAACGTCGGGTCAGATCATCAGCCAGAATCCCGGTCCGGGGATCTCGGTGCCCTACGACTCGAGCGTGGACGTCACCGTCTGTCCGTAGCGCCGCGGCCCGCGGGTGATTGGGTACCATGGACGCCTATGGCATCGAGTGGGCCCAAGCGGCGAACCAGCAAAGAGATGGGGCGCTACGTCACCGCTGAGCAGCGCGGCCGCTACACCCCGCCTCGGCCGCCCGGCGCGGACCACAGCCCCCACTGGTACGGGTGGATGCTGCTCGACCTGCTGCTCTTCGGCCTGATCGTCATCGTGCTCAACTACCTCCAGGTCCTGCCGGGTTCGACCTCGGCGTGGTACCTGGGCATCGGGCTGCTCGCGATGTTCTCGGCCTTCTACATGGCCACGCGGTATCGCTAGCCGAGCCGCTCGATCACGGTGGCGTTGGCCAAGCCGCCGCCCTCGCACATCGTCAGGAGTCCGTAGCGCCCGTTGGTGCGTTCCAGCTCGTTGAGCAGCGTCGCCGTCAGCTTCGCGCCCGAGGCGCCGAGCGGGTGGCCGAGCGCGATCGCCCCGCCGTTGACGTTCACCTTGTCAAAGTCGGCGTGGTGCTCGCGCTGCCAGGCGAGCACCACCGAGGCGAAGGCCTCGTTGATCTCCACGAGGTCGATGTCCTCGAGCGTGAGCCGCGCCTTGGCGAGCACCTTGGTCGTGGCGGGGATCGGACCGGTGAGCATCGTGACCGGGTCCACGCCGGCGAGCGCGAAGGCGTGGAAGCGCGCGCGGGGCGTGTAGCCGAGCGCCCGGGCGCGCTCCTCGGACATGATGAGCACGGCCGAGGCGCCGTCGGTGATCTGCGAGGAGTTGCCCGCCGTGATGGACCCGCCCTCTTGGAACGCCGGGCGCAGGTTGGCCAGGGCCTCGAGCGAGGTGTCCGGGCGGATCCCCTCGTCGGTCCGCAGCCACTCGTCGGTGTCGCGGCCGTCGTCGTCGCGCACCGCGACCGGGATGATCTCGTGTTCGAAGCGACCCTCGGCGGTGGCGCGCGCGGCGCGGCGGTGGCTCTCCATGCTGAAGGCGTCGAGCTCCTCGCGGGTGATGTCCCACTGGTCGGCGATCATCTGGGCGCCGATGCCCTGGTTGCGCAGCCCGCCGACCGGCTCGTAGCGCTCGGTCACGCGCGGTCCGAAGGGGAAGCCCGAGTCCTTGCCGATCGACGAGCCCATCGGGACCCGCGTCATGACCTCGACCCCGGCGGCGACGACCACGTCGTAGGCGCCGGCCATCACGCCCTGGGCGGCGAAGTGCATCGCCTGCTGACTCGAGCCGCACTGGCGGTCCACGGTCGTCGCTGGCACCGACTCGGGCCAGCCAGCTGCGAGCACGGCGTTGCGCCCGACGTTGAAGGCCTGCTCGCCGGTCTGCGAGACGCACCCCATGATGACGTCGTCGATCGCCGACGGATCGAGGTCGTTGCGACTCGCCAGCGCCCGCAATGCCTCGGACGCCAGGTCCACCGCGTGCCAGTTGCGCAGCTTCCCGTTACGCCGGCCCCCGGCGGTGCGCACTGCGTCAACAATCACGGCTGTCGTCATGGGCGATCCTCTCACTACTGGGCGAGCCCTCGGTGCGAATCCTAGACGTCGTCGCCAGACGATGGTCCTGGCGCCGGGCTAGATTCGCCCCGTGATTCCCGTCGGCGTCGACCAGTGGCTCGCCGAGCGCACGCCGCCGGTCGCCGTGGCGCTCGGCGTCACGTTCGCCCGCGGCGGGGTCGACGGCGAGGACCTCGGCTGGGTCGAGGGAGCCTTCGTGCCCGAGGCCGTGTCCGGCGGGCCCGGCGGCGTCGTCAGCGCCGGTGTGCTCGCGGTCGCGCTCGGTGCGGCCATGGTGCTCGCCGTGGACGTCGTCGCGATGGGGTCGGGTCCGGCGTCGACGATCACCGCGCTGACGCTCGAGATCGATCGCGACCCGCGCTGTGACGAGACCCTTGTCGTGCGCGGCGAGGTCGAGGGACTGACCCGAGTCGGGGGTTCGGCCCGAGCCAGCGTGTCTGACGCGAGCGGTGCAGCGATCGCGCGCGCGGCGGCGACGCTGGCGCGCGCCTGATTAGATGTGCTCGGCGGGGATCTGGCCGAGTCGCCCGGCCTGGTAGTCGTCGAAGGCCTGCTGCAGCTCGGCGCGGGTGTTCATGACGAAGGGGCCGTAGGCGGCCACGGGCTCGCGGATCGGCTGGCCGCCGAGGACGAGCACCTCGAGGGCGGCCGTGCGCGAGTCCTGGTGCTCGTCGGCCTCGAGCAGCAAGAAGTCGCCGTCGCGGTGCACGGCGAGCTGCCCGTCGTGGATCGGGCGCCGGTCGAGTCCGACGGTGCCCGTGCCGGCGAGCACGTAGGTGAGCGCGTTGTAGGCCGGGTTCCAGGGCAGCGCCAACCGCGCGCCGGGCAGCAGCGTGACGTGGACCAGGCTGATGGGCGTGTGGGTGTCGCCCGGTCCGGCGTATTCGCCGAGCTGGCCCGCGATGACGCGGATGACCGCGTCGCCGGTCTCGTTGGTGAGTAGCGACACGGCGACCGCCTCGATGTCCTGGTAGCGGGGGCGGGTCATCTTGAGGGCCGCCGGCAGGTTCACCCAGAGCTGGACCCCGTGGAACAGGCCACCGGTGTCGATGAGCTCGTCCGGTGGCCGCTCGATGTGCAGGATCCCGCCGCCGGCGGTCATCCACTGGGTGGCGCCGTTCTGGATCACGCCGCCGCCGCCGATCGAGTCCTGGTGCACGAACGTGCCGTCGATCATGTAGGTCACGGTCTCAAAGCCCCGGTGGGGGTGCCAGGGCGTGCCCTTGGGCTCGCCGGGGCCGTAGTCGACCTCGCCCATCTGGTCCATGTGCACGAAGGGGTCGAGGTCGGCGAGGTCCACGCCGGCGAAGGCGCGCCGGACGGGGAAGCCCTCGCCCTCGAGGCCGCGCGGCGCGGTCGTGATCGAGGTCACGCGCCGCGGCCGGTCCGTCACGAGCGGCGCCACCAGACGGGGCAACTCCAGGGGATTGGCGACGGTGACGGCGGGCATAGCCGGATTCTATGGGTGGAGGTTCCGTCGCTCGCCGCGCCACGCCCCGGCGACGCCGATGGCGATCAGCGCGGTCAGGCAGAGGGCGAGGGTCCCGGGCCCGGCGTTCAGGCCGCCGCGGGCGTGGCTCACGCCGACCCAGTCGGCGACCGAGGCGCCGAGGGGCCGCGTGAGCACGTAGGCCGCCCAGAACGTCGCGACGCCGTGACGCCGCGCGAGCCCGAAGTAGAGCCCCGGTGCGACGAAGAGGACGAGGAACAGCACCGCGGAGTCGCGGTACCCGAGGCCGACGACGTAGGCGGCGTAGTCGCCCGCCGCCGTGCCGAGCGCGAAGGTCGTCGTGATGGCCGCCCAGTAGAAGAGCTCGCGCCGGGTCGTGTCGATCGTGTGGATGGAGAGCGTCTGCTCGACCCGGTACCACACGCTAAAGACGGCGGCGAGGGTGAGCGCGAAGGTGATGGTGGACACCAGGTAGGGAACGCCCAAGGCGACGTGGACCACGTCGGCGCACATCGTGCCAAAGACGCTCACCATCACCACGGCGCTCCAGTAGGTCACCACCAGGTAGCGCGGGCTGCGCAGCTGGAGCCACAGCACGCCGGAAAAGACCGCGGCACCCGCGAGCACCGCGAGCTCGGGGTTGAAGCGGTGCACGAGGAAGTCCGAGGCGGACTCGCCCATCGCCGTCGTGAGCAGCTTCACGTACCAGAAGCGCAGGTCGACTTCGGGCACCTTGACGGTGCGGAAGCGACGACGAAGGCGAAGACCCACTCAGTTCGACTCGGGCTCGTCGAGGAGGCTCGTCACGTCCACGGTGATGAAGAGGGCCTCGGCGTCGGCGACCCGCACGTCGCCCGCGGTCACGGAGGCGCCGATCGTCAGCTTTCGCCCGTCTTGGCGCTCGAGCCACGCGCGCGCCACGACGCTCTGGCCGACCGGCGCGGCGGCGCGGTAGGTCACCACGAGGCGAGCCGTCAGGGCGAACAGGCCGTGCAGCCCGAGCACGAAGCCCATCGTCTCGTCGATCAGCGTGGCGATGATGCCGCCGTGGCTGCGACCCGGTGCCCCCTCGAAGGCCTTGCCGATCACCGCCTCCATCACCGCGACGTCACCGTCGCGCCAGTGGCGCGCGCCAAGACCCATCGGGTTCGCGCCGCCCGCGACGACTGAGTCGCTCACGAGGTACTCGTGCAGGTACGAGACGGTGTCGAGGCGCTGGGCGGTGAAGGCCTCGACGAGGTCGGGGTCGATCGAGACGGTTCGCGGTCCGCCCGCCTCGACCCGGGCGAGCAGCGCGTCGACGTCGTGGGCGAGCCGGTCGAGCTCGTCGTCGCTCAGGTCACGGTCGACGAAGGCGTGGCCGAGCGCGCGCAGGCGCGTGGCGACCGCGATTCGCCGTTCGTCGTTCGTCACGACCCGACGTAGTGCCGGTCGGCCGTCGCGAGTGCTCGGTCCAGCCGGGCGAGGCCGTCGCGCAGGTCCGACTCGCTGATGATGCACGGCGGCACGACGTGGAGGCGGTTGAAGTTGGCGAAGATCAGCAGACCCTCGTCACGACAGGCGGCGATGACCTCGTTCATCGCTGGCGAGCTCGACCCGTAAGGGGCGAGCGGCTCGCGCGTCACGCGGTCGGTGACGAGCTCGACCGCGTGCATGACGCCGAGGCCGCGCACCTCGCCAACGCTGGGGTGGCGCTCGGCGATCGCGGCGAGCGCCGGGGCGATGATCGTCGCGCCCACGTGCGCCGCGTGCTCGATCACGCCGTCGCGCTCCATGACCTGCATCGTCGCCACGGCCGAGGCACAGGCCAGCGGGTGGCCGGAGTAGGTGAGGCCGCCCGGGTAGACCCGGTCGTCGAAGGAGTGGCTGATCGCCTCGTTGATGACGACCCCGCCGAGGGGGACGTAGCCCGAGTTCACGCCCTTGGCGAAGGTGACGAGGTCTGGTCGCACGTCGAAGTTCTGGTACGCGAACCACGCGCCGGTCCGACCGAACCCGGCCATCACCTCGTCAGCGATGTACACGATGCCGTAGCGGTCGCAGATCTCGCGCACGCCCTGGAGGTACCCGGGCGGGGGGACGAGCACGCCGGCCGTGCCGGGAACCGTTTCGAGGATCACGGCGGCGATAGTGGACGGACCCTCGAAGCGGATCGTCTCGTCGAGACTGGCGAGTGCGCGCTCGGCCTCTTGCTCGGGGGTCGTCGAGTGGTACGAGGAGCGGTAGAGGTACGGTCCGAAGAAGTGCACGACGCCCGAGGCGCCCTGCTCGTTGGGCCAGCGACGCGGGTCGCCGGTCAGCGAGATCGACGTCGTGGTCGCGCCGTGGTAGCTGCGATACGCCGCGACGACCTTGGAGCGGCCGGTGTGCAGTCGCGCGAGGCGCACGGCGTGCTCCACCGACTCGGTGCCGCCGTTGGTGAAGAAGACCTTGGCCGCGCCGTCGAAGGAGTGGTCGAGGATCATCTCCGCGGCCCGGTACCGCGACTCGTACCCGTGTTGGGGCGCGATTGTGCACAGTCGGGCGGCCTGATCTTGGATGGCCGCGACGACGTCAGGGTGCTGGTGGCCCAGGTTGGTGTTGACGAGTTGGGACGAGAAGTCGAGGTAGGTGGTGCCGTCCTCGGTGGTGACGGTCACCCCTGACGCGTCGCGCACCATCATCGGATTGATGGTCGCCTGGGCCGACCACGAGTGGAAGACCGACGCCCGCTCGCG
>JAJXTB010000098.1 GCA_021784205.1 Actinomycetes bacterium
TCATGACCGAGCGAGAAGTTTTGACCTACGAGCGATTCGGACAGGCGACCCGGGAGTTGGCGCAGCGCATCGCCGACGACGGGTATCGACCGGACGTGGTGCTGTCGATCGCGCGGGGGGGCTTCTTCCTCGGAGCTGGCCTCGGCTACGCCCTCAACGTAAAGAACGCCTTCATGATGAGCGTCGAGTTCTACACCGGCGTCGACGAGCGCCTCGCGGTCCCCGTCGTCTTGCCCCCCGTCCCCAACAAGATCGACTTCTCCGGACTGAACGTCCTCATCGCCGACGACGTCGCCGACTCCGGCGAGACCCTCAAACTGGTGCAGGACTTCGTCGCGGGTGAGGTCAACTCCGTGCGCTCGGCCGTCCTCTACGAGAAGTCGCGCAGCGTCATCAAGCCCGACTACGCCTGGCGGCTGACGGACCAGTGGATCGACTTCCCGTGGTCGTGCGAGGGTCCCGTCGTCGTGGGGGGCATGAACCACTGACCCCGTGAACGTCCTCAGGTTCCGACGGCACCGTCGCGCCCGAGGCGAGCGCGCAGTCCGGCGGCAGCGTTGCTAGCCAGGCGCCGGAAGACGAGCGCGAGAAGTGGGGTCGTGACCCGACTCCAGCCCCGCGCCTCGAGCCGGGCGTCGTAGCGCAGCAGAGTTCCGTCCGGACGCGGTTCGACGGTGATGGTGTCGCGCGACTCGAGACGAGACGAGTGCGAGAGGAGGACGACGCTGGTGGGGCCCAGGGACTCGACCACGTATTCGAGGTCCGTCGTCCGCCCGGCGGCCCGCACCGTCAACTCGAAGCGGCTCCCCGTAGTGATCGCACCTTCGTCGAGGCGCCGCGCCCGCACGACGCTGGGGTCCCACTCCGGTGCCCGGGAGAAGTCACTCATGTAGGCGAGCACCTCCGCGGGGGTCCGGACAGATTCGATCTCGACCACGGCTCGGGGCATCGGGTCCTCCTTATTAGCACTAAAGTTTAGTTCTGCGCTCGCGTCCGAGCGCTCCGCACCCCGAGAGGTCCCATGAGCGCTCACCACGATGGTTCCCGGACCGTGAGCCTCGTCGAGGCGGCCCAGATCCTCGGCGTCCACTACATGACGGCGTACCGCTACGTACGCACAGGGCGCCTCGCCGCCGAGCTCGACGGTCGGGTGTGGCGGGTTCGCCAGGATCACCTCGACGCCTTTCGCCAGCCACGGACGGCGGCGGCCCCTCGTAGAGCGGCGCCGGCCGCGCGTCTCGTCGAGCGTCTGATCGCGGGGGACGAAGCGGGATGCTGGCGCATCATCGAAGATTCGTTGGCCGCAGGCGCCTCCCCGAGTTCGATTCATCTGGACGTCCTGGCCCCGGCGCTTCGTGCCGTCGGCGACGGCTGGCACGAGGGACGCGTGAGCATCGCCGACGAGCACCGCGCGACATCGACGACACGACGGCTGATCGCTCGACTCGGACCCCACTTCGCCCGGCCGGGACGAAAGCGTGGCGTCGTCGTGGTCGGGGCGGTTGAAGGCGAGTGGCACGACATCCCGATCGCCCTCGTCGCCGACCAGATTCGAGGGGCCGGCTTCTCGGTCGTCGAACTCGGGGCGAACACGCCCGTCGACTCCTTCGTCGAGGCCGCCCGGCGTGAGCGTCCCCTGGCCGTTCTCATCACCGTCACGACGACCGGTCGCGACGCGATGGTTCGAACGACGGCGGCGCGCCTGCACGACGAGGGCGCCACGGTCATCATCGGTGGCGCCGCCGTCACCGCGGAACGGCGGGCTCGCTCCCTGGGGTCGGACGAATGGCCCGGGAACGACGGGCGACGCGTCGTCGAACTCCTCGAGCGACTGCACGGGGCCCGCTCGACTGCGGTCAACTGAGGGGGCGCTCGAGAAGCACTTGCACGTCACTCACGTGGCGCTCGAGGAAGGCCCCCTCGCAGTAGGTCAGGTAGAGCGTCCACAGTCGCCGGAAACGCTCGTCGTAGCCGAGCGCCGTCACCTCGTCGCGACGGTTGTCGAATCGCTCGCGCCACCGATGGAGGGTCTCGGCGTAGTGGGGTCCGATGTCGTCGAGTCGCGCCAGCCTCCACCCGGCCGAAGCACTCGCCGCCAGGAGTGATCGGACCGAGGGCAGGCTGCCCCCCGGGAAGATGAACTCCTTGATGAAGTCGGTCGTGACCTTGGCCCGGTCGTAACTGTCATCGTCGATGACGATGGCCTGCAGCGCCATGCGACCCCCCGGGCGCACGAATCGCGCGCACTCACGGAAGTAGCCCGGCACCTCTCGCCAGTCGACGGCTTCGATCATCTCGACCGATACCAACTTGTCGTAGGTACCGGTCAGATCTCGGTAGTCGTCGTGCAGGACGGTGACGCGGTCCCCGAGCCCGTTCGCCTCGACTCGCTGGGTCGCGGCGGCGAACTGCTCGGCCGAAATAGTCGTCGTCGTGACGCGACACCCGTACGTCCGGGCCACGTGCGTCGCGAGTCCTCCCCAGCCCGTGCCGATCTCGAGCAGGTGATCGTCGGGGCCGAGCTCGAGCATCGCCGCCAATCGATCGATCTTCGCGATCGACGCCTCCTCGAGGGTGACGTCGGGACGGGCGAAGTAGGCGCACGAGTAGGACATCGTCGGGTCGAGCATGAGGGCGAAGAGGTCGTTGCCCACGTCGTAGTGTGCCCGGATCATCCGCCGATCCTCGTGGCGACCCCGACGTAGCCGGCGACGACGGAGGGGGTCCAGGAAGACGCTGGCCAGTCGACCCACCGCGTCGAGGGTTCGTCGCACGGGGCCCTGCGCGCGAATGAGGATCCGGATGACGGTCACGACGTCGTCACTGTCCCACCAGCCTTCGAGGTAGGAGATCCCGAGTCCCACGGAACCGTGGCGAAGGAGCGCGGAGTACGTCCGATCGTCGTGGATCCGGACCGTCGCCGCCAACTCGCCCCGTCCGAGACGGCGCTCGGTCGCTTCCTCGATCAAGGTGAGCCGCCCACCGCGACTACGCGCGAGCAGGGAGAAAAGGATGGCGCGCGCGACGCGCGCGACGGCGCGCGACTCGCCAACGCGCCCCGCGAGTGAGGAGGTTGGACGAACGGTGGCCAGGGACGACTTAGACACGTTCCACCTTGCGATCCGGATGCGCGACAAACGGTACGTGCTTGCGCCAGAGGGAAAGTGCCTGACGGTAGATAGCCCAGGAGATGCGCCACGTCATCACCGGGTGGGCCCACAGGACCCGCCCCAACTCACGACGATCGATCTCACAGCGCGAGAGGGCGAGGGAGGTCTCCAGCACGGTCTCGCCGTGCTCAACCACGTCAATGGACACCACGAGGTGGCGCCCGGGGTCGTGGTACGTGATCCGGTAGACGACGTCCATCGACACGAAGGGCGAGACGTGCATCTCCTTATCGACCTCGTAGGTTCCCGCTGCGCCCACGACGTAGGCACGACGCTCGTGCCAGGGAGTGCTCGTCACGTCAGCGACGAGCGCCTCCACGCGCTCGCCGCTCTCGTCGAAGCAGAAGTAGAGAGAGATTGGGTTGAACTGCCAGCCCCACGTACGAGGGTGCGTCAGGAGGGCGACCGGACCAGCGGGGCGACGGCCGGTCTCTCGAGCGACCAGGTCGCGGACGGCCCGGTCGAGGGTCACGTCGCGAAGCCCCAGGTAGTCACGTCGACGGACATTCACCGGTCGCCACTGCTCGTGTCCCCACGCGGGGTGGCGCGAGCACACGTCGTCGATCTCGTCGAGGTAGAGCAGCGGCATCGCGACCCGGTATTCGAAGGCGTGCTCGACCGGCGTGCGTCGGCGGTGACGCACCAGACCCTCGTAGATCGCGCTCCTCACGCGTTCACCAGCGCAGCATCGAGGCCTCGGCACACCCGAAGGGCACTCTGGACGCCGTCTTCGTGGAATCCATAGCCCCAGTATGCGCCGCAGAACCAGGTACCGGACCGCCCGCTGATCTCGTCGTATCGAGACTGCGCGGCGATGGCCGCGGCGTCAAAGAGGGGGTGGGCGTACTCGAAGCGTCCGAGGACGCGCTCGGGGCTGATCAGGTCGTCTTGGTTGAGTGTCACGCACACCTCGTCGCGAGTGGCCAGCGACTGGAGTCGATTCATGTGGTAGGTCACGGTCGCCCCACGCGACCCCGATCCCACCCGATAGTTCCAACTCGCCCACGCGTGGCGTGACTCGGGCAGGAGCGACCGATCCGTGTGGAGCACGACCGAATTCATCTGGTAACGGAGATCGCCGAGAATCTCATGCTCGGCGTCCGACGGGTCGCTGAGCAGCGAGAGCGTCGTGTCACTGTGGGTCGCGAAGATCACGTGATCGAAGAGCTCCGAGCCCCGCTCCTCACTGAAGACCTCGACGCCCTCGCGACGTCGCACCACCTTCTCGACGCGGTGCGAGAGGCGCAGTCGATCGCCGAGGATGCCCGCGATGGCGTTCACGTACGACCGCGATCCCCCGGCCACGGTCCGCCACTGAGGTCGGCCACCGGCCGAGAGAAGGCCGTGATTCTCAAAGAATCGCGCGAAGGTGTGCGCGGGGATGTTCAACGCGTCTTCGAGTGGCGCCGACCAGATCGCCGAGACCATGGGACGGAGGTACCACTCAGCGATCCGCTCACCACCCGGCGAGCTCGCAACCAAGTCACCGAGGGGAATCGACGAGGGCCCGGCACCGGAGGTCAGCGCCCGAGCCCGTCGATTGAAACGGACGATGTCGAGGAGGGTCGCGACGACCTCGCGGCGCGACACGCCCGTCTGGTACGCGAGGAGGGACCGAAGCGAACCGGGGCGCCACTCGAGACCCCGGGCCGGGTTGCTCACGCTGAAGCTCATCTCGCTCGGTTGGGTCGTGACGCCCAATTGCCCAAAGAGTCGCGAGAGACCCGGATAGTTCGCCTCGTTGTAGACGATGAACCCCGTGTCAACGGCGACACGACCGTCGGAGAGGTCGACGTCGACGGTGTGGGCGTGTCCGCCCGCCCGGGCGTCGCGTTCGAAGACCGTGACGTCGTGACGGGGGTTCAACACGTACGCACTCGTCAGACCGGCGATACCTGAACCGATAATGGCGACCCGCATCAGATCTCCTCGTGCGACAGCGAGCTCGAGGGACCTCGACTCCTCGATGAATTTAGCACTAAAGTGACGAGATGAGACCGGTGCCGCCCATCCTCGCACGTGTCGTCGACGGGGCCCTGGAGGCGACGATCGCCCTCAGCTTCAGCCGGGTGGGCATCGTCGTACGGCGGGCCACCTCCCCGTGGCCGCCCGCGCCGCCGATCGCGGGTGGTACCTTCCTGGTCACGGGTGCCTCGTCGGGGGTCGGCCGCGCCATCGCTCAGGGACTAGCCGACCTCGGTGCCAACCTCGTCCTCGGGGGTCGCGACTTGGCGCGACTCGAGGCCACCGCGTCGGACGTCGAGGCTCGCGGCGTTCGGGCCATCACCTGGCCCGTGGATCTCAGCCGAAGCGCCGCGATCGACCAGGCGTCCGAGCGTCTCGTCGATCGACTCGAGCGCCTCGACGGCGTCGTCCACTCGGCCGGGGCCCTCTTAGGCGATTTCACGACTACCCCCGACGGGGTCGAGGCGACCGTCGCCACCCACCTCCTCGCCCCCTTTCGACTCACGTGGCACCTTCGCCACCTCCTCTTCGCCACGGGGCGATCGACCATCGTGACGGTGTCCTCGGGCGGGATGTACTCCCAGGCCCTGCGCCTCGCGACTCTCGAGATGGGTCCGGCGAAGTACCGGGGAACCACCGCCTACGCCCGGGCCAAGCGGGCCCAGGTCGCGCTCGCGCACGAGTGGTCCCGTCGCTGGTCCGGCCGGGGTGTATCGAGTTACGTGATGCACCCGGGCTGGACGGACACCCCGGGGCTCTCCGACGCCCTCCCCCACTTCGCGCGACTCGGCCAACTACTCCGTCGACCGGACGAGGGTGCCGACACCGCGGTCTGGCTCGCCGCCGGCGCCGCCGGCAACTACGGGACCCGACGGGGGATCTGGCTTGACCGACGACCGCGCTCGGAGCACTACCTTCCCTGGACGCGCGGCGGGTCAACGGCGACAGGACCTGAACTCTGGCGATGGTGCGAATCGCGCACGGGCATCGACGCCACAGCCGACTGAGCGCTCTCGCAGTTCTACCCACGCGGCGGATTCGGGACGGTACTGTTGCGACAGCCTTGGACACACTGTTTTTCGTCATCGGCCTCGTACTTGTCATCGTTACGGCTACGGGAGTCCTCTTCGTACTCGTGCTGCCCCGTCCGCCCAAGGGGATCGAGCGGCCCGCGCTCCTGGTTAACCGCACGGCCCGATTGGTGTTCGTAACGTTGTCGCGCCTGACGAACACCTACGAGGGCAAAGACGCGATTCTCGCCCCAACCGCGCCGGTGGCGCTCATCGCGCAACTCTTGGCGTGGGCGGGATCACTGGTTATCGGGTTCGACCTGATGCTGATGCCAACGACCCATTCGTTCCTCCGGGGGTTACTCCAGGCACTGGCTTCACTGGTGACGGTGGGGGCGGTGCACGTCGGCGGCCCGCGTAACACTGCCATCGACGTCACCGCCGGGTCCATGTGGGTGATCATCGTCGCGCTGCAGATCGCGTACCTGCCGACGCTCTACAGCGCCTTCAGTCGCCGCGAGGGACTGGTCGCCCTGCTCGAGAGTCGGGCGGGCGCTCCGGCGTGGGGGCCGGAGCTGCTGGTGCGCCACCAGCTAGTCGGTATAGTCGACACCCTTCCCGACCTCTACAAAGAGTGGGAGTCGTGGTCGGCCGATGTCGCCGAGAGCCACTCCACCTACCCGATCCTGCTCCTCTTCCGCTCGCCCGATCCCTGGCTCTCGTGGTTGATCGGGCTCGTCGCGGTCCTCGACGCCGCGGCGATGCAGTTGGCCCTGTGCCCCTCCTCGGCCCCGTCCCAGGCGCGCTTGTGCCTGCGCATGGGGTTCACCATGATCAATCGCATCGCCACCTCGCTGGGCTGGGGGATCGATCCCGACCCCAAACCCGACGCGCCCATTCAACTGACCTACGAGGAGTTCGAGTCCGCGGTCGCCATGCTGAGCGAGAGCGGCTTCCCGCTCGAGCGGACGGCCGAGGAGGCCTGGCCGGACTTTCACGGGTGGCGGGTCAACTACGAAAACGCGGCCTACCATCTGGCCGACCGGCTCATAGCACCCCCAGCTCCCTGGACCGGTACGCGGCGGCACCTGCGAGATGGGGTCGTCGAACCCCGCCGCCCGCCTCACCGCAGCCCGGGCTCAAATCCGAGCGTCCTGTATCAACGCCCGCTGGTCGTCAACACTCCATTGCGTCGGGTCCGGCGACGCGGACGCTCCAGCTAACAGTTCCGCACCGGAACCGAGATCGACGGACAGCCTTCAGCAGCCCAAGCACTCATCGCACACGAAACCCGAGTCGATTGGCGAGTACTCCTGGAGCGTCCGTCGCTCCCGCGGCGAGGCTGCCAACAACTCAAAGGATGCAGGTCTTGCGCGCCGCCGCGACCTCACCGAAGCGCCAACGCAACCACCCGGCTCCCACGACCGTCGTCCTCCACGAGACTGGCCCGTGAACGGCGCCGCAACCTCATGGTGGGGCTCTACCCCGTCGCGCCGGACAGATCCAGTCGGCGTCGAACTTCCGACCGGTTCACGTCGAGAACGTCGAGCAGCGCCGCGGCATGATCTGGTGGATTCAGCGCGAGAATCTGGGCCAGCACTTGCTGGGACGTGACCTTAAGCCTCCGACGGTTGGGCTTCGTCGCTTTCTCAAGCACCCTCTTTGCCGCCGGTGTGATGCGGATGCGATCTTTGCTCGCAACGTCACGGAGGCTTGGCTTACTCGGCACGGCGCGCATGGGGATGAGGGGAACATTGGTGCCGGACTCCAGACCCACCGCGTTCAGCGCTTGATCATCGAGCAGTTCAAGGGCTTCGCGCGCTTGAGACAGGTTCACGTCCAATATGTCTTGGACCGAGGGATCGTCAAACAAGGCGAGTAGGAGGTGATCGGTGCCAGCTCGGCGGTCACCCCTGCGACGAGCCTCTTCGCCGGCCCGCAGACAGATCGCCCAGACGTGAAGCGTCACTGGTGCAACGGAGTCGGTAGTCACGAAATCTCCTTGCTGTATTTGGTGTGCACCGATTGCCGGGTGACGCCCAAGGCGTCGCCGATCTCCCGCCACGACCAGCCCTTTTCGCGGGCAGCCGCGACATGGTGTGCTTCAACCCTCTCAGCTAGACGATGGAGCGCCAGCGACGCGCGAAGTCCGACCGCCGCATCATTCGACGAGAGCGACAGGTTGAATTCCTCGGCGTCCACGCCCGTAAATTTAGACTGACAGGCGTGTAATGTCAATCCAAATTGACACAGGTGATCGGCCGACGACGCCGGAGTCGCAACCTGCTCCTTACCCCGCAGTCGCAGCCTTCCCGTGTCCACCTGGCCCGATCGTCACCGTTCGATCGACCAGCACCCGCCGGCTCGCCTGTTTCGCCACGCCCAAGCGCGTGCCGACGCCGTGCCTCGGCCACGCCGCGACGCCGACGGTCGCGACCGGACCCAACGAGCAACGCTTCGATGACATCAGGCGGGCTGGGCGCCACCTTGGGCGTTGCCGCGCGTGCGACGGGGCGAGCAGCGAAACCCAGCTCCCCGATCGCTACGCTGCCGCCATCGCGTCGAGGTCCTCTGGCGGCGAGTGATCCGCGAAGACCGCGGAGAGTCCCAAGACCAGTCCGATCGCGGTGGTGAGGGTGCGGGCCCAAATGAGATGGGCCGCCGACTGGGGTTGGCCGAGCTCGGCCACCGCCAACGAAAGTGGCGTCACGAACATCATGGCGATCCCGTAGTGGCGAATCACCATCAGCTCGGCACGCAACTGGAGTAGTCCGATGACGACGACGAGCTCCCACGGAGTGAGCGAAAACGCGAAGAGCCCGAAGGCGAGCCCCAACCCCAGCACGGTCCCGCCGGCGCGGTGCCGAGCTCGAACGAGACGGTCCACGGTTCCCAGCGCCGCCATCGGCACCACCGCCGAGACCGCCGCCCAGTAGGGGTGCCCGAGGTGCAGCCACGTCGCCAGGCCGTCGGCCGCGGCGGCGGCCACGGCGGTCGCTAGTGCGCGACGCCACTCCGCCGTGGAGTGCGACCGCCTCGGGACCGGGTCCTCGCGTGGTCCCAAGTGCAACAAGAAGGCTTCGGCGCCGACCAGCAAGGTGAACGCGGTCGTGGCGAGGGCGACGGCGGTGGCAACCAACACGTCGTGACCGGTCGCCGGCACGGACGAGACCGCACCGAACGCGAAGACGGCAAACAGTGCGCCGCCGGGCCGCCACGACCAACGATGCGACGCCGCCGTGGCGAACGCCGCGGCGAGCGAGACGCCAAGCAGCGACCACCAGCGGGCGTCGCCCGCCGTGGCGGTCGCGGTCGCGGCGATGATGATCCCCGTCAGCATGATGCCCACGGGCAGTTGCGTCGAGATGCGCCGGCGCGGCGACTCGCCGCGACCGTAGACCGACGCGAAGGCGGCGAAGGTCGAGTAGAGGACCCACTGCGGATGGCCGGCGAGTCGCAGGACCACCATCGGCACCACGACCGATACCGTGACGCGCGTCGCCGCACGCACGTCGTCGCGCGTAGGGTGCAGTCGCCTCACGACAGCTGACCTTGGCAAACCTCGATGTCGTAGGAACGTGCGCACCCCGACCGGCGACGCCGGTGCGCTCGAGGAGCCGACCCGCGCGATGGCGCGAGGGGACGACCTATGTATCGAGTGAGCACGCCGATACTTTCTCTTCGCATAGTTCGTGCAAGTGGCAATTTTACGCGCCCGCACCCGATGGCGACCCGCTGCTCGCGATAACCGATTGGGCCGTCGCACCAACGAACGGATTTCGGGACTTTAGTCCCGGTGCGGCGAGCTGTCAGCTCAAGGGCCCCACCGTACGCTGGGGCTGAATCGCGGTAGCGAGTCACTGGTGATTGACGTCTATCGAGAATTGGGAGACTATCGATGGAGCACGAGACTCAAACCCATCGGACGATGTCAAC
>JAJXTB010000099.1 GCA_021784205.1 Actinomycetes bacterium
ACATGTTGAATCTGATGTTGGCGAACGACACCGGTCAGTCGGTCGAGCGCATCACCAAGGACACGGACCGCGACTTCATCATCGGCGCCGACGAAGCGGTGGAGTACGGCCTCATCGACGAGGTGATCAGCCCGCGATCGTAGGCGCTCACCCCGGGGTGGCGCGCTGAGAGGGTGGCGGTGACGACGTGTGGCCCCGCGCAGCCACGTGAGGTTTTGGCCCGAAAGTCGGGTAGCAGTCCGGGTTGCTGATCGCTGGGCCGAGCGTCTCCATCGATGACGAGTGCTTCGACCGGTGCAACGACAGCATCGCGAGTGAATCGTCGGGCATTCCCCGGGCTCAACAATGGGTTGTGGCGCCCGAGGCTGGTTGGACCGTCTCGGGTCGTGGGTTCCATGTTTTAGTGACCGCGCCTCCTAGGATGGTTGGGTCAGGTCGTGTCGGAGGGTGCTTGTGGCAAAATTTGGCGAAGGCAGCGACCTCATCAAGTGCAGTTTCTGCGCGAAGGGTCAGAAGCAGGTCAAGAAGTTGATCGCTGGACCGAGCGTCTACATCTGTGACGAGTGCATTGACCTGTGCAACGACATCATCGCCGATGAGTTCGGTGACCGCCCCGAGTTCGTGCTCGACGAGCTGCCCACGCCGAGGGAGATCTCGTCGTTCCTCGACGAGTTCGTCATCGGCCAAGTCGAGGCGAAGAAGATCCTCTCGGTAGCGGTCTACAACCACTACAAGCGCATCCAGTCGGGACCGCTGCACGACGACGACGTCGAGGTGGCCAAGTCGAACGTGCTGCTCCTCGGGCCGACTGGTTGCGGCAAGACCTTCCTCGCCCAGACGCTGGCCAAGATGCTCAACGTACCCTTCGCCATCGCTGACGCGACCGCTCTCACCGAGGCCGGCTACGTGGGCGAGGACGTCGAGAACATCCTGTTGAAGTTGCTGTCAGCCGCCGACTTCGACGTGAAGCGCGCCGAGCGCGGGATCATCTACATCGACGAGATCGACAAGATCGCCCGCAAGTCGGAGAATCCCTCGATCACCCGCGACGTCTCGGGCGAGGGCGTGCAGCAGGCGCTCTTGAAGATTCTCGAAGGCACCGTCGCGAGTGTGCCGCCCCAGGGCGGCCGCAAGCACCCGCACCAAGAGTTCATAACGATCGACACCTCAAACATCTTGTTCATCTGCGGCGGGGCGTTCGCGGGTCTCGAGACCATCATCGAGCGCCGGCTCGGCAAGAAGTCGATCGGCTTCAACTCGCCGATCGAGTCCAAGCGAGCGGGTGACGTCGAGCTCTTCCGCCACGTGCTGCCCGAAGACCTGATGAAGTTCGGCCTCATTCCCGAATTCATCGGGCGCCTGCCGATCGTCGGGGCGGTCCAGCAGCTCGACCGCTCGATGCTGATCGAAGTGCTCACGGAGCCCAAGAACTCGCTCGTCAAGCAGTTCCGCCAGGTGCTCGCCATGGACGGTGTCGAATTGGTGATCGAGTCCGACGCGCTCGCCGCCATCGCCGAACTCGCCCTGGAGCGGGGCACCGGCGCCCGGGGACTTCGATCGATTCTCGAGAACGTGCTGCTCGAGACGATGTACGACGTACCGGGTCGCACCGACGTCGTTCGCTGTGTCGTGACCGCAGAGTCGGTTCGCGAGCACGTTCCGCCGCTCTACGAGTTCCGCAAGACGACGCGTTCACGTCGCGCGAGCTAGACCGTGCGATTTGAAACCTACGCCCAGGCGTTGGGCTGGCTTGAATCTCACGTCGACTTCGAACGCGTGTCGCCGAATCGCCAGTCACCGCCCACCCTGCAGCCGATCGTCGAGACCCTGGCGATGCTCGCCGACCCGCACCATGACTTTCCGTCGATCCACATCACGGGCACGAACGGCAAGGGCTCGACCACGACGATGACGAGCGAGCTCCTGCGCGCGACGGGACTGCGCGTGGGCACGTTCACCAGTCCCGACCTACACGCGGTCAACGAACGCATCGCCGTCAACGGCGAGCCCATCGACGACGATGTGTTCCGCGAGCTCTTCGGCCGACTGGCCGACGTGGAGTCGGTGACGGGCATCACGCTTACGCGCTTCGAGCTACTCACCGTCGCCGCCTTCCTGCACTTCTCCGACGAGGGAGTGGACGTCGCCGTGGTCGAAGTCGGACTCGGCGGAACGTGGGACTCGACGAACGTCATCGACGGTGACGTGACGGTGCTCACGAACGTGGACCTCGACCACACCGCAGTTCTCGGCCCGACCATCGGTGACATCGCGAGCGACAAGGTCGGCATCTTCCGCGCCGACGCCGTCGCCATCGTCGCCACCACCAACGCCATCGTCGTGGAGATCGCCCAGCGGCGCGTGGACCAGCTTGGCGCGACACCGTGGTTCCTCGGCGACAGCTTCGACCTCGAGCGAAACGACCTCGCACTCGGCGGACGACTCGTGACCTTGCGGACGCCTTACGCTCGCTACGACGAGGTCGTCGTGTCACTTCACGGCATTCATCAGGGAGTGAACGCGACCACCGCCATCGTGGCCGCCGAGGCATTCCTCGGTCGAGCACTGGGCGACGAGGTGGTTCGAGCGACCCTGGGCAAGGTTCGCGTGCCCGGTCGGATGGAGGTCGTGGCGCATCGACCCATGGTCGTGATCGACGGTGCGCACAACCCCGCGGGCATAGCGGCTCTCGTCGCCACGCTCGATGGCGCCTTTCACGTCGAGGGCGAGCGACGGTGCGTGGTCGGCATGCTCACGGGACGCAATATCGACGACATGGTCGCACCCTTGGTGGCGGCCGGGTTCGCCGAGTTCCACTGCTGTGCCCCCCAGTCGCCGCGCGCCGTGGGCGCCGGCTTGGTCGCGGCGGCGATTCGCCGACTCGGTGGCGTAGCGCTTGAGCACGGCTCGAGCGTCGCGGCACTCGCGCACGCGCGCGAGCGCTCGACTGACGACGATCTGATCGTCGTGACCGGGAGCCTGTACGTCATCGCCGAAGTTCGCGGCGAGGTGCTGCACCTGCCGTCTCGGCATCTGCGCTGAGACTGTTAGATTTGTCCGTTGTGAATCGGACCCTGGTCATCATCAAGCCCGACGGCGTGCAACGGGGACTCGTGGGTGAGATCCTTGGACGGCTGGAGCGACGGGGCCTGCACTTCGTGGCCGCCGAGCTCCGAACGCTGGACGAGGCGACGGCGGCGCGTCACTACGCCGAGCACGTCGGCCGTGACTACTACGACAACCTGGTGCGGTTCATCACGAGTGGTCCGGTGATGGTCCTAGTCGTCGAGGGACCCCAGGACACCTGGCGGGTGGTACGCACGATGATGGGCACGACCAACCCCCTTGACTCGGCACCCGGAACCATTCGAGGCGACCTGGCCACGGTGATGGCGCAGAACTTGATCCACGGCTCGGACTCGGCCGAATCAGCGCTGCGCGAGATCGAAATTTTCTTTCCTCACCTGGATTCCTAGACACGGTTGGTTGCCGACCGCATTCTTGCCCTAGCCTTACACCGTGAGGAAGCGTCGGCTGCCTCGATAAAGGGTCTCTATGGTTGACAACCGATTTTCGCTCCTGGGCCGCGATATGGCGGTGGATCTGGGCACGGCCAACACCCTGGTGTACGTGCGCGGACGCGGAATCATTCTGAATGAGCCGTCCGTGGTGGCCGTGGACGTAAAGGATGGCAAGCCGTTGGCCGTCGGAGCCGAGGCCAAGCGCATGATCGGCCGCACGCCGAGCAATATCCAGGCGATCCGACCGCTCAAGGATGGCGTCATCGCGGACTTCGAGATCTGCGAGAAGATGCTGCGGTACTTCATCCACCGCGTCCATCAGCGGCGCTTTGCGAAACCACGGATGGTGATCTGCGTGCCGTCGGGCATCACCGGGGTGGAGCAGCGCGCGGTCATGGAGGCAGCCGAGTTCGCCGGCGCGCGCAAGGCGTACATCATCGAAGAGCCGATGGCCGCGGCCATCGGCGCGGGCCTGCCCATCCACGAGCCGAGCGGCAACATGGTCGTCGACATCGGGGGCGGCACCACCGAGGTGGCCGTCATCTCCCTGGGGGGCATCGTCACGAGCCAGTCGATCCGCGTCGGTGGTGACGAGCTCGACGAGGCGCTCGTCGCCTTCGTGAAGAAGGAGTTCCAGCTCGCGCTCGGTGAGCGGACCGCTGAGGAGATCAAGATCCAGCTCGGATCGGCCTACCCGTTGGAGCAGGAGCTGCGCGCCGAGATCCGCGGCCGCGACCTCGTCACTGGTTTGCCCAAGACGGTGGTGATCTCCACCGAGCAGATTCGTCAAGCGATCGAAGAGCCGGTCCAAGCCATCGTGGACGCGGTGAAGGTGACGCTCGACCGCACGCCACCGGAACTTGCGTCCGACCTGATGGAACAGGGTATCGTGCTGACCGGCGGCGGAGCGTTGTTGAACGGGATCGCCCAACGCCTAGAAGTTGAAACGAATATGCCGATCATCGTCGCGAATGATCCGTTGAACTGCGTGGCCCTCGGCAGTGGGATGTGCCTCGAAGAGCTCGAGACGTTCTCTCGCATGTTGAAGTCCAGCCCGTCGCGTTAACGCGTGGTCACCGACCGGTCGAGGAGACGCGCGTGGACCCTGGGGGTCAGCACGCTGATCGTGGTGACACTGCTGTACATGACGGTGGGCATCATCTCGGGCCTGCGCAGCGTGGCGAACCTCGTGATCACCCCCTTCAGCTGGACGATCGACGTCGTGGCTCGGCCGATAGGCCACCTCTTCGCCGGTGCTATCAACTACAGCGATGTCGTCGCCCAGAACGAGCGACTGCGCTACGAGTTGGGTCGGGCCCAACTCCGGGCAGACGAGACCTGGGCGTTGCAGCGTCAACTGTCGCAACTCACGACGCAGTTGCACGTGCCGTTCGTCGGCTCGCTCCAAACGGTGGCCGCGCAAGTCGTGAGCATCTCGCCGACGAACTTCTCGGCGACCTTTGACATCTCCAAGGGTCGCGACAGCGGCATCCTCGCCGGTATGCCAGTGGTGGCCAACGGTGGTCTGGTCGGATCGGTGATCTCGACGACGCCACGGGGCGCGACGATCCGATTGATCACCGACGTCGCATCGTCGGTGGGCGTCACCTTCGGCAACGGGCACCAGTCCATCGTCATCAGCGGTGGTGGCGTCAACAACGGACTCTCGGCTACCGCTGTCGACCTCAAGGCGGCGCTGCCGACCGGGACGATCCTCACGACCGACGGTCTGAGCGGTGGCCTGTATCCGCCTGGTCTTCCCGTCGCGCGCGTCTCCACGGTGAGGCTGACGCCGGGTGCGACCACCTACAACGTGACGGTGGCGCCAACCGCGGATCTTCGACACCTCTTTTACGTCGACGTGGTGCTCTGGGAGCCAACTTCGTGAGGCGCGCCCTGATACCGGTCGCGATCATCACACTCATCATCGTCGGGCTGCAACTGGCGGTCTTTTCCGCGCTGCGCATCGACGGCGTCGTGGTGATGCTCGTCTGGCTGTGGCCGTTCGCGATCGGACTGACTGGCGTGACGTACCTGGCCGTCTGGGGCGCCGTGTTGTCGGGGCTCTTCTTTGACACCCACAGCGCGTCGCCCTTTGGCTTGACCATCGTCGTTGCCGTGGCCCTGGCCTACGTCGCGTCGAGGCTCGGACGCGAGGGAGTGGGCGATCTCGATTCGGCCGCGTGGTGGGTGACGCCGGTCCTGGCGGGTGTGGCCGGCCTGCTCGCGCCGGCGCTCTACGTCGCCCTCGGCTACGTCGAATTCAACTTCGGGCTCTGGCGTGGCAGCATGCTGGCGAGCATGGAGGTCAACGCGATCGCGTTCTTCGTGCTCGCGCGCCCGAGCGCCCGGCTGGCGCGGGCGATCGCTCGAATCGACGGGCGGTCGCGCGGGTGAGGCGGTCGTGGCGCGAGCGGCCAACGGGCTCGCTGTTCTCTCGGCTCTGGCGTCCGTGGGAGTCGCTCAACCCGTTTCGTCGACGGGGCCGGTCCATCAACGTGCGCCGCTCGGTCGGGATCCGCGACCTGGTCGCGTCGCCCGAGGAGATCGAGGTTCGCCCGGAGCGACGCTGGCGGATCATCGGCGGCTTCTTCGCGGTGCTGCTCGTGCTGCTGATCTATCGGCTCTTCACACTGCAGATCCTCGATTACCGCGTCGCGGTCGCGACCGTGAACTCCAACTCGCTGCGGGTGAGCTCGATCCCGGCCGCTCGCGGGCTCATCCTCGACCGTTATGGGCGCCCGCTCGTCACCAACACCACGACGACCGAGGTGCAGCTCTCGCGAGCCGAGGCGGCACTCGACCCGGCAGTGAAGGGGGCGCTGGCCGCCCTGACCGGGGTCAGCGTGACCTCGATCAACGCGGCGCTCAACAACGCGCAGTACGACCCCTACCAGCCGGCTCCGATCATGCTGAACGCGCCGGCAACGGTGGTCGAATTCATCAAGTTGCACCCGAGCGAGTTTCCCGGCGTGACGATCTTGAACGTCTCGAGGCGGTCCTACCCCAACGGCGGCAGCGTCGGTTCCCAGGTGCTCGGCTACGTCGGCCCGATCACCGGCAAGGAGATAGCCGCCCACCCCAATCAGGGCTATCAGACCAATTCCCAGATCGGTAAGGCGGGGATCGAGGCGTTCTACGAGCAGTATCTGCGTGGTCACGACGGCACCCAGACCCTCGAAGTCGACGCCTTTGGCAATATCCTCACGACCGCCAAGACGACGCCGCCGACCAACGGTGACTCGGTGGTGCTCAACATCGACGAAGGCCTACAGCGGGCGCTCGACGGGTACCTCTCTCAGCAGGTGTTGCTCGACCGCAAGACCTACGACCCGGTGTCGCACCGATACCCCCAGGCCGTCAACGGCGCAGCGGTGGTGCTCGATCCGAACACCGGCGCGGTGCTCGCGATGTCGAGTTTCCCGTCGTACAACCTGAACTCGTTCGTGAACGGGCTCTCCCAGTCGACCTTCAACAGCCTGATGAAGGTCGGCGCCTTCAACAACTACGCGATCCAGGGCCTCTACACCCCCGGCAGCACCTTCAAGCTCATCACGGCGACCGCGGAACTGCAAACGGGCGTCTTCTCGCCGACGACGCTGGTGAACGACACCGGTGTCTACGTGGTGCCCGGCTGCCTGCAGGGCGGCCACGGCTGCGTCTTCCACGACGCCGAGACCTCGGGAAACGGGTTGGTCAACTTGCCCATGGCCCTGACGGTCTCGTCGGACTACTACTTCTACAACCTCGGCTACCTCTTCTGGGCGCACCAGCGCAAGTACGGCCAGACGCCCATTCAGAACGTCGCGCACCAGTACGGCTTGGACCAGTACACGAACATCGACCTACCCAACGAGGTGCCCGGCCGGGTCGACTCGCCCTCCGTGCGCAAGGAGTTGCACGCCCAGGCGCCCAAAGCGTTCCCCAACGTTGCCTGGTACACGGGTGACAACATCGAGATGGCCTTCGGTCAGGGTGCCACCGCGCTTACGCCGATCGCGTTGGCTGATGCCTACGCGACCTTCGCCAACGGCGGCACGCGCTACGCGCCCGAAGTGGCGGCGGGGATCCTCAGCCCCTCGGGTAAGGTAATCCGGCGCTACGCGCCACGAGTGCTCGGCCACGTCCACCTGACCCCGGCCATTCGGGCTCCGATCCTCCAGGGCCTCTACGGCGTTATCAACAACCCACGCGGTACGGGCTACTACGCGTTCCATCACAACGCGACGTTCTCACTAAGCGCGTTTCCACTGGCCGGCAAGACCGGGACGGCGTCGAACGCGCCCGGCATGGAGCCCAACTCGCTGTTCGTGGGTTTCGGACCGATTAATCGGCCCAAGTACGTGGTGGTCTGTGTCATCGGAGAGGGTGGCTACGGTGCAAACGCGGCGGCCCCAGTTGTCGCCGAGGCGTTCAACTACCTGGTGGCACACCCGATCCGGCCGGTGTCGATGACGCCGAAGTTGACCCTGCCTACCTCGACCACGACGTCGACGACGACCCACCGTGCAACCACCACAACGACCACGAATTCGACGACGACGTCGAAGGGATAGTCGGAAATCTCAGCGAACGGTGTAACGTTGTGGCGTGGGGCGTCGCTGTACAAGTTGTACGGCGCGCGTGAGAACGCAACACTCGCGACGGCCTGTCCCTTGCGAGTAGGTATCGAGGACATCGTGGATCATCCCAGCGCAATGGCACTGCTGAGACTGCGGACCCTCGTCTTCGGGGCGATAGGAGTCGCCACGTACGCTTTCGCCCCTGACCGCGCCCCGGCCGTGCCGCGGGCCCACCATCGTACCGACCACCGCTGTGGTCAGGAAATTCAGAACGCAAGGAGTGTCCGTCGTGAGCGACGAGAACAAGACCCCCGTCCCAGCCGCTGGTCCCCGCATCGGCGACACGCGCCCCGCCCCGCAAATTGGCGACACCAGGCCGAGCCCGTCTTCGGGTGACAACGGCACCGCCCCGTCGAGCTCGAACGGTTCGACCGGGGGTGGTGGCTCGCGCCGTCGGCGCGGTGGGCGTGGTCGCGGCGGCCAGGGTGGCCAAGGCCGTCCCGCGGCGACCGGACGTCCCGCGGAGGCCCCGGTAGAGGCGTCGGCGCCTGACGTGGCCGACGGGGCGAGTCAACGCAGCCGTGGCCGACGTCGACGGGGCGGTGAGCGCAAGGCGCGTGCCCAGGGTCGCTACCTCATGTGCGTGCACACCACCAAGGAAGCCACCCACATCGCGACCCTCGAGGGCCGCTCGATGGTCGAGTACACCGTGGCCAAGGCCGCCGACGAGACGCTCCAGATCGACGGCAACATCTACGTGGGGCGCATCCAGAACGTGCTGCCGGGCATGGAGCTGGCCTTCGTCGACATCGGAATCCCCAAGAACGCCGTGCTCTACCGAGGTGACGTGACGTTCGACGACGATGACGTTGACGGCACGCCGGCCAACACCAAGCGCATCGAGGAGATGATCCGTGCCGGCCAGACGATCGTCTGCCAGGTGACCAAGAACGCGATTGGGGCCAAGGGCGCTCGGCTCACCCAAGAGGTATCGCTGCCCGGACGGTTCGCGGTCTTGGTCCCGAACTCGTCGACCGTGGGGATCTCCAAGCGACTCGCCGACGGCGAACGTCGCCGGCTGCGCAAGATCATTGACGAGGTCAAGCCCGAGCGCCACGGTGTCATCATCCGCACCGCCGCCGAGGGCGTTTCCGCCGAGGACCTGGCGCGCGACGTCACCTCGCTGGCCGAGAAGTGGGACGCCATCGAGGCCGAGGTCGCCAAGTCCAACCAGCCCCGACTCATCTACCGTGACCTCGACCTCGCGGTGCGGGTGCTGCGCGAGGAGTTGAACGACGACTATCGCGGTGTGCTGATCGACGATCGTGATCTCTACGAGAAGGTTCGCGAGTACGTGCTCGCGGTCAACCCCGAGCTCGCGGACCGCATCGAGTACTACGACCGGGCCACCGAGGATCTGCCGCTCTTCGAGCGCTACTTCGTGCACGAGCAGCTCCACCGTGCCCTGGACCGCAAGGTCTTCCTGCCGTCGGGCGGCTCGCTGATCATCGAGCGGACCGAGGCCCTGACCGTGGTGGACGTCAACACGGGCAAGAACGTGGGAAAGACGAACCTCGAAGAGACGGTCTTTCGCAACAACCTCGAGGCAGCCGAGGAGGTGGCGCGCCAGCTTCGCCTGCGCGACATCGGCGGCATCATCGTCATCGACTTCATCGACATGGAGTCCAAGGCCAACCGAGACGCGGTGGCCTCGGCCCTGCGCCAGGCCCTCTCGAGGGACAAGACCCGCACGCAAGTCTTTGATATCTCCGAGCTGGGGCTGGTCGAGATGACCCGCAAGCGGGTCAACGAGGGCCTGCTGGAGTCGGTGTCGAGTGTGTGCACCGTCTGTGACGGGCGCGGCTTCGTGCTGTCGACCGGCCTGTAAACGAAGTCGGCCCGTCCGTTTTCGACTAGTATGGAAACCCTATGTACGCCGT
>JAJXTB010000011.1 GCA_021784205.1 Actinomycetes bacterium
CCTGAGCACCCCCAACGGGATTCGAACCCGTGCCGCCACCTTGAAAGGGTGGTGTCCTAGGCCGCTAGACGATGGGGGCCTATTCGTCCCATGTCGTGCATGGTGGTCGGGCTGCCCGGATTTGAACCGGGGACCTCTGCGTCCCGAACGCAGCGCGCTAACCAAACTGCGCTACAGCCCGCGGCAGGTTTCCCCGCAGCCCGACAATCCTACTCGGCGCAGGCAACCTCAGCCAACGGCGCCCTCGACGGGGGCGTGGCGCTCCACCACGATCTCGCTGATGCGTCGCTTCTCGAGGGACTGGACCTTCAACGTCCAGTCCTCGAAGGCGTAGGTCGCGCCCTCGCTGGGGATCTCACCGGCCAGGTCCAAGAGGAACCCCGCGATCGTGACGTACTCGCCCTCGGGGATCTCAAGGCCGATCTCGTCTTCGACCTTGTCGACGTGGGTCTGGCCATCGACGAGCCAGCGGTTCTCGCGGATGCGCACGATGGAGACCTCGTCGTCCTCGTCGAACTCGTCGCTCCAGTCGCCCACCAGCTGCTCAAGGATGTCGCGGATCGAGACGACCCCGGCGACGCCGCCGTGCTCGTCGAGCACCAGGGCGAACGTGCGGCGCTGCTCGCGCATCTCGGCCAGGCTCTCGAGCAGGTCGAGGGTTTCGGGTAGCAGCAGCGGACGGCGGATCTTGCGACTGATCTCGCCCGCGGTCGGCAGTGAGACGCCGATCTGGCGCTTGACCGTCGTCGAGCGGAAGAGGTCGTTGACGAAGAGGACCCCGGTGACCTCGTCGAGGTCACCGCTTACCACGGGAAAGCACGAGTGGCCGGTGTCGCGAACCGCCTCGGCGACGGCCTCGGGGGTGACCGGATAGGTGAGATAGGCCACGTCGACGCGCGGGGTCATCACATCGCGCAGCTCGAGCTTGCTCAGCTGATCGACACGGACGTGTATGGCCTCGGCCTCGGGGGGAGTCGCGGGGGCGTCTTCGTGCCCGCGCAGGCGCGCGCGGAACCGCGCGAGGCCCGACGGGGGAGGTTGGTCGCTCACCGCGCCGCGGCGCGCACCGTGGTCGGGCGCAGCGCGTCGTCCTCGTACTCGCCACCCGCCAGCAGGCTGCGGACCGCGGCGCGCACGCGCACCGGTTCGAGCGGCTTGACGAGAAAGCCCTCGGCGCCGCTGCGCCGAGCGAGGAAAACGTCGGGGCGGCGGTCCAGGAGCATCAGCACCGGGACGGCCTCGGCGGCGCCGTAGGACTCCTCGTTGTGCATCTCCAGGCAGATGGCCATGGCGCCCATGTTGGTGATCTGCAGGTCGAGAACGGCCAGGTCGATGCCGCCCTCGCGAACGAGGTCGAGGACCTCGGGTCCCGAGGCCGCCTCCTCGATGAGGAGATCGGGCCCCTCGAGCATGGTGCGCAGTTCGTGCCGCAGGGCGGCGAGGTCGCTAGCGATCAGGACGGTGGCCACGGATAGAGCGTAGCGGAGCGATTCGGGCCAATTTGGGGCCCTTCGGCCCACCGTGAAATCACCCTTGCCTCGGGGGTCGCCACGGTGCTTGACTGGGCCTCTCAGAGCCAACCGGGGGGAGGGTTGATGACGGTAGTACGCGTGGCGTGGATGGACCTCGCCGAGTGCCGCAGCAGTGAGGGCTCACTGTTCTTTCCACCTGACGCCAGCGAGCGCAAGGAAGAGCGCCTCGAGCGCGAGCTCGTCGCCAAGCGGATCTGTCAGGCGTGCGCGGTGCGCGAGGAGTGCCTGGAAGCCGCGCTCGAGCGCCACGAGTCGCACGGCATCTGGGGCGGACTCAACGAGATGGAGCGGCGGATTCTCCAGCGCCACTAGAGCCCAACTGGGTCGGCGCGACGTAGGCCATCACCACGAAGAGCGCGAAGGTCACGACGTGCACGCCCGTGCACCACAGGCAGATGTGATCGATGATCAGCAGCTCCGCGGCGACGAGCCACAGCACGAAGGCCATCGCGCCCACCACGATGACCAGGCGCGCCACGTGGATCCAGTAGGGGCGCCAGCGCCACGCAAACGGGGAGTTGAGAACGCCCAGCACCGCGTAGGTGACGAGTCCGAGCACTGCGACGGGCACGCCCAGGAAGTAGGACTCCGCCGAGGTCGTGACGACCCCGCAGTTCACGACGCCCGCGTCCGAGCACGCTAGGTACTGGGTGCCGGCGAAGTGGGTGAAGGTGAGATAGCCCGAGATGCCCAGGCCCGCGAGGCTCAGGATCCAGGTGGAGAGAGGAACCCAGTCGGCGACGGGCCGAGCCGTGCGGCTCACTTGATGCCTAGGGCCTTCTTTGCCGCCGCGACCCCTGGGCTCGCACAGACGTTGCCCGGCTGGTCGTGAGTCAGCGAGCAGAACGTCGCCGAGAGGTAGTTTGCGGTCGCCAGGATCGCGGCGCTGACGGGACTGGTGGCGTTCGAGAGCCCTGCGGCAATGTCGGAACGCTGCTGGTTGGCGAGCGTGGCGGGTGTGAAGCTCGAACCCGACACCAGGTACTTGTTGCCGATCGAGATGTAGGGGATTGAGTGGTCCTGGGTGGGCTGCATACCCGGGATGTACTTGGACGTATCGTACTTCTGGAAGTTCGCCGCCTCGGCGCCGGTGGGCTTTTGGAGCTTCGTGTAGAAGCCCGCGGCCGCGTCGTAGACGTTGGTGAACTGCTCGATGGACTTAAAGACCAGGTACTTCGAGGTGTAGGTCGACTTGACGAAGGTGAAGGTCGGCGTGCCGGGATAGACCTCGCCCGAGAGCGTCGAACTCTCCATGTCGCCCAGGCCCTTGAAGGTGCCAAAGCGGCTCAGGGCGACGATGAGCGGCCAGCGCTCGGCGGCGCAGAACGGGCAGTACTCGGCTCCCAGGTAGAAGACCTCGGGCAGTTTCGCGCCGGTCGCCGTCGTGCCGGTGAGAGCCGGGGCGCCCTTCAAGGTGACTGGCGCCGAAACGGGCACCACGGTCGAGGTGACGCCCACGGCGTTAAAGGCCGACGCCGGTACCGACGTGAGTTCGGCCACCGTGGTCGGGTTCGAGGGCACGAAGGCGCCCGAGCCCGAGGATGAGGGGCTGCTCGTGACCTTCACGATGACCAGGGTGGCGACCACCACGACCACGACGGCGATGGCGATCCAGGTGAACAGGCCCGCCGGGCGGCCCGAACCCTTGGCCGGCGTCTTGCGCGAAACGGGCTGCTTCTGGGCGGGGGAGGTCTTAGCCACGATGCTCCTTGTAGTAGAACCCCACAAACTTACCGGAAGTGGGCGAATCGCCCCTGTGCGGTGCAAAAACTATTAGGTAAGTTGCCTTATGGCCGAGATCCTGGTGCCGCGACCCGCTGCGACGGTGTTGATCCTGCGCGAGGGCGAGGACCTCGAAGTCCTCATGCTGCGGCGCAACCTGAACAGCGACTTCGTGGGCGGCGCCTACGTCTTTCCCGGTGGGGGCGTTGACGCCGCTGACGTCGATCTCGCGCGCTACGTCGTGGGACTCGACGACGAATCGGCTTCGGCTCGCCTGGGACTCGACGGCGGCGGCCTCGCCTACTACGCGGCCGCCCTGCGCGAGCTCTTCGAGGAGGCGGGGCTGCTTGTGGTCTGCGACGAGGCGGGAGAGTCCCTGGTGGTAACGCCTGAGGTGCTCGATCGCCTGGCGCAGTACCGGGCCCACGTGAACGCCGGGCGGCGCGCGCTGGCCGAACTCCTCGACGAGGAGTCCTGGCGTCTCGATGCTCGCGCGATGGAGTACTTGGCCCACTGGATCACGCCCGTCGGGCCGCCGCGGCGCTACGACACGCGCTTCTTCGTCGTGGCCGCGCCACATGGTCAGGTGGCGGCCCACGACGCCGGTGAGACGGTCGCGGCGCGCTGGATCGCCCCGCGAGAGGCGCTCGCCGCCCACGAGCGCGGCGAGCTCGAGATGATCTTTCCGACGATTCGCACCCTGGAGGAGATCGCGGGCTTCACCCGCGCCGGCGAGGTCCTCGCTTACGCCGCGTCGCGCACCCCGCGCGTTCGCCAGCCACGAATGATCGAGCGCGACGGCGAGGTCGTGATCGTTCTCGACGAGGCGAACGACTAAAGCACCTCGCGCGTGGCGAGTTCGAGCGCGTCGAGGAGTCGCGCGCTGCAGCCGGCCGCACCGATCGGCGGGGCCACCTCGTCGATCAGTGCTCGCGCGAGGTTCGCGAACACACCCTCGGCGTCGAAACCCTCGCCAATGCGTACGTCGAGGGGTATCTCGGCCAGGAGGGGCACGTCGAGCTCGTCGGCCAGGCGCCGACCCCCGCCCACGCCAAAGGGCGCGTGAAGAGTGCCGTTCTCGCAGGTGAAGGGCGACATGTTCTCGACGATCCCGAGCACCTTCACGTGGGACTTGCGCGCGAAGTCGGCCGCGCGCGCCGCGACGCGTGCGGCGCCGGGATCCGGGGTCGTCACGACGATCTGTCCCATGGCGGGCAGCATGCGCGCCAGGGTCATCGCGATGTCGCCGGTGCCGGGGGGCGTGTCGATCAAGAAGTAGTCGCAGCCCGTCCAGTCGGCGTCGTCGATGAACTGGGCGACGGCCTTTTGGACAATGAGCCCGCGCCAGAGCAGCGCCTGGTCCTCGTCGGCGAGAAGGCCCATGGAGAGCAGGCGGATCTGCCCCGCGCCGACGCGCTTCTCCAAGGGGATCATCTTGGCGTTCTTCGCCTCGACCTCGCCGTCGATCTTCAAGAGGCGCGCCAGCGAGAAGCCCCAGATGTCGGCGTCGAGCACGCCCACCGTGCGACCGGTGGCCGCCAGCGCGCGGGCGAGGCCCGCGGTTACTGCGCTCTTGCCCACACCGCCCTTGCCCGAGGCGATCGTGATGATGGGAGATCCGGCGGGGATCGAGGTGGCCAGCGCGCGGTCCCTGGCGAGGAGGCGCGCCCGGCTGAGCAGTTCGCGCTTGGCCGTGGCGTCCATGACCGTGGTGACCACCGCCACCTCGTCGACGTCGTCGAGTCCGCGCACGGCCTCGCGCACGTCGCGCTCGATCTGGGCGCGCAGGGGACAGCCCACCGTGGTGAGGGCGATCTCGACCTCGACGCGGCGCCCGAGGACGCTGATCGCGCCGACCATGCCCAGTTCCACGATGGAGGCGCCCAACTCGGGGTCCAGCACGCCGGCTAGCTGCTCGCGCACAACGCCTTCGGTGTTCATAAAGAGACGCTATCGGGCGGCGTGCGGGCCGATTCGCCGCGAATGTCACTAGCATGGAGGCCAGTCTGCGAAGGAGGACCATGTCCGACGTCACGTCAACCGAGGTGCTGGCCCAGCCCAGCGCACAGCCCATTACCCTGACCTCCGCGGCGATCGAGAAGGTCGCCGAATTGATCGCGGCCGAAGGGGTCGACGAGGCCCTCGCGCTTCGCGTCGCGGTCAAGGCCGGCGGCTGCTCCGGCTTCAACTACGACATGTACTTCGACTCCGAGGTCGCCGGTGATGACGTGGTGACCGAATTCGGAAACGTGCGCGTCGTCGTCGACGCCGAGAGCGCGAGCCTCTTGACCGGTAGCACGCTCGACTTCGCCGACGGGCTCTCGGGCGCGGGTTTTCACATCACGAACCCCAACGCCACGCGCACCTGCGGGTGCGGCAACTCCTTTAGCTGAGTGGCCGCGACCTTCGGGCCCTACACGCCCTGGCGTCGCGCGGGTGATTTCGTCATCCTCTCGGGCCAGCTCGGCGTTGTGAGCGACGGCACCACCTCAAGCATGGTCGAAGGCGGCGCCGCGGCGCAGCTGCGCCAGGCGCTCGCGAACGCGCGCGCCCTGCTCGCCGAGGCCGGTGCCACCTTCGACCAGGTGGTCAAGGCAACGCTCTTTCTCGTCTCGATGGAGGACTTCGCCGCCTGCAACGAGGTCTGGGTCGAAGCGTTCGATCCGCCGCGCCCGACACGCTCAGCGATTGCCGTGGCCGAACTGCCCCTGGGCGCGCGCGCTGAGGTCGAGCTGTGGGCCTACGCGCCCGAGTCCTGATCGAGCGCCCGCTCGCTCTGGCCGAACTTATAACCCACCGAGCGCACTGTCTGGATCAGGTGGGCGTGCTCCTCACCGAGCTTCGCGCGTAGGCGTCGTACGTGCACGTCGACCGTGCGCGCGCCGCCGTAGTACTCGTATCCCCAGACCCGGCTGAGTAGGGTCTCGCGCGAGAAGACCCGATGCGGATTGGTTGCAAAGAAGCGCAGCAACTCGTATTCCATGAAGGTCAAGTCCATGACCCGCCCGGCGATCGTCGCCTGGTAGGTCTCTAAGTTCATGACGAGGCCGCCGTGCTCGACGCGCGGGGCAACCGACTCGTTGCCCGCGCGGCGCAGGCGGTGGCGCAGGCGCGTGGCGAGCTCGCTCACGTCAAAGGGCCCCACCACAAAGTCGTCGAAGAGGTCTTCGCGAAAGCTCAGATCGTCGAGCTGGTAGTGATCGAGCAGCAGGATGATCGGTGTGACGGGCCGATCGCGGCTGCGCAGCTGGCGACAGAGGTTCATCGCCTCGGTGAAGGGAAAGCCGGCCGCGTTGATGACCGCTCCCGCGTAGCCGTCGGCGGGCTCTAACGCCAAGACTTCGGCCATGCGCCCCGTGCTCGCCACGCTCGGTGTGACCCCGGTGACCTCGAAGGCCTTCTTCACGGGGCCCTCGCAGGACGGGACGCAGAGCACGACGTCGTTCACAGCAGTGGCAGGTACCGATCGAGCTCGAAGGGGGTGACCTGGCCGCGGTAGGCGTCCCACTCGGCGCGCTTGTTGCGCAGGAACCACTCGACCTGATGCTCGCCCAGGGTCTCGAGTAGCAGCTCCGAGCGCTCCATCAGGTCTACGGCCTCGGCCAGCGACTGGGGCAGTGGCACGCGGGCCTCGCCCTCGCCGGGCAGCTCGTAGTCGCCAGCGACCCCGCGCAGCCCGGCCGCGAGGATGACCGCGAAGGCGAGGTACGGGTTCGCTGCCGGATCGGGCGCGCGGTACTCGACGCGCGTCGAGTCAAGTCGCCCGGGCTTGACCGAGGGCACGCGCACCAGCGCGGCCGTGTCCAAGCGCGCCCAGTCGGCTCCGACCGGGGCCTCGACGCCGGGCACCAGGCGCTTGTAGGAGTTGACCCACTGGTTGGTGATCGCGGTGATCTCGGGCGCGTGGGCGACGAGTCCGGCGATGAACTTGGTTGCCACGTCGCTCAGCCCGTAGGGGCCGTCGCCGATGAAGGCGTTCTCCTCGTCGCGCCACAGCGAGAGGTGCAGGTGCATGCCCGAGCCCTGCACGCCGACGAGCGGCTTGGGCATGAAGCTGGCGTAGACCCCGGCCTGGCGGGCGAGCTCCTTCACGACCAGACGCAGGGTCATCACCGTGTCGGCCATGGTGAGAGCGTCGGTGTAACGCAGGTCGATCTCGTGCTGGCCCGGGGCGTCCTCGTGCTGGGCGTGCTCGACGCCGACTCCCATCTCCTCGAGGGTCAGGACCGTTCGCCGGCGCAGCTGGCTCGCGGTGTCGTCGGCCAACAAGTCGAAATAGCTGCCTTGATCCAGCGGTTCGGGCTGTCCGTGGCCCGAGGCGAAGTAGAAGTACTCCACCTCGGGGGCGACGAAGAAGGTGTAGCCCACCGCGCGGGCGCGATCGAGCACGCGGCGAAGCTGCTGACGCGGGCAGCCGTCGAAGGGCGTGCCGTCGATGTTGACGATGTCACAGAAGACTCGCGCGATCCCCGCGCCCTCCTCGTACCAGGGCAGCAGCTGAAACGTCGTGAGGTCGGGTCGGGCCAGAACGTCGGACTCGCGCACGCGAGAGAAGCCGTCGATCGAGCTGCCGTCAAAGGTCATTCCCTGGTCGAGGGCGTCTTCGAGCTCGGCCGGGGTGACGTGGAAGGCCTTGGGTCGCCCGAGGACGTCGGTGAACCAGAGCTGGACGAAGCGGATGCCCCGCTCCTCCACGGTTCGCAGCACGTACTGGGCCTGGCTTTGCATGCTGGACATTCTCGCACCTTCCTCGACCCGCGAAAGCACGAAGCCCGCCGCCCGAGAGCGGCGGGCTTCGTCGCGACTAGCGCCGCGCCGTCTTCGTCGGCGCCTTCTTGGCGGGAGCCTTCTTCGCCGGGGCCCTCTTCGGGGCCGACGCCTTGGCGCTCGCCGCGCCGCAGATTGTCTCGACCATCAGGCGCGCCACGACGTAGGGGTCGACGTTGGCATTGGGGCGACGGTCCTCGAGGTATCCGCGCTTGTCGCGCGCCACGCCGCCGGGGATGCGCACCGAGGAGCCGCGGTCGCTCACGCCGTAGGAGAACTTGGACCAGTGCGCGGTCTCGTGCGCGCCGGTGAGTCGGTCCTCGATGCCCTCGCCGTAGTTGGAGATGTGCTCCTTCACGCGCGTGCCGAGCGCCTCACAGGCCGCGATGATCGCGTCCCAGCCGCCGGGGGCGCGCATCTGCTTGGTCGAGAAGTTGGTGTGGGCCCCGGCGCCGTTCCAGTCGCCCTTGATGGGCTTCGCGTCCCAGCTGACGTCGACGCCGAAGTCCTCGGCGATGCGCTCGAGCAGCCAGCGCGCGGTCCAGAGCTGGTCGCCCACTTCGACGGTGCCGAGCACGCCGATCTGGAACTCCCACTGGCCCATCATCACCTCGGCGTTGGTGCCCTCGATGCCCAGGCCCGCGCGCAGGCAGGCCGCCGTGTGGGCCTCGACGATCTCACGTCCGGGCATCTTCGAGCCGCCGACGCCGCAGTAGTACGGGCCCTGGGGGGCGGGGTATCCCACCTCGGGCCAGCCGTAGGGGCGCCCGTCCTGGAAGAACGTGTACTCCTGCTCGATGCCGAACATCGGAGCAAAGCTGGCGTAGTGCTTGGCCACCGCGACCGCCGCGGCGCGGGTGTTGGTCACGTGGGGGGTCATGTCGGGGTTCAGCACCTCGCACATGACGAGCACGTCCTTGGGCCCGCGCAGGGGGTCGGAGCACGTGAAGACCGGGCGCAGCACGCAGTCCGAGAAGTGGCCGGTCGCCTGGTTGGTGCTCGAGCCGTCGAAGCCCCAGATGTCGGGCTGCTTGCCGTCGGCGACGATGCGCGTCTTGGAGCGCAGCTTGCGCGTGGGCTCCGTCCCGTCGATCCAGATGTACTCGGCCTGATACGCCACGGTTGCTCCTTTACTGTGACCGTCTCGGTCGCTATTCAGTCTGACGGGTCGCGACGCTCGTTCTTCCGGGTTGTGTTAACCGCGTGTGAATAGTTGGCCTCCTCGACTCCGTGGCGCCACCGGTAGGCTTCGCTCGTGCCGGTCGTGCGCCTCGCTCTCGCCCAGATGAACGCCGTGGTCGGGGACTTCGCGCGCAACGTCGAGACCCTGACGCGCTTTCGCAACCAAGCAGCCTCCGTGGGCGCGGACCTCGTCGCCACGCCCGAGCTCTCCCTGCTGGGCTATCCGCCCGAGGACCTCCTGTTGAAGGAGGGCTTCATCGACGCCGCCGACGAGGCCCTCGTCGGGCTGCGCGAGGCGCCGGGCCTGCCGCCAATCCTGGTGGGCACGGTGGTGAAGGAGGCCCCCGGCGAGATCTCCCTGGCGCCCTCGAGCGACTGGCGCGACGTCGCCGCCGCCGACGAGCGACCTCCCGACGTCGCCAACGCCCTGGTGGTGCTGAACGAGGGGCTGGTCGCCACGGCGACGAAGCGATTGTTGCCCAACTACGAGGTCTTCGACGAGCGGCGCTACTTTCACTCCGGCGTCGGAGCGCACACGATCGTGAACGTGAACGGCGTCGCCGTGGGCCTTTTGATCTGCGAAGACGTCTGGACCGAGAACGGCCCGGCGGCTGAGCTCGCCGCCCAGGGCGCCACGCTGCTCGTGGTGGCCAACGCCTCACCCTTTGCGCGCGGGCGCCGCGGCGAGCGTGAGGCCATGCTGGCCGCGCGCGCGAGAGAGACCAACTGCCCGATCGCCTACGTGAACCTGGTTGGCGGCCAGGACGAGCTGGTCTTCGACGGCCAGAGCGTCGTCGTCGATGCAACCGGCGCCGTGCTCGCCCGGGCGCGCACGTTCACCGAGGAACTGCTCGTCGTCGACGTCGAGGCCCGCGCCGGTGCGGCCGGCGTCGCCCTCGACGTGGCCTACCCACGCGACGAGCGCCACGTGCGCGCGGCCGCCGTCAACGCCATCGCCGAGCCGCCGAGCGAGATCGCCGAGATCTACGACGCGCTGGTGATGGGCACGCGCGACTACCTCTGGAAGAACGGGTTCCGCTCGGTGGTGATCGCCATCTCCGGCGGGGTCGACTCCTCGCTCGTGGCCACCATCGCGGTCGACGCCGTAGGCGCGCGCGCGGTGCGCGGCTTCGCGATGCCGAGTCGCTACTCCTCGGAGCACTCGCTGTCCGACGCCTACGACCTGGGCGCGCGCCTCGACATCGAGGTCACGTCCGTGCCGATCGAGCCGGCCCACGCCGCACTCGCCTCAATGCTCGAAGACGTCTTGCTCGGCGAGCCGATGGGACTGACCGACGAGAACCTCCAGAGCCGCATCCGCGGGGTCGTGCTGATGGCGATCTCGAACGCGACCGGGGCGATCGTTCTCACGACCGGCAACAAGTCCGAGATGGCGGTGGGATACTCCACGCTTTACGGTGACTCCGCCGGGGGCTTCGCGGTGATCAAGGACGTGCCCAAGCTGCTCGTCTACGAGTTGTGCCGATTTCGCAACGCCCGCGCCCGCGAGGCCGGCGACCCCGAGCCGATCTCGGCCGCGGTACTCGCGAAGGCGCCTTCGGCCGAGCTGCGCCCGGATCAGCGCGACGACCAGTCCCTGCCCCCCTACGAACTGCTCGACCCGCTGCTGGAGGCCTACGTCGAGGGCGACGCGACCGCCGAAGAGCTCGTCGCGGCGGGACACGACGCCGAGCTGGTCGCGCGCATCACGCGCCTGGTCGACGCGGCCGAGTACAAGCGGCGCCAGATGCCCCCGGGCGTAAGAATCTCGAAGAAGGCCTTCGGACGCGACCGGCGCATGCCCATTACCAACGCCTTTCGGGCACCCAAGTTGTGAGCGACGCGCGCCGTCACGTGGCCTCCTGCGTTGAGGCCATCTACCGGGGGCTGGGCGAGAGCGCGCCGACCTTCAGCCACGACGCCTACGTCGTGTGCCTGTTCGAGGCGGCGCGCACCTTCGGCGCCCTGGCCCACGACGTGCGAGACGCGCCCGTCGAGCCTCATCCGGTGATTCTCGAAATCTTCGCGCGCGCGAGTGACGAGCCCTCGGGGGCTCTCAGCCTCTACGCGCTCTCGATGGTGGTGGGCCCGCGCCTGCTGGTGACCCTGGCCGACCTCGCCGACCCGGCCTTTTCCGGCGTCGCCGAGGCGACGCGCCACCAGTTGATGGCCTGCGCGCGCCTCACCAGCCACCCCGAGGCCATCGATGATCCCGGCTTCGCCGCGGCCGCCCGGGACCTCGTGGTGCTCGCCGAAGCCAGCGGGAACGCTGAAAGTTTCCCTCTTCCCCACTAGAGTTGCCTACCCCCGTATAACTAGGGGTGGCAGAAAATCCGGCTGGGAGGCATCACCATGGCAAAAGACCGCGTAGATCGCGACGACGAGGACCTCGTTCGCCTCTACCTGTCCGACATCGGTCAGTACACGCTGCTGACCAAGGACGACGAGGTGCGCCTGGCCCAGACGATCGAGGAGGGCCGCGAGGCTAAGGCCGAGCTCGAAGCCGCCGAAGCCGACAAGAAGACCAAGCTCACCCCGACGCGCAAGGCCGCCCTCAAGCGGACCATTCACCGCGGCGACGAGGCCGAACGTGACTTCGTGCAGTCGAACCTGCGCCTGGTCGTCTCCATCGCCAAGAAGTACCAGGCCTCGGGCCTGCCCCTGCTCGACCTGATCCAGGAGGGCAATCTCGGCCTGATGCACGCGGTCGAGAAGTTCGACTGGCGCAAGGGCTTTAAGTTCTCGACCTATGCCACCTGGTGGATCCGCCAGGCGATTACGCGCGGCATCGCCAACACGGGGCGCACCATCCGTCTGCCGGTGCACGCCGGCGACACGCTGGCGCGCGTGCAGAAGGCCCAGTCGCGACTGGAACTCAAGTTTGGCCGTCCCCCGACCATCCGCGAGCTCTGCGAGGAGTGCGAGATGCCCGAGGACAAGCTGATCGAGGCCCTGCGCTTTCGCTCCGAGCCGATCTCGCTGTCCGAGCCCTTGCGCGAAGACGGCGACGCCGAGCTCGGCGACGTGGTCGAGGACCGCTCGGCCGAGTCGCCCTTCGACGTGGCGGCCAAGGGCATGATGCCCGACGCGATCGCGCGCCTGCTCCAGCCCCTGGACGAGCGCGAGCAGCAGATCCTGCGCATGCGCTTCGGACTCGACGGAGCCGGCGAGCAGCGCACCCTCGAAGACGTCGGTGCCGTGATGGGACTGACCCGCGAGCGGATCCGCCAGATCGAGGCGCGCGCGATGTCCAAGTTGCGCCACCCGTCCTCGGACACCGGCGCGCGAGAGCTGTTGACCCTCTAACGCCGGCGGAACCGGGACTGGCCCAGCAGGGCCGCGATCCCGATGATGATGGCCGAGAAGAAGAAGGGCGTGTGCGAACGCGCCCGGTCGTGCACGCGCACCGGGTGCGTGAAGCTCAGCACCGGCCATTCGCTCTCGTGGGCGATGCGAGCGAGCGCCCGATCGGGGTTGACCGCGAAGGGGTGTCCCACGCAGCGCAGCATCGGCTCGTCGGTCTCGGAGTCGGAGTAGGCGAAGGAATCGGCGAGGTCGATGCCGCGCCGAGCCGCGAGCTCGCGAATCGCCACCGCCTTGTTCGCGCCCTGGGCGAAGAACTCCATCTCGCCGGTGAACTTGCCGTTCTCGTCGATGCGGGCCTTGGAGGCGATCGCCCCGGTGATGCCCAGCAGCGCCGCGAAGGGCTCGACGATCTCCTCGGGCGACATCGACACCAGCCAGACCTCGTCGCCCTGGATGCGGTGGTGGTCGATCAGTTCGAGCGCCTCGTCGTAGATCAGGGGCTCGATGACGTGATTGATGGTTTCGTCGACCAGCTCGCGCACCTCGTCGCGGTCCCAGCCCTTGGTGACCTTGAGGACCGATTCGCGAATCTTGGTCAGGCGCTTCTCGTCGGCGCCAAATCGCATGAAGAGCAGCTGGGACAGGACGGCCCAGACCAGGGTGCGTCGGTGCAGGAGGCCTCGGGCGTGGAACTCGGGGCCCAGGGCGACGAGTGAGCTCTTGGCGATGACCGTCTTGTCCAGGTCGAAGAAGGCCGCGCGCACGTAGTCATGCTAGGTCGCGCCCTTTTTCGGCGAAGTTCAGCCGATGAAAGCGTCGGCGCAGTCCTGGGTCGCGCCTTCGCGGGCCATCAGGATCACGTGGTCGTGCTCGAGGAAGCGCATCGTCGGCACCGGGGTGAGCGGTTGCTCGGCGCGCACCACGACCACCACGCGCACCGAGTCCGACAGCCGCAGCTCGTCGAGGGTCAGTCCCTGGGCGACGGCCGGCGCGTCGGCGGCGAGGGTCACCTCGATCAGCTTCATCTTGCCGTCGGCCAGATCCATGAGCTTGATGATCGAGCCCACCTCGACGGCCTCGTCGACGAGCGACGTGATGAGAGCCGGCGTCGACACCGACACGTCCACGCCCCAACTGGAGTTGAAGAGCCACTCGTTGCGCGAGTTGTTGATGCGCGAGATCACTCGCGGCACGCCGAACTCCTGCTTGGAGAGCCAGCTCACCACCAGGTTGTCCTCGTCGTCGCCGGTCGCGGCGATGACGACGTCGGCGCTTCGAAGGTCGGCCGCGGCCAAGTTGGCGTACTCACAGGCATCGGCGGCCATGACGTTCACTCCGGGCAGCTGGGACTTGAGCCGCTCGGCGCGAAGGCTGTCCTGCTCGAGCAGGGCGACGTCGTGGTGGCGATCCATCAGGTCGAGGGCGATCGCGGTGCCCACCGACCCGCCGCCGGCGATGACGACCCTCACGACGCCTCCGCGAGCAGCGCGCGCAGTTCGTCCATGCCCTGGTTGGTGACCATGAACTCGAGCATGTCGTCCTCCTGGGCGAAGAGGCCGTCGATGTTGACGCGTCCGACGCTCGCGCGGATGAGCCCCACCACGCGCACGTTCTCGCCGACGTTGAAATACTCCAGGGGGCGCCCGGCGAGGTGGTCGGGCACGATGCGCTCGACCAGGTGCAGGCTGCCGGCGCCGTCGGTCCACTCGATCGACTCGTCCGAGGGCATCATCCAGCGCTTGACCTGCAGGGTCGTCCATAGCGAGGTGGCGACGGTCGGGATGCCCAACTTCATGTAGATGTCGGCGCGTTGGGGGTCGTAGATGCGTGCGACCACGTTCTTGATGTGGTAGTTGTCGCGGGCGATCCTCGCGCACAGGATGTTCGTGTTGTCGCCGCTGGTCACCGCGGCCAGGCCGTCGGCCTGGCTGGCCTCGGCCTTTTGGAGGATGTCGCGGTCGAATCCCGAGCCCACCAGCGTCCGGCCGTGGTAGCGCGTCAGGCGGCGCAGGGCGTCGCGGTTCTTGTCGATGATGACGACGCTGTGGCCCTCGTCGGAGAGCTGCATCGCGAGCTCCGAACCCACTCGGCCACAGCCCACGACGATGATATGCACTGCAGTATCAGAGCACAACGGGCCGACGAGGTGCAACTAACGCAGCCTGTAGCCCCCTTTGGCTTAGTGTGATCACCGTGTCAGATGCCGATAAGCAGATCGCGAAGTCCACCCGCGTACTGACCAGCCACGCGAACATCAACATCGTGTATCCGGAAACGCTGGGCTATCGGCTCAAGCGGGTCCTGCTGGGCAAGCCTCTGGTCACCGAGCAGCTGAGCGGAGAACGGCTCAACAAGGCGATCGCCCTCGGTGTGCTGGCCCCGGACTGCATCTCGTCGTCGGCGTACGGCACCGAAGAGATCCTCATCCAGCTGACGCCCTATATCGGTCTGGCGGCCTTCGCGCTGGTGGTGCCGATCATGTTCGTGATCTTGGGCGTGCTGTTCTTCGTGACGACGTCGTACCTCGACGTGATCAAGTACTACACGACCGCCGGAGGCTCCTACGTCGTCGCGCGCGACAACTTCGGTCCCAAGATCGCTCAGATCGCCGCGGTGGCGCTACTGATCGACTACATCGTGACCGTCGCCGTGCAGTGCAGTGCGGGCACCGCGGCGCTGACCAGTGCGTTCCCCGCGTTGACCCCCTACACCGTCGTGATCACCGTGGGCGTGGTGCTCGTGCTGATCTACGGCAACCTGCGCGGCCTGCGCGAGGCGGGCAGCTACTTCGCGGTGCCCACGTACTTCTTCATCGTGATGATGGGTACAACCATCATCGTTGGTTACGTGAAGAAGGCGATGGGCACGCTGCATCTCATCGCCCAGCCGGCGGTCAGCGACTTGGTCAAGGGCCATCTCGGACAGCGCGGGCCGGGGATCCTGATGGGTCTCGCCTTCATCACGCTGATGCGCGCGTACGCCAACGGGGGATCGTCCCTGACCGGTCTCGAGGCGATTTCGAACGGCGTGGCCAGTTTTCGGCGTCCGGAATCAGTGAACGCACGAAAGACGCTCGTCGTCATGTCGAGTGTCTTGGCGTTCCTGCTGCTCGGCACCACGCTGCTCGCGTCATGGACGCACGCCCTGCCGTACGCGGCGGGCACGCCCACGGTTGTCAGTCAGGAGGTGCTCGCCGTCTTTGGCAGCCAGGGCATCGGACACGTCATCTTCTATCTCGTGCAGTTCGCGACGCTGCTCATCCTTTACACCGGCGGCAACACCTCCTTCAACGGATTCCCCTTCCTCGCCAACTACGTAGCCGGCGACAAGTACCTACCCCGTCAGCTGACCAAGCGCGGACACCGCCTGGCGTTCTCCAACGGCATCATCGTGCTGGGCATCGTGTCCCTGACCCTCATCATCGTGTTTCGAGCCCAGGTCAACGGACTCATCTCGCTGTACGCGATTGGCGTGTTCACCGGCTTCACCATGGCGGGGGCGGGCATGGTGAAGCGTCACCTACGCGAGCGCAGCGGCAAGTGGCGCTTCGGGGTGTTGGTCAACGCGACCTCGGCGACCGTCACGTCCATCGTCGTCCTGGTCTTCATCTTCGCCAAGTTCACCGAGGGCGCCTGGATCATCGTCCTGGTCGGTCCCCTCATGTACTACGGGCTGATCCGCTTCAATCGACAGTACGAACGTGAGGACGCGGCCTTCGCCGCGACTAGCGCGCGCCCCGCGATGGATATCCGGATGAATCGCGTGCTGGTCTTCGTCGACACCTACGACCTGGTGACCGAGCGGGCCCTGCGCTACTGCGCCACGCTGAACGCCTACTCCATCCGCGCGGTGCACATCGACATCGACCCCATGGTGACCAAGCGTCTGGAGGCGGCGTGGGGCGCGCCCAACACCGCCTCGGCCGGCATCAGCCTCGAAGTGATGGAGTGCGAAGACCGACGGGTGGACCGCGCGGCCCTCGAGCTCGTCGCCGACGTCGTGCGCGATCCCGACGTCTTCTGCATGGTCATTCTTCCGCGACGCGGCTTTTCCTCACGACTGCAGCGACTCTTGCACGACCGCACGGCCGACGCGATCGCCGGCGCGGTGATGCACGTGCCACGCACCGCGGCCACGATCATCCCCTACCGCATGGGCCAGGCGAGGGTGATTCCCGGACACCGCGCCGACGAGGCGATGAGCGATGAGGTCGAGCGCGGGGGAGTGCGCGAGGACGCGCATCTCGAGGCCGACGTCAAGTTGGCCCAGCGCTCCGGGGGCGCGTTCCCCATCGGGGCTCTGAAGGAGCGCCAGTTCGCCGAGATCGCCGGGCGCGTGCGCGCGATGACCCTGAGCCACGAGTTCGGCGGTCAGGAGCTGCGCTGCGTGATCGCCGACAACACCGGCTCGGTCACCCTTGTTTTTCAGGGCCGGGCCGCGGTGCCGGGTATCGAGCGCGGCACGCGCCTGCTGGTCAAGGGCACCGTCACCGCGATGCGCCGCGAGGCCGTGATCCTCAATCCCCAGTACGAGATCGTGGCGGCCCCCGCGAGCGATGAGTAGCCGCTGATTTACCCTCTGATCGGGGAGTGCGCGTGGGGGAGCCGCCGACCTGTCTATTTTGTAGGGCGAACCCGGCGCCGCGTCGCCCGTTGTGAGAGAGGTGGTGAATGGCCCGAGCACTAGTGATCGTCGAGTCGGTGGCCAAGGCCACCCGCATCCAGGGCATGCTCGGGCCCGACTACATCGTCAAGCCCTCCATCGGCCACGTGCGCGACCTGCCCCAGAGCGCCGCGGACATCCCCGAATCGGTGAAGAAGGAGAAGTGGGCGCGCCTGGGCATCAACGTCTACGACCACTTCAAGCCGGTCTACGTCGTTAGCCCGGATCGCAAGAAGGTGGTCAGCGAGCTCAAGGCGGCCCTCAAAGAGGTTGACGAGCTCTACCTGGCCACCGACGAGGACCGCGAGGGCGAGGCGATCGCCTGGCACCTCCAGGAACTTCTCAATCCCAAGGTGCCGGTCAAGCGCATGGTCTTCCACGAGATCACCCCAGCCGCGATCCAGCGTGCGGTCACCGACACGCGCGACCTCGACCTGCGACTGGTCGACGCCCAGGAGGGCCGGCGCTTCCTCGACCGCCTGGTCGGCTACGAGGTCTCCCCGGTGCTGTGGCGTGCGGTCGACAAGGCCCGTTCGGCCGGGCGCGTCCAGTCGGTCGCGATCCGACTGGTCTGTGAGCGCGAGCGCGAGCGCATGGCCTTCACTTCGGCGTCGTGGTTCGACGTCACCGCCGCCCTCGAGGTCGCCGCCGGCCCCTTCGAGGCGACGCTCGAGAGCGTAAACGGCGTGGCGCTCGCCACGGGCAAGAACTTCGACGCGAGCGGGGCGCTCAACGCTGCCGACGTCACCTTGCTGGGCGAGTCGGCGGCTCGCGCGATCGCCGCGCGCCTCGAAGGCGCCAGCGCCGCGGTCACCTCGGTCACCTCCACGCCGCGCACCCAGAAGCCCCAGGCTCCCTTCATGACTTCGTCGCTGCAGATCGAGGCCAGCCGCAAGTTGCGCTTCGACCCCGAGCGCACCATGCGCGCGGCCCAGCGCCTCTACGAGCAGGGCTGGATCACCTACATGCGCACCGACTCGACGACGCTCTCGGGCGAGGCCATCGCCGCGGCGCGCGCCATCGCCGTGGCGACATTCGGCGACGACTACGTGCCCGACGCGCCGCGGCGCTACGACCGCAAGGTCAAAAACGCCCAGGAGGCACACGAGGCCATCCGCCCGGCGGGCGAGACCTTCCGCTCCCTGGAGGAAGCCGCGAGCCTCGGCGGTGACGAGCGGGCGGTCTACGAGCTGATCTGGAAGCGTACGATCGCCTCGCAGATGGTCGACGCGCAACTCACGGCGGATCGCGTGCGACTGGCCGCGACCCTCGAGAACGTCCAGGGATTCGACGGCCCCCTCGAGGCGGTCCTGCTCGCCACCGGCATGCGCATCGGCTTTCCCGGCTTTCGCCGGGCCTACGTCGAGGGCACTGACGACCCCGAGGCCGAGCTCGCCGACCAGGAGCGCCTCCTGCCGGCGCTCGTCGAGGGTGAGGTGGCACGGGTCACCGGCGCCGAGGCCAAGGGACACGACACCCAGCCACCGGATCGTTACTCGGAGGCGACCCTGATCAAGAAGCTCGAGGACCTGGGCATCGGCCGGCCCTCGACGTACGCGTCGGTGATGAAGACGATCGACCGGCGTGGCTACGTCTGGAAGAAGGGCAAGGCGCTGGTGCCGGCGTTTCGCGCCTTCGCGGTGGTGAACCTGCTGACCCAGTACTTCGCCGACCTGGTCGACTACCAGTTCACGGCCGCGATGGAGGACCAGCTCGACGACATCGCCGAGGGTCGCGAGGACTTGGAGCCCTGGCTGGCCCGCTTCTACTTCGGCGACCCCTCGGCCTCGAGCGAATTCGCCCGCGAGGGCCTCGAGAAGGTCACTCACGAGACCCGCGACTTCGACTTCGCGGCGATCAACTCGATCGTGCTCGGCGTGGCGCCCGACGGCGAGACGGTCTCGGTGCGCTCGGGCCGCTACGGCCCCTACCTGGTCCACGGCGAAGACCGCGTGTCGATCCCCGAAGCGACCGAGCCCGACTCTCTGAGCGTCGAGCGCGCCCTCGAGCTGCTCGCGGCGCCCAGTGCCGATCGCGAGCTCGGCGTGGACGAGAACGGTGAGACGATCTACTTGAAGGCCGGCCGCTACGGCCCCTACGTGCAGCTGGGCGAGGTGAGCGAGGCGAACGACAAGCCGCGTACCGCGTCGCTGCTCTCGACGATGACCCCCGAGACGCTCACCCTTGAACAGGCCCGCCAGCTGCTCTCACTGCCGCGCGAGGTGGGGCGTCACCCGGAGAACGACGAGGCGATCCTCGCCCAGAACGGCCGCTACGGCCCCTACATCACCTGGGGCAAGGAGACGCGCTCACTCGAGAGCGACGAGCAGATCTTCTCCATCACGTTGGAGGCGGCCCTCGCCTTGCTGGCCCAGCCCAAGGCGCGCGGGCGCCGGGCCGCGGCCGGACCGCTGCGCGAACTCGGCGAGGATCCCGTGACCAAACGCCCGGTCGTCATACGCAGCGGCCGCTTCGGCCTCTACGTCACCGACGGCGAGGCCAACGCCACCCTGCGCCTCGGCGACACCGTCGAGACGCTCACGCTTGATCGTGCGTGCGAGCTGCTCGCCGAGCGGCGAAACGCGGAGCCTTCTACGCGAGCCCGCGCGGTGAAGAAGGCGCCAGCGAAGAAGGCCCCGGCCAAGAAGGCGGGAAAGTCCCCCGCGAAGAAGACGACGAAGGCGACCGCGAAGAAGGGCGCCGCGAGCTCGGTCAAGACCGCCGCCACGCGCGCGGCCAAGGACGCCGGCACCGCCAAGGGCAAGAGCGCCAACGCCGCCCTGATCGCGGCGGCCGAGGCGGGCGAGAAATGAGTGGACTCTTCGTCGCCTTCGAGGGCGGCGACGGCTGCGGCAAGAGCACCCAGGCGCGCCGGGTGGCCGCGGCGCGCGGGGCGCACTTCACCTACGAGCCCGGCGACTCGCCCCTGGGCGCGGACCTGCGGCGCTGGCTGCTCGACGCGAGCGCGCCCATGTCGCCCGAGACTGAGGCACTCTTGATGCTCGCGGACCGCTCACACCACGTGCGCAGCGTGATTGAGCCGCTGCGCGCGGCCGGGACCCACGTCGTGAGCGACCGCTTCGCCGCTTCCACGCTCGCCTATCAGGGATACGGTCGCGGGGTGGACCTCGCTGACCTGCGCGCGGCGACCGAGCTGGCGATCGGGACGTGCGCGCCGGATCTGACCATCCTCCTCGACGTCGCGCCCGAGGTGGCCAACGCGCGCCGCGAGCCCGACCGGCGCGACCGCTTCGAGTCCCAGGACCCGGGCTTTCACGACCGGGTGCGTCAGGGCTACCTCGAGATGGCCGCCGGGGATGACCGCTGGATCGTGGTCGAGGCGAGCGGTGATCTCGAGGCGGTCTCGCGTGCCGTCGACCACGTCCTCGACTCCCTCGCCTGGACGTGAGCGACGTCTTCTCCTCGCTGGTCGGCCAGGACCTCGCGGTGGCCGCGATGCGCCATCACGTGCGCCATCCCGTCCACGCCTATCTGATCAGCGCCCCCGCGGGCGCCGGCCTCGACGATGCGCTCAGCGCCTTCGTGGCTGCGCTGCAGTGCCCCGAGCACGGCTGCGGCGCGTGCGAGAGCTGCCGGCGCGTCCTCTCAGGTAACGACTCCGACGTCTACGTCGCCGAAAGGACCGGCGTGTCCTGGCGCGTCGACGAGCTGCGCGAGGCCGAGCGGGTGAGCCGGCGCCGACCACTGGGCGAGGGCTATCAGGTCGTCGTCATCCCCGACGTCGAGCTGACGACGACCGGCTCGTCACCGTCGGCGGCCGCGCTCTTAAAGACCCTCGAGGAGCCGAGCTCGCGCACCGTCTTCGTCCTGAGCGCCGAGGAGCTGCCCCAGGGACTTGAGACCATTCTCTCGCGCTGCGTGGAGATTCGTCTTCGCGCCCTCGTCGATGACGACGTCGTGGCGGTCCTCGAACGTGAGGGCGCGAGCGCCGACAGTGCGCGCCTGGCCGCCAGCGCGGCCGCGGGCAATCTCGCTCGCGCTCGTGTGCTGGTCGCCGACCCGGCGCTCACGACTCGCATCGCCACCTGGCGCGCGGTGCCCGACTCGCTGGCGGGCACGCCGGCCTCGGCGCTGGCGGTCGTCGCGACGATCATCGCGGCACTGGATGAGGCGATGGCGCCGCTGCTCGCCCATCAGGAGGCCGAGCTCGCCGCGCGCCAGCTCAGCGCCAAGGAGGCGGGCCAGCGTACTCTGGCGAACCGGCGCGACCTCGACGCGCAGTTCAAGCGCGAGCAGCGGCGCTTTCGCATCGAGGAGCTGCGATTCGGGCTGGCCGCCCTCTCGCGCGCCTACCGCGACCGCCTGGTCGACGCGTTGGACGACAACAGCGCGCGCGCCCGTCAGCGCGCGGCGGCGGCGATCGCCGCCATCGAGAAGATCGCCGAGGCCGCCCGGCGCCTCGGGCGCAACGTTGACGAGACCCTGCTGCTCGCGGACCTCCTGGTGGGCCTGGCCGACCTGTAGGGGCGAAGGCGCGATGGGCTAATGTGTCTCGTTGCGCCTGGGTAGCTCAGTCGGTAGAGCAGCGCATTCGTAATGCGCAGGTCAAGGGTTCGAATCCCTTCCCAGGCTCCACTCGTCGCGCGTTCGCACGTGAGCCGCGAAGTCCTCGCTGCGCTCGAGCCAGTTGCGGTATCGGTCGAAGCTTGGCGCGGCCGGTGAGAGCACGACGACGCCCCCACGGGGCAGGCGCGCTCGCGCGAAGCTGATCGCCTCGCCCATCGACTCGGCCTCGAAGACGGCGACACCGATCTCGCGCGCCGTGATCTCTTCGGCGATGCGCTCGCCGGCCAGTCCCATCGTGATGACGTTGGTGGCTCGGGTGCGCGCGGCGAGGGCGTCGACGAGGGGACCGTAGTCGACCCCGCGGTCGAACCCCCCCACCAGTAGCGCGACCTCGTCGTCGGCGAAGACCTCGAGGGCGGCGACGGTGGGCAGCGGTGCCGTCGCCAGGCCGTCGTCGACGTAGCGAATGCGCCCGCCGGCGGTCACCTCCTCGTCGATCAGGGTGAGGCGCCCGCGCAGGGGGACGAAGTTCTCGGCCTCCAACGCGACCGCCCCCGCCACGCTCTCGGGAGAGCGCGAGGTCAGGTGCGCCACCACCTCGAGGGCGAGCGCGACGTTGCTCGCGTTGTGATGACCCAGCAGGCCGAGCGCGCGCGCCAGCTCGTCGTGCGACTCGCGCGCCGCGACGAGGACGACCTCGCCGCCGATCTGATCGAGTCCGGCTGAGGCCGACTCGGCGACGAAGGTGGCGTGCGGGTCGGCCAGACGGGTGATCGAGAGCTTGTCGGCCCAGTACTGCTCGAGCGAGCCGTGCCAGTCGAGGTGGTCGCTGCCCAGTGAGGTGACGACGACGTTGGCGGGCGCCACCTCGAGGTCAGTGCACTGAAAGCTCGACACCTCCACCACGAGCCAGCCCTCGAGCGGCACGGCGTCGGGGTCGTAGGGCGGCCGGCCGATGTTGCCGAGGCTCGTGGCGTCCTCGCCCAGGCAGGTCAGGAAGAAGGTGATGAGGCTGGTGGTCGTGGACTTGCCCTTGGTGCCGGTGACCGCGATGACCCGCTCGAGCGGTGCCTCGGCGAACCAGAGGTTGAGAGCCGAGGTCACGACGACTCCGGCGTCTTCGAGGGCCAGCACGTCGGCGCGTCGGCGCGCGATGCCGGGGCTCTTTAGCACCACGTCGCAGGAGAACAGGGCGTCGAGTCCGCCCGCGGCCGTCGCCAGCACTTCCTCCTCGCCGGGCGCGTCGTCGACCAGCACCACGCTCGCGGCTATCCCCTCGAGGCGTCGCTCGCTCGCGCGGCCCTCGACGCCATATCCGAAGATCCCCACTCGCCGTCCGGCGAGGTCAGCGAAGCCAGTGGGCCGGGACACGGTCGGGTCCTTGGAGCGAGAGCAGGTCCTCGAGCGTGCGCATTGCACTCACGCGCGCGGACACGTCGGCGAGGTGGGTCACGTCGCGCCAGGCGGGCGAGGCGGTAACCGCGCGAAGCGCCACGGCGCTCTCGTCGGGATCGCCCACGCATTCGAAGGGCTTGGGCGTCTCGCCGAGGCCCACCAGGACCTCGAGCTGGGCGCGGCGTGCGGGGTCCGCGAGCGGCTCGCCGTGGAAGATCCCCGCCAGGGCCTCGCGTCCGAGGAAGGGCGCAAGCACCAGGTCGATGAAGAGGCACTTGTCGCACTCGTTGCACCAGGTGGCCGCGCGCCGCGACGGGTCCTGGGCGAAGGCCCGGTTGCAGCTGCGAAAGACGTGGTGATAGCGCTCGAGGTGGCTGAAGCGCTCGGCCACCCACAGCTCGCTGCGCGCGCGCAGGAAACTGGCCACGACGAGCGGCGAGACCACCTCGTCGATCGCGTCGGCGAGGAGTAGCTCGGCGGCGAAAGACTTGCTCCACTGGTGGTTGACCGGTCGGCCCCGCCACGTGAGGTTGGGCAGCGAGGCCGAGTGCTCGTTGCTCATCACCACGCCGCCGCGCTGCGTGGCGACCGCCGCGACCGCGGCGAGCAGCGTCACCATCGCCGTGACGGGCACGTGGCCGTGGAAGAAGTCGTCGCCGCCGGCGAGCAGGCGCGCGTCGAGCGCGCGGCGCGCGCGCACTAAGTCGAGTCCCGTCACCGCGGCGGTCTGTTCGAGGGCGTCGAAGCGCGCCCCCGCGGGCGAGACGATGAAGAGGGTCCGCTCGAGGGTGGGGGCGAGCTCCTCGACGCTGACGACCGAGTCGATCCCCCCGCCAAAGGGCACGAGCAGGCGCCGCGCGTCGAGGTCGACGCTGTGGCGCCGCGCGGGTGAGCCGCCGACGATCTCGACGTCCTCGAGGGGCAGCTCGTTCACCACCGAGAACTCGCCGAGGCCGTCGTGCAAGCTGGCCGCGAGCAGGGCGCGTCCGGCCGGGCCGACCGGCGTGTCGGCGAGGTCGACGCGCCGCGCCGCCCCGGCCTTGAAGTAGGAGAGCCCCGCGACCAGGTACCACAGCTGGGCGAGGGCGATCGCCGCGTCGTCGAGGTCGCCGCAGCCCTCGAAGGTCACCGTCTCGGTGAAGTCGACGTCGTCGAGACGGTAGCGGCCCGTCAGCGTCGCTCCGGAGACCTCGAGGCCCGAGTAGGTGAAGAGGTCGGCGCGAGCGCGCGATCCGAGGGACATGGCGGCACTCATGCTAGGAGCCGCGCCACCAGCGCGAAGCGACCGGTCGGGCGGCTCGCGCGGTCGCTGAAAAAGAGGCCGCCGCCATCGGTCACCTCGCGCACGGCTTCGACGTGCGCAGCGCCCACGCCGGCGCCGACGAGCTGGTGCAGCGCGATCGCGCGCAGGTCGAGGCGAGAGCGGTCGCCGGCGTCGGCGAGCACCGCGTCGGGCACGTCGCGAAAGTTGTCGGCAACCTCGGGGCCCACCTGGTAGACGCGCGGCGAGACGCCCGGGCCGATGATCGCGTGCACGCTGCGCGGGTCGTCGAAGGCCGCCAACGCATTGGCGAGCACCCCCGCCGAGAGTCCGCGCCAGCCGGCGTGCACGACGCCGACCCTGCGGCGCGTGGTGTCGGCGAGCACGATGGGCAGGCAGTCCGCCACGAGTACGGCGATGGCCGTGTCGCGCGAGGAGGTGACGAGCGCGTCGGCCTCGCCCTCGGTGGGCCCCTCGACCTCGAGCACGTCGGCGCCGTGGACCTGGGACATCATGACGAGACGCTCGGGGGCGACGCGCATCACCGCGGCGACGCGCGCGCGGTTCGTCGACACGCGTCGCGAATCGTCGCCCACGTGCATGCCGAGGTTGAGCGAGTCGAAGGGCGCCTCGCTCACGCCGCCCTCGCGGGTGGTGATCAGCGCGTCGACGCCGAACTCGCGCAGGGAAGTGAGCGCGAGCACGCGCAGTGCGCCGCGACTTTCGGCGAGGCTTACGTCGAGCGACACGAGGGGCACACTCCACTCAGCTCGAGTACGTGTCGCACGTCGGAATACTTGAAACGGGCGGCGATCTCGTTGGACCACTGCTCGAGCTCGGGGGTGTCGACCTCGACAATCGCCCCGCACTGGCGACAGGCCAGGTGATGGTGGTGCGCGTCGACGCCGCAGCGGCGAAAGAGGCTCTCGCCCCGGTCGGTCATGATCACGTCGACCTCGTGGGCGTCGGCGAGGCGCTTGAGCTGGGCGTAGACGGTCGCCAGCGAGATCCGACCGCCGTCGCGCACGATCAGGGCGTGCAGCTCCTGAGCGCTGAGGAATCCCTGGACGCGCCCGAGTGTGGCGATGACCTCTCGGCGCTGGGTGGTGTTGCGCGTGGTGACCACGAAGCGAGTGTACTCCCGTTCGATTTGTTTTCTGGAATCGTTCTGAATATACTAGTTGGAATGGTTCTGAAAAACGCCCGCCTGCCAATCGCCGTGGGCGTGATCGTCGCGGCCGTCGTGACCAGCATGATCGTGCTCGGTACGCGCACGCCGCGCGCGGGCGAGCCGGTGGTCGTCTCGGGGGTCTCCCAGTGGGGCGCGCTCGCGCGCGCGACGCTGGGCGATCGAGCCAAGGTCGTCACCCTCCTCACCGATCCCAACGCCGATCCCCACTCGCACGAGGCCACCACGGCCGACGCCGCCTACGTCGCCGAGGCCGCGATCGTGATCGAGAACGGCGCGGGCTACGACACGTGGCTCAGCCAGCTCGTCGACGCGCGCACGACGCGCCCGCGGGTGATCGACGTCGCGAACCTCGTGCACGTGGCGACAGGTACGAACCCGCACCTCTTCTACGACGTCAGCGCGGCGCGGCGCTTCGTCGAGGCGCTCACCGCTGTCGCGAGTGGTATCGGCGTAACGAGCACCTCGAGCGCGGCGGTGCTCGCCGCGCTGCGCGGCCTCGAGGCCCGGGTCCACGCGATCCGTGCGACGTGCGCCGGCGTGCGCGTGGCCGCGACCGAGGACGTGACTGGATACCTGCTCGCCGCGCTAGGCCTGCGCGTCGTCACGCCGGAGTCCTTGCGACTGGCCGTGGGCAACGGTGTCGACCCCTCGGTGTCCGACCTGGCCACGGCGCTCGATCAGCTGCGCCACCACCCGGCCTTCCTCGTCGACAACGTCCAGACGGCAACGCCGCTCACCAACGAGATGGTGGCCGTCGCTCGGGCTAACCGCGTGCCGGTTGTAAAGGTCACCGAGACGATGACCGGCACGAACTACGTGACCTGGATCAGTCGTACCATTTCGGCGATGCGTACCGATCTCGTCGCCCAGGGGTGCGCGTGAAGCCCCTTGAGTTCGACGACGTGGCGGTGCGCCTTGGCGACCGCGTGATCTGGTCGCACGCGACCTTCGAGATCGAGCCGGCCTCGATCACCGCGGTGCTCGGGTCCAATGGCGCGGGAAAGTCGACGCTACTCAAGGTGGTGCTCGGACTCATCGCGCCGAGCGAGGGTACGCTGCGCGTGCTTGGTGCCGCACCGGCGCGGGGCAATCCGCGCGTGGGCTACATGGCCCAGAGCCGACTCGCCGACTCCTTGACCTCGATCACCGCGCGCGACTACGTGGGCCTGGGCTACGACGGGCGGCGTTTCGGATGGGGGCGCAGTCCCGACAAGCGCGCCGTCGTCGAGCGCGCGCTCGCCCTGACCGGCGTGACGAGCTTCGCCGACCAGCCGCTGGGCACGCTCTCGGGCGGCCAGCGCCAGCGCGTCGCGCTGGCCCACGCGGCGGTCTTTCAGCCCGACCTGCTGCTGCTTGACGAGCCCCTCGCGGGGCTCGACCTCGCCGCACAAGCCGAGATCGTCGATCTCATCAACCTGATCCGCGACACCACCCGGGCCGCGATCATCGTCGTCGCCCACGACCTCAACCCGCTCTCCTCGATCGTGGACTGCGTGCTGTGGATCGCGCGCCGCCAGGTGCGCTGCGGCACGGTCGACGAGGTGGTGAACGCCGCGGTGCTCTCCGAGCTCTACGGGCACCCCATCGAGATCTTCACCACGGCCCACGGGCGGCGCGTGATCGTCGGACTCGAAGAGGAGTTCGCTCACCCGCACCCCCACGGCCACGACCATAACGACCACGTCCACGAGGAGCCCCACGCCCACCTCGCGGAGATCTACCGCGAGGAGACATCGTGAGTTTTTCTGAACTCCTCTCGACGTCCTTCGTGCAGAACGCGTTCTGGGCGGTGACCGCGGTCGCCCTCGCGGCCGGCGCGGTGGGCTACTTCGTCGTGCTGCGTCGCCAAGCGTTCGCGGCGCACGCCATCGGACACGTGGGATTCGCCGGTGCGGCGGGCGCCGTATTGATGGGCCTCTCGCCGATCGTGGGGCTGCTCGTGTTCTGCCTCGGGGCGGGACTCTTGATCGGGGTGGGCGGGGCCAACCTGGACGACCGCGACGCGGTGGTCGGCGTGACGCTGACCGCGGCGCTGGGCCTGGGCGTGCTCTTCATCTCGCTCTACAGCGGATACGCCAACGCGACGTACTCGATCCTCTTCGGCCAGATCCTCGGCGTGTCGACGCGCGACCTTCTCATCGTCGCGCTGCTCTCCGTCGCGGTCCTGATCGCGGTGTCCCTGACGTACCGGCCGCTGCTCTTCGCGTCGGTCGACGCGCAGTCGGCCGCGGCCCGGGGCCTCTCGACGCGCGCGATGTCGCTCGTCTTCATGACGCTCCTCGCCGTGACGACGGTCGTGGCGATCCAGGTCGTGGGCGTGCTGCTGGTGTTCTCGTTGCTGGTGGCCCCGGCGGCCGCCGCCGAGGTCGTGACCACCCGGCCGCGCGATGCTCTCTTCGTCTCGGTGGTCGTGGCGCTCTTTAGCGCCTGGGCCGGGCTCTTCCTCGGCGTCGCCTTCGGCGGCCCGGTGAGCTTTTGGATCACGGCGATCGCCTCGACGGGCTACCTCGCCGCGCGACTCGCGCCGCCGCGGCGTCGCGAGCGCCGCCCTGCGTAGTCTGGGCCCGTGACCAGCGAACGCGACCTCCTCGACGCGTGCCGCTTCCCGCCCGCGGGCACCGCGGTCGACCTCGCGGTCTCCGGCGGACCCGACTCGTTGGGACTGGCGCTGCTCGCTCGGGCCCATGGGCTTTCGGTCACGCTGCACCACGTGGACCATCACGCGCGACTGGCGAGCGGCCAGGACGCCGCGTTCGTGGCGGGTCTGGCCCGCGACTGGGGCGTTGACGTCGTCGTGCACGACGTGCACGTGGCGCCGGGGGCGAACTTCGAAGCCCGGGCGCGCGCGGCGCGCCGGGCCGTGCTGCCGGTGGCGGCTCTCACGGGCCACACCCTCGACGACCTGGCCGAGACGATGCTTCTTAACCTGGTGCGTGGCGCCGGGCTCGACGGGCTCTCGCCGATGGTGGGGGACCCGACGAAGCCCCTGCTCGCCGTGCGCCGCCGCGATCTGGCCGAGTACGTCGTCGCTCGCGGCTACGTCGCGCGACAAGACGAGACCAATCTCGACGCTCGTTACCGGCGCAACCGGATGCGCCACGAGGTCCTGCCGCTGCTTGACGACGTCGCCGAGCGCGACGTGGCGCCACTGCTCGCGCGCGCCGCGCAGTTGATCTACGACGAGCGCCGCTGGATCGCCGAGGCCACGGCGCACGACGAGACGCTCTCGCTGTTCGAGGCCGACTGCCGCGAGCTCGCGGCCTGGCCCACGGCCCGACTGCGGCGCTGGCTGCGTGCACGACTCGCCCGCGACGACCCGGACGGGACTCATCCGCCCGAGTCCGCCGAGGTCGAGCGCGCCCTCGGCGTAGTGCGCGGCGAGGCGGTCGCGACCGAGCTCGCCGGCGGGCGACGCCTGGCCCGACGCCACCAGCACTTATCGCTCGAGTGACGACTCCACTACGCTGACCAACCATGGGACGTGACGACGAGGTGGCCGCCTGGGCGGCCCACGACCTGGGACGAGTCATCGTTTCAGCCGACGAGGTGGCCGCGCGCGTGCGCGAGCTCGGCCGTGAGATCACGCGCGACTACGAGTCCAGTCCACCGTTGCTGGTGTGCGTGTTAAAGGGCGCTATCAACTTCATGAGCGATCTCATGCGTGCCATCGAGCTGCCCGTCGAGGTGGACTTCATGGCCGTGTCCTCCTACGGAGCGGCCACCAAGACGAGCGGCGTCGTGCGCATCGTCAAGGACCTTGACGTCGACCTGGCGGACCGCGACGTGTTGATCGTCGAGGACGTCGTCGACTCCGGGCTGACACTCAATTACCTGCGCCAGTACTTGGGCGCGCGCAGCCCGCGGTCCCTTGAGGTCTGCGCACTGCTCTTGAAGCAGGGCGAGCAGCGCGTCGAGCAGGACCTCAAGTACGTGGGGTTCTCGATCCCGTCGGACTTCGTGGTGGGCTACGGGCTCGACGTCAACGAGCGCTACCGCAACCTGGACGCCATCTACACCTTCGTGGGCGAGGTCTGATGGTCGACCGCGACCGCGTCGAAGTCCTCGTGCGCGAGCTGCTGGCCGCCATCGGCGAGGACCCCGAGCGCGACGGACTCGTCGAGACTCCCCGGCGCGTCGCCGACATGTACGTCGAGCTCTTCGAGGGGCTCGAGGTCGACCCCGGCGAGCACCTGCGTGTCACCTTCGAGGCCGGTCACGACGAGATGGTGATGGTGCGCGACATCCCCTTCACGACGCTCTGCGAGCACCACCTGGTGCCCTTCAAGGGACTGGCGCACCTCGCCTACCTGCCCGGGTCCGAGGGCCGCATCACGGGGCTCTCGAAGATGGCGCGACTCGTCGAGGGCTACGCGCGCCGACTCCAGGTCCAAGAGCGCCTCACGACCCAGATCGTCGAGGCCATGGAGCGCGAGCTGCACCCGCGTGGGTCGATCTGCGTGATCGAGGCCGAGCACTTCTGCACGTCGATGCGTGGCGTGAAGAAGGAGGGCATGACGACAATCACCTCCGCGGTGCGCGGCGTGTTCCGTGACGACGTGTCCTACCGGGCCGAGGCTCTCCAGTACATCCACCAGCGCAGGTCGACGTGGGGCTGAGCCCGCGGGTGATGGGCATCGTGAACGTGACGCCCGATTCGTTCTTCCCCGAGTCGCGCACGACCTCCACCGACGAGGCCATCGCGCGCGGGAAAGAGCACTTCGCGCGCGGGGCCGACGTCGTCGACGTGGGCGGCGAGTCGACGCGCCCCGGGGCGACGCCGGTCAGCGAAGAGAACGAGCTCGCCCGCGTGGTCCCGGTGGTGGCGGGCCTGGCCGGACTGGGCGCGGTGTCGGTGAACACGCAAAAGGAGGCGGTCGCGCGCGCGGCGCTCGACGCCGGCGCGCAGATCGTGAACGACGAGTCCTGCACTCTGATGGGCGTGGCCGGCGAGCGGGGGGCCGGATACGTGGCGATGCATCGCCTGCACCCGACGATCACGCCCGGTGACGCCACCTACGACGACGTGGTCGCCGAGGTGTCGGACTTCCTCGCCGACGCGGCCCGGCGCGCGCGCGCCGCGGGCGTCGGCGAGCTGTGGCTGGACCCGGGCATCGGCTTTAACAAGACAACGGCGCACAACCTGGCCCTGCTCGCCAGCCTCGATGCCCTGGTGGGACTCGCTGCGGGTTGTGACGCGGCGGTGCTCGTGGGCACCAGCCGCAAGCGCTTTCTCGGCGAGCTCGGCGCCACGCCGCTCGGCGTCGAGGACCGCCTCGAGGCCTCGCTCGCTAGCGAGGCGTGGGCCATGCTCTGCGGGGTGGACCTCGTTCGTGTGCACGACGTGGCCCCCGCGATCTACGCGCGCGAGCTGATCGCGCGTCCCCGCTCGAGGGTCGGGCCATGAGAGGCAAGTGGGCCGCGGGCATCGAGCCGCGCGGCTTCACCTGGGTCTACCGGGGGATCCTCGCGGTCTCCGAGCGCCCCGGGGGATCGACGTCGGTGCACCGTCGGGTGCGCCGCGACGAGGAGCTGCTCTGGCTCAAGCACAACGGGTTCACCCGGGTCATCTCGATCCTGCCCGTGATGCAGAACCTCGGCGTCTACCTCGAGCACGGCCTGGCGGCGAGCCACTACCCCCTGCGCGGCGGCCCCCACCAGCGCGATGTGCTCGAGGCCTGCTACCAGGACCTGGCCACTTCGATGCGCGATACCCAGGTGGTTCTCTTGCACGGCGACGACGTCTCGGACCGGCTGCTCGGGGTGGTCGCGGGATATCTCGTCTGGTCCGGACGGTGCCCGACGGTCCCCGGCTCCATCGCGCTCGTCGAGCGCCTCTTTCGCCGCAGCATCGGCCCCGACGGGCGCGGCGTGCTGATGGCGCTGCCCGAGGCACAGCGTGAGTGACGTGATCGAGCTGCGCGGGCTGCGCGTCAGCGCGATCGTCGGCGTGCTCGCCGAGGAGCGCTCGCGCGCCCAGCCGCTCGAGTTCGACCTCGACATCGAGCGCAACTTCGAAGAAGCGGCGATGGACGACGACATCGCCGAGACCACCAACTACGCCGACGTCGTGGCCACGACCGTCGACGTCGCGCGCTCGGGCGGATTCCTTCTGCTCGAAACCCTCGCGTATCGCGTCGCTCTCGAGGTGCTGGCCCTGGACAGCGCGATCGAGGCCGTGGTGGTCGCGGTGCGCAAGCTGCGTCCGCCGGTACCCGAGGACCTGGCGAGCGCCGGCGTGCGCTGTCGCGTCACGCGTTCGTGAAGGCCTATCTCTCGCTTGGCTCTAACGTCGGGGACCGAGCGGCCCACCTGGCCGCTGGCGTCGCCCTGGTCGCGGCGGGCGAGCCGGTGCGCGTCTCGCGCGTCTACGAGACCGAGCCCGTGGGCGGTGTCGCCCAGGATGACTTCTGGAACCTGGTGATTGAACTCGAGACCGACGCGACTCCGCGCGCGCTGCTCGAGCGCGCGCGGCGTGCTGAGGCCGCGCGGGCTCGCGTGCGCGACGTGCGCTGGGGCCCGAGGACCCTCGACGTGGACGTGTTGCTAGTGGGCGATCTCGTGAGTGACGACCCCGAGATCACCGTGCCGCACCCGCGCATGTTCGAGCGGCTCTTCGTGCTCGTTCCCCTGGGCGAACTGGCCCCGGAGCTGGTCACGCAGGACCTGATCGCGCGTGGCGTCGGGCGGGTCGCTCCGATCGGTACACTCGAGTCGTTGCTCTAGCCGAACGGCACCCTCGGGGCCGGAACGGAGTCGAGATGAAAGTCACCATCGTGGGTTCGGGCCGCGCCGGCCAGTCCTTTACTATCGCCTTGGGAGCGGCCGGTCACGACGTGACCCTCCTGCACCACGACGAGCTCGGCCGCGTCGACGGTGAGGTGGTGCTACTCGCCGTGCTCGACGACGCCCTGGCCGAGGTCGCGCGAGCCCTCGCGCCCGACGCGTCGCGCGTGGTCGTCCACGTCGCGGGTTCACGCACCCTCGAGGTGTTGGCGCCCCACTCGCGCGTCGCCTCGCTGCATCCCCTGGCCGCCCTGTCCTCGCCCGAGCGCGGCGCGATGCGCCTGCGCGGGGCGACCTACTGCGTTGCCGGCGACCCCGTGGCGTTCGAGCTCGTGCACTCCCTCGGGGGGCGCGTCATCACGCTCGAGGACTCGCGGCGCACCCTCTATCACGCCACGGCCACCGTGGCGGCGAATCACCTGGTGGCGCTGATGGGCCAGGTCGAGCGGCTCGCGAGCGAGGCCGGCCTCGAGCTCGAGGACTTCTTGGCTCTCGCGGGCCAGGCGCTGGCCGACGTGGCGAGCGACGGCCCGGCGCGCGCCCTGACCGGACCGGCCTCGCGCGGCGACGTCGAGACGATCGACGCGCACTTGGCGGCGATGCCCGAGTCGGAGCGCCCGACCTACGTGGCCCTGGCGGCCGCCGCTTTCGAACTTGCCGAACGACGCCGCAGCACCTTGTCGGCCTGATGGAGCGGATCGCTCGCGTCGCCGACTGGCGCGCGCGCGCGCAGTCAGCGCGCGCGAGCGGCCGGACCGTCGGCCTGGTGCCCACGATGGGCGCGCTGCACGCCGGGCACGAGTCGCTGATGCGCGCCGCCGCGGCCGCCGGCGACGTCGTCTTCACGACGATCTTTGTCAACCCGCGTCAGTTCAACAACGCGACCGACCTCGCGACGTACCCGCGCACCCCCGACGCCGACGCCGCGCGCGCGGGCGACTCGGGCACCGACGTCCTCGTCGAGCCAGCGCTCGCCGAGATGTGGCCTCTGGGAGAGGCCACGCCGACCACGGTGCACCTCGGGCCGATCGGCGAGGTCTTCGAGGGAACTGACCGGCCGGGCCACTTCGACGGTGTGGCGAGCGTGGTGGCCAAGCTGCTCATCGTGACCGGGCCCTGTCGGCTCTACCTGGGCGAGAAGGACTACCAGCAGTTGGTTGCCATGCGACAGATGGTGCGCGACCTCGCCTTCGACGTGGAGGTGGTGGGCTGTGAGATCGTGCGCGAGGAGTCCGGACTCGCGCTCTCGAGCCGCAACGTGCGCCTCAGCGACGCCGGGCGCGCCGTCGCGCTCGGCCTCTCACGGGCGCTGGCCAGTGCCGGCGAGCCCGCGAGCGCGAGCGTACTGCGCGAGAGAATGCGCGCGGTGATGCTCGAGGCCGGTGTCGACGTGGCCTACGCCGAGGTCGTCCATCCGGTCAGCCTCGAGCCGCTCGACGACGACTACGAGGGCGAGGGCCGCGCGCTGCTCGCCGGGCTCGTCGAAGGGGTGCGCCTGCTCGACAACGGGCGGGTGCGAGTCAGCAAAGGGAGTGATCGTGCTACTAGCCATTGACGTCGGCAACACCGAGACCGTGGTCGGCCTTTTCGGGCCCGAGGCGCCCGACTCGCCCGACGCGATGGGATTCGCGCGCGCGACCGACGAGCGCGGCCTGGCGTTCCACTGGCGCCTCTCGACCGTCGCCGAGCGCACGCCGGACGAGCACGCCATGATCCTCACCCAGCTGCTCGACCTCGAGGGACTCGACCTTCGCGCCGACGTGTCGGCGATCGCCATCTCGTCCTCGGTCCCGCCCGTCACGACGCAACTGCGGCGCATGGCCAATCGTTGGTTCGCCGATCTCGAGGTGACGGTGCTCGGACCGGGCACCAAGTCGGGAATGGCGATCCTTTACGACAACCCGCGCGAGGTGGGTGCGGACCGCATCGCCAACTCGGTGGGCGCCTACGACCTCTACCCGGGCGCGGGCATCGTGGTCGACCTGGGCACCGCGACGACCTTCGACGTGATCAGCGAGCGCGGAGAGTACCTCGGCGGCGCGATCGCCCCGGGGGTCGCGATCTCGCTTGAGGCGCTCTACACCCAGGCCTCGGCGCTGCGCTCGGTCGAGCTCGTGCGCCCGCGCTCGGTGGTGGGTCGCTCGACGGTCGAGTCGATCCAGTCCGGCGTGCTCTACGGTTTCGCCGCCCAGGTCGACGGCGTCGTCGCGCGCATCGTCGACGAGGTCGGTCCGGCCACCGTGATCGCCACCGGCGGCCTCGCCGGACTCATCGCCCCGCACACGTCCAGCGTCGAGCACGTCGAGCCGTGGCTCACCCTCCACGGTTTACGTATCATTCATGGACGCAATCATTCGGGAGCCGCATGACCACGCCCTACACCTTCGCCCACACGGCGTACTGCGCGGCACTCGCCGAGACCTACGGCTTCCTCGCCCCGGGCGAGGAGTCCGGCGTCGCGGTCGCGGTCGCCGGGCGGGTGATGCTCCTGCGCAGCCAGGGCCGGCTGGCCTTCGCGACGATGCGCGACTCCACCGGCGAGATCCAGCTCTTCGCCCTCGAGGCAGTGACCACGGACTTCGAGGAGTTCACGAGGCTGCACCTCGGTGACTGGGTCGGCGTGCACGGTGAGGTCGTGCGCACTAAGCGCGGCGAGCTCTCGGTGAAGGTCGCCTCCTTCGAGGTTCTCGCCAGTGCTCGGCGCAACTTCGGCGACAAGTGGGCGGGCATCGCCGACTACGACCTGCGCTATCGCCACCGCGAGGCCGACCTGTGGGCGAACGAGGACACGCGCGCCTCGCTGGCTCGGCGCAGCACGCTGGTGCGCGCCCTGCGCGAGCGGTGCTGGGCGGCCGGCTTCATGGAGGTCGAGACGCCGATACTCAACGCGATTCCCACCGGCGCGGCGGCGCGTCCCTTCGTCACGTACCACCAGGCGCTGGGCAGCGAGTTCTTCTTGCGCATCGCGCCCGAGTTGTGGCTCAAGCGGCTCGTCGTCGGCGGCTTCGAGCGGGTCTTCGAACTCGGCCGTGTCTTTCGCAACGAGGGTGTCTCGCCGCGTCACAACCCCGAGTTCACCATGCTCGAGCTCTACGCGGCCTATTGGAACTACGAGGACATGATGGCCTTCACCGAGGAGCTGGTCGCCGGCGCGGTCGTCGACGTGCTCGGCACGACGGCCCTCACCTACCAGGGGCGTGACCTCGACTTCGCCACGCCCTGGCGCCGGGCGACGATGGCCGACCTCGTGAGCGAGGCGGTGGGCGAGGAGTTGAACGTGCACACGAGCCACGAGCACCTGGTGGCCCTGCTGGCGGCGCGCGACGTCGAGGTGCACGCCTCGTGGGGCGCGGGGCGCTGCCTCGCTGAGCTTTTCGAGGCGACCTGTGAGGCCGACCTCTGGCAGCCGACCTTCGTCACGCAGTACCCGGTCGAGGTGTCGCCACTGGCGAGGCGTCACCCCGCGGACCACGAGCTGACCGAGCGCTTCGAGTCGTTCCTGGTGGGCCGCGAGCTCTCCAACGGGTTCTCCGAGCTCACTGATCCCGAAGACCAGCGCGCGCGCTTCGAAGAGCAGGCCCGCCTGGCCGCGGCCGGCGACGACGAAGCGATGCGAATCGACGAGGACTACATCAAGGCGCTCGAGTGGGGCCTGCCGCCCACCGCGGGCCTGGGCGTGGGTGTCGACCGCCTGGCGATGGTGGTGGCAGACGCCACCAACATCCGCGAGGTGATCGCGTTCCCGACCCTGAAGCCGGTGCGCGAAGACTAAACGGCGGGCAGGTCCTCGAGCAGCGAACGAATCAGCGAGGAGAAGCCCGCGCGCAGTGCGGGCTCGGGCACGACGGCGAGCGCCGCGTCGGCCTCGTCGAGGAATCGCTGAGCGGCGAGGATCGTCTGGGCGACGCCGTCGGTGGCCACGACGAGCTTGCGGGCCCGCTCGCGATCCGCGTCGTTGAGGACCGCGCCGAGCAGCGAGCGCAGCTCGTCGCCGACAGTAGCGTCGCGCAGCGCGAAGAGGGTGGGCAGGTTGTAGATGCCCTCGGCCAGGTCCTGCCCGGCGGGCTTGCCCAGCTGGTTCTCGGTCGCGGTGATGTCGAGGACGTCGTCGCGCAGCTGGTAGATCATCCCAAAGCACCGGCCGAACTCGGCGAGGGCCTCAATCTGATCGCTCGCCAAGCGCGCGGTGAGTCCTCCCACCCGGCAGCTCGCCGACATCAGCGAGGCGGTCTTGCCGCCGATCGCCTCGTAATAGTCGTCCTCGGTGCGCTCGACGGAGAAGGCGGTTCGCACCTCACTGACCTGGCCGCGGGTCAGCCACGCCAGGGTGCGGGCCATCAAGCCGGCGACGTCGGTGCCCAGATCGGCGGCGATGCCGGCCGAACGGGCCATCAGGTAGTCCCCGGCGACGATGGCGATCAGGTTGCCGTAGCGGGCGTTCACGCTGTCGACGTTGCGGCGCACCTCGGCTTCGTCCATGACGTCGTCGTGGTAGAGCGAGGCCAGGTGCATCAGCTCGAGCGAGACCCCGCCGAGGAGGTCCTCGCGAGTGGCCGCGCGCTGGCCGCTGGTGGCCGAGGCCACCGCGAGAAGGGGGCGCAACCGCTTGCCACCGGCGTAGATCAGGTGCGTTGTGACCGAATCGAGGTACTCGTCGCCGTAGATGACTGACTCGGCGAGCAGGACCTCGAGGCGCGCGAGGTCGGCCTCCACCAGGGGCAGTCCCAAGCGCTCGTGCGGATTCACCCCAACACCATAGATGAGGCTCGAACACCTCCCGCGGGGTGAGATCGAACTGTCACCAAGCACCGGTACACTGCAGATATCGACGACGAAGGATGAGATTTGTTCGAGAGATTTACTGACCGGGCCCGGCGAGTCCTCGTGCTCGCCCAGGAAGAGGCGCGCGACCTCAACCACGCCTTCATCGGCACCGAGCACATCCTGCTCGGGCTGATCCGAGAGGGCGAAGGGGTGGCCGCCAAGGCCCTCGACGCCTTGGGGGTCACCTTCGAAGTGGTACGTGAGAAGGTCGAAGAGGCCATCGGCACCAATACGAATCCTTCGCCTGGCTCGCCCCCCTTCACGCCCCGGGCCAAGAAGGTCCTCGAGCTCTCCCTCCGCGAGGCCCTCCAGTTGGGGCACTCCTACATCGGCACCGAGCACATGCTCCTCGGCCTCGTGCGCGAGGGCGACGGCGTCGCCGCCCAGGTCCTCAACGACCTCGGCGCGGACATGGCTCGCGTGCGCACCCAGGTCATCCAGATGATGTCGGGCCAGGGCGGCAAGGAGACCGGCGCTACCTCGAGCGCGGGGGCGTCCAAGTCCGACGCCGAGGCCTCGGGCGGCTCGGCCGTCCTCGACCAGTTCGGCCGCAACCTCACCCAGTTCGCCCGCGAGGGCAAGCTCGACCCGCTGGTCGGACGTGAGAAGGAGATCGAGCGCGTCATGCAGGTGCTCTCGCGTCGCACCAAGAACAACCCGGTGCTGATCGGCGAGCCCGGCGTGGGCAAGACCGCCATCGTCGAGGGGCTGGCCCAGCGCATCGTCGCCAATCAGGTCCCCGTGACCCTGGCTGACAAGCAGCTCTACACCCTCGACCTCGGCGCCCTCGTGGCCGGCAGCCGCTACCGCGGCGACTTCGAGGAGCGCTTGAAGAAGGTCTTGAAGGAGATCCGTACGCGCGGTGACATCATCCTCTTCATCGACGAGATCCACACGCTCGTGGGCGCCGGCGCGGCCGAGGGCGCGATCGACGCGGCCTCGATTCTCAAGCCGATGCTCGCGCGCGGCGAGCTTCAGACGGTCGGGGCAACCACCATCGACGAGTACCGCAAGCACATCGAGAAGGACGCGGCCCTCGAGCGGCGCTTCCAGCCGGTCAAGGTCGAGCAGCCCTCGATCGCTATGACCATCGAGATCTTGAAGGGCCTGCGCGAGGTCTACGAGGAGTTCCACGCGGTCAAGATCACCGACCAGGCGCTGATCGCCGCCGCGAACCTCGCGGACCGCTACATCGCCGACCGGTTCCTGCCCGACAAGGCCATCGACCTCATCGACGAGGCGGGCAGCCGCCTGCGGATTCGTCGCATGGACGCGCCGCCGGCTGCGCGAAAGATCGATGAGGACCTGGCGCGCGTGCGCGCCGACAAGGAGTCCGCCATGGAGAGCGGCGCCCTCGAGCAGGCCAAGGCCCTCGAAGAGCGCGAGCGCGACCTGGTGGGCAAGAAGGATTCCCTCGACGCCACGGTCAAGTCCTCGGGTGGCACAACGTTCGACCTCGTGGACGAGGAGACGATCGCCGAGGTGCTCGCCAACTGGACCGGCATCCCGGTCTACCGGCTCACCGAGGAGGAGACCTCGAAGC
>JAJXTB010000100.1 GCA_021784205.1 Actinomycetes bacterium
GTGCCCGACCCCAGCCGCTCGCTCGCCGACGGCGCGCTCGCGCCCTGGGCCGGTCAGCGTTTCAAGTACTTCGAGCGCCTCATCGCCGGCATCGCCGAGACCGGCGGGTTCTCGGTGGACACGCCCTGGGAGAAGTTGCGCGCGAAGGACCGCAAGCTCGTGCTCTTCGGCGTGGAGAAGAAGTCGGTGCCCGTTCGCTACCGCACCCGCTACGGCAAGGTGCGCACCTACGACACCACCTACAACGGCATCGTCGAGTGGCTCGAGCGCAAACGCAACGAGGCCGACGGCGACTGGTCGCGCGAGCAGGCCGAGCAGTACATGCGCGAGGTCGAGTGCACGGCCTGCCGGGGCCAGCGGTTAAAGCCCGAGGTCCTGGCGGTTCGCGTCGCGTCGCACAGCATCGCCGACGTGAGCGCGATGACCATCGACGAATGCCTCGCGTTCTTTGCGGGCCTGCACCTCTCGAACCGCGACGAGACCATCGCCCACCAGGTGATCAAGGAGATCCTCGAACGCCTCACGTTCCTCATGGACGTGGGCCTGGACTACCTGACCCTCAGTCGCGGCTCGGCGACGCTCTCGGGCGGCGAGGCCCAGCGCATCCGCCTGGCCTCCCAGATCGGCAGCTACCTCGTCGGGGTGCTCTACGTGCTCGACGAGCCCTCGATCGGTCTGCACCAGCGCGACAACCGGCGCCTGATCTCGACCCTCGAACGGCTGCGCGACCTCGGCAACTCGGTCATCGTGGTCGAGCACGACGAGGAGACGATTCGCAGCGCCGACTACATCGTGGACATCGGCCCCGGGGCCGGCGAGTACGGGGGCGAGGTCGTGCACGCGGGCTCCTACGAGGACCTGCTCGCCAACGAGGCCTCAATCACGGGCCAGTACCTGGCGGGGCGCCGCTCGATCGACGTGCCCGCACAGCGCCGTCCCGGCGACGGGAACCGGCTGGTCGTGGTTGGTGCGCGCGCGAACAACCTGCGCGACGTCACGGTGGGCTTTCCCCTCGGCACGTTCGTCGCGGTCACCGGGGTCTCGGGCTCGGGCAAGTCGACCCTCGTGAACGCGATCCTGCTCGCCGCCCTCGAGCGGTCCATCAACGGCGCGAAGGTGACCGCCGCCGCGCACCGTTCGATCAAGGGGATCGAGCTCGTCGACAAGGTCGTCGCGGTCAACCAGCAGCCGATTGGTCGCACGCCGCGCTCGAACCCCGCGACCTACACGGGGGTCTTTGACAAGATTCGCAAGCTCTTCGCCGAGACCTCCGAGTCCAAGGTCCGCGGCTACCTGCCGGGCCGGTTCTCCTTCAACGTGAAGGGCGGCCGGTGCGAGACCTGCGCGGGCGACGGCACCATCAAGATCGAGATGCACTTCCTGCCTGACGTCTACGTGAACTGCGAGGTCTGCAACGGGGCGCGCTATAACCGCGAGACCCTCGAGATCCTCTACCGCGGCCGTTCGATCAGCGACGTGCTGAACATGCCCGTCGCCGAGGCACTGGGGTTCTTCGAGCGCCAGCCGTCGATCCTGCGCCACATCCAGAGCCTCGCTGACGTGGGGCTCGGCTACGTGCGCCTCGGCCAGCCAGCCCCGACGCTCTCGGGTGGGGAGGCCCAGCGGGTGAAGCTCGCCGCCGAACTCGCGCGGCGCCCGACCGGTCACACCGTCTACATCCTCGACGAGCCGACGACGGGACTGCACTTTGACGACGTGCACCGGCTGCTCGACGTGCTGCACCGCCTGGTCGACCAGGGCAACACCGTACTGGTCATCGAGCACAACCTCGACGTCATCAAGACCGCCGACTGGATCGTCGACCTCGGGCCCGACGGTGGCCGACGCGGTGGCCTCGTGGTGGGCGAGGGGACGCCCGAGACGATCGCCGCGCTCGACACCGCGACGGGCCACGTGCTCGCCGACGCGCTAGGCGCGCGCGTGAGGTCCTAGTGTTCCCCAAGCCCGGCGCCATCCCGCGCTCGAGCGGCTGTTACCTCTTCAAGAACGAGCGCGGCACGGTGATCTACGTGGGCAAGGCTCGCTCCCTCGCCCAGCGCCTCGGGAGTTACTTCCAACGCCTCGACACCCTGGCGCCCAAGACCCGCGCCCTGATGGAAGAGGCCACCGCGGTCGAGTGGATCGTCACCCCAAGCGAGGTCGACGCGCTCATCCTCGAGAACGAGCTCATCAAGGAGAACCAGCCGCACTACAACGTGCGATTAAAAGACGACAAGACCTACCCCTACGTGGCAATCGACAGCCGCGCGCCGTTCCCCGTGCCCTACGTCACCCGGGCTCAGCACGTAGGGTCGGTGCGCTACTTCGGGCCCTTCGTCGACGTGCGGGCGCTGCGCGCGACGATGGACGAGCTCTTGCAGGTCTTCCCGCTGCGCACCTGCACGCGCCACAAGTACGACTACCAGCGCCGCATCCAGCGCCCGTGCCTGCTCTATGACATCGGCAAGTGCTCGGGTCCCTGCGTCGGGGCGATCGACGCCGCCGGCTACGACGCGCTGGTGGAGTCCTGGGCGTCCTTCTTCGAGGGCGACGTGAAGCCGCTGCGCCGGTCGCTCGAGACGCGCATGGCCGAGGCCGCAACGAACCAGCACTACGAGGCGGCCGCGCGCTTCCGCGACGGCCTGGCCGCGCTCGCGCGGGCCTCGAACGATCAGATCATCGTGCTCGACGACCACACGAACCTCGACGCGGTCGCGGTGCGAACGGCGGGCAATCGCGCCGGGGTGGTGCGCTTTCGCATCCGCCACGGGCGCATCATCGGCCGTCAGGTGCACTTCGTGGACCGGGCCCTTGACGAAGAGCCCGTCGAGGTCCTCGAGTCGGTGCTCGCGTCGCTGTTCGTCGACCCCCTGGACGTGCCGCGCGAGGTGATCACCAACGTCGAGGCCGACGCGTCACTCGTCGCCGGGTTCCTCTCCGAGCGGCGGGGCTCGACCGTGACGGTCACGCGGCCCCAGCGGGGCCGGCGCCGGCGAATCCTCGAGATGGCCGAAGCGGACGCGGACGCGGTGATGGAGCGCGACTCGCATCGTCGCGAGTACGACTACAACGTTCGCTCGCGAGCGCTCCAGGAGATCGGCGCGGCGCTCGGGCTCCAGCGCCCCCCGTTTCGCATCGAGTGCTTCGACATGAGCCACCTCCAGGGCACGAACTACGTCGGCTCCATGGTCGTCTTCGAGGACGGCGTCGCGAAGAAGTCCGACTACCGGCGCTTCCACGTGCGCGAGACCGTCGGCAACGACGACGTGGGCGCGATGTTCGAGGTCGTGCGTCGGCGGCTCAGCCACTGGGACGAGACCGACGGGTCCTTCCGCGAGCCCGACCTCATCGTGATTGACGGGGGCCTGCCCCAGCTGCACGCCGCGATGCACGCGGCCGAGGTCGCGGGCCTCGACGGTCGGGTTGAGTTCACGGCGCTCGCCAAGCGCGAGGAACTGCTCTACAGGCCCGACGTGGCGGTCCCGATCATGCTCGAGCGCGGCTCCGAGGCGCTCTATCTCGTCCAGCGCCTGCGCGACGAGGCGCACCGATTCGCCATCACCTTCCATCGCTCCAAGCGAGGCCGGGCGATGGTGGCGAGCTCACTGGAGGGCGTCGCCGGACTCGGACCCCAGCGCCGCAGCCGCCTGCTGCTCGAGTGCGGCTCGCTCGACAATCTGCGCGCCATGACCCTCGAGGAGCTGCTGGCCCTTCCCTGGCTGCCCGACGAGGTGGCCCGCAGCCTCTACGATCACCTACGAGCGCCGAGCGTGCGGCGGCCGTCCAAGGAGACGACTGAGGATGGGTGAGATTCTGCTGGTGACCGGGATGTCCGGGGCCGGGCGGTCGACGGTGTCCGCGGCCCTGGAGGACATCGGCTGGTTCGTGATCGACAACCTGCCCCTCGAACTGGTACTGCGCGTTGGCGAACTCGCCACGGCCGGCAATCTCGACTACGCGGGCGTCGCCTTCGTGGTCGGTCGCAGCGGCCGGGTCGAGCCGATGGCCCTCATCGAGGTGGAACGGGAGCTCCAGCTCAAGCACGGCGGGGCGAAGATCCTCTTCCTCGACGCCCCCGACGACGTGCTGATCCACCGCTACGAGGGCAACCGGCGTCGTCATCCCCACCCCGCACCGACCTTGGCGGACTCCATTGCGGCCGAGCGCACCCTGCTCCAGCCCCTGCGCGACGCGGCGGACCTGGTGATCGACACCGGCTCGATCAACACCAACCAGCTGCGCACGCGCATCGTGGAGAACTTCGCGCCCGTCGGGGACGAGTCGCTGCGGATCTCGCTGGTCACGTTCGGCTACGCGAACGGGATCCCGCGCGACGTGGACCTCGTCTTTGACTGCCGGTTCCTGCCCAACCCCCACTGGGTCGAGGCGCTGCGCCCCATGAGCGGGCTCGACGAGCCCGTCGCGAACTACGTCCTCGGCCAGGAGCCGGCCCAGCACCTCGTCGACGACGTGGTCGCGATGCTCGAGTGGCAGATCCCGGCCTTCGCCAAGGAGGGTAAGTCCTATCTGTCGGTCGCCTTCGGCTGCACCGGGGGGCGCCACCGCTCGGTCGCGATCGCCGAGGAGGTCCGGCGCCGGCTCGACATCGCCAACGCCGTCTACCACCGCGACATCAACCAATGAGAGCGGTAGCGGTCGGGGGCGGCCACGGCACGGCCGTCTCGCTGCGCGCACTGAAGCTCCTGACGTCCGAGGTGACCGGCGTCGTCTCGGTGGCCGACGACGGCGGCTCGACGGGACGGCTGCGCGCGATGCTGAACGTGGCGGCCGTCGGGGACCTGCGCAAGTGCCTCGGCGCGCTCGCGGACCCCGAGAACCCGCTGACCCGGTCCTTCGAGCACCGCTTCGGGGTGGGCGAGCTGGCGGGTCACGCCGTGGGCAACCTCTTGCTCGTGGGGCTCGTCGACGCGACCGGCGACCTCGAGGAGTCCGTGCTCGCCCTCGCCGAGGTGATGGGAGTGAGCGGCTCGATCGTGCCCGCGAGCACGACCGGGGTGGTGCTCTGTGCGAGTACCGAGGACGGTCACACGCGCGGCCAGAGCGCCATCGCCGGCTGCGCGACGATCCGGCGCATCAGCTTCGAGCCGCCCAACGCGGCGGCCCCAATTCGCGCGGTCGAGGCGATCGAGCGCGCCGACGTGGTAGTCGTCGGACCGGGCTCGCTCTACACCAGCGTCATCGCGGCCGCGGCCATCCCGGGGATCACCCAGGCGATCGCGGGCACGCGCGCGCGGGTCGTGTACGTCGCGAACCTGCACCCCGAGATCCCCGAGACGACGGGCTACAGCCTCCAGGACCACGTGGACGCACTGGCGCGTCACGGGGTCGTTCCTGACGTGGTGCTCGTCGACGGGCTGGGCGAGTTCGCCTCGTCACCGTGCACCATTGCGACCCACGTGTCGGCGCTGTCGGGGGGCGGGGGCCTCGTACACAATGTGCAACACTTGTCTGACGCCATCCGCGCCGCCACCGAGTGACGGGCGTCTAGGAGGAGAACGACATGACTATTCGCGTTGCGATCAACGGCTTCGGCCGCATCGGGCGGAGCTTCCTGCGAGCATCCCTCGCGAATCCGAACATCGAGGTCGTCGCGGTCAATGACCTGACGCCGCCCGAGACCAACGCCCACCTGCTCAAGTACGACTCGACCCAGGGCCGGCTCGGCCTGGACGTCACGGTCACCGAGGGCGGGATGACGGTGGGGGACCGGTTCATCCGGGTCCTCGCCGAGCGCGAGCCGTCCCTGCTGCCCTGGCGCGAGCTCAACGTCGACGTCGTGATCGAGTCGACCGGGCGCTTCACGAGCCGCGAGTCGGCCGCGGTGCACCTGAGCGCGGGCGCGCGCAAGGTGATCATCTCCGCGCCGGCGAGTGACGTCGACGCGACCTTCGTCATGGGCGTGAACGAGGACACCTACGACGCGGCGAACCACCACGTGGTCTCCAACGCCTCGTGCACCACGAACTGCTTCGTGCCCATGGTGAAGGTCCTCGACGACGCCTTCGGGGTGAAGTCGGGCCTCATGACGACGGTGCACGCCTACACCAACGACCAGAACCTGCTCGACCTCGCGCACAAGGACCTGCGCCGCGCCCGCGCGGCGGCGGTGAACATCGTGCCGTCCTCGACCGGGGCGGCGCGTGCCACGAGCCTGGTGCTCGAGGCGATGAAGGGCCGCCTCGACGGCACCTCGCTGCGCGTGCCGATCCCCGACGGCAGCATCACCGACTTCACCGCGGTCGTTCGCTCGACCACGGTCGAGGAGATCAACGCCGCCTACCAGGCCGCCGCGCAGGGAGCCCTGGCGGGCGTGCTCGTCTACACCGAGGACCCGATCGTCTCCTCGGACATCGTGGGCTCGCCAGCCTCGTGCACCTTCGACTCCAAGATGACCATGGTCCAGCGGATCGACGACGAGACGAGCCTCGTGAAGGTCTTCGGCTGGTACGACAACGAGTGGGGCTACTCGAACCGCCTGGTCGACCTCGCGAACCACGTCGGACGCTAATGGTGGATCGGTCGCTGCCGTCCTCGGACGACTGGGACGTAGCCGCTAAGCGGGTCCTGGTCCGGGTGGACTTCAACACCCCCTTCGCCGAGGTCGACGGCGAGCTGGTGATCACCGACGACTTTCGGATCCGCGCGGCGGTCCCGCTGTTCAAGGACCTGCTCGCGCGCGGGGCCTCGGTCGTCGCCTGTACGCACTTCGGGCGCCCGAAGGGTCGCGTCGACGAGCGGTTCCGGGTCGAGCCGATCCGCCGGCGTCTCGACGAGCTCTGTCCCGGGGTGGAACTGCTCGAGAACCTGCGCTTCAACCCCGGCGAGGAGGCGAACGACGCCGTCTTCGGCGCCTCGCTCGTCGAGGGTGTCGACTTCTACATCAACGAGGCCTTCGGCGCCTCGCACCGCGCGCACGCCTCGATCATGGTGCCCCCGACCCTCGTGCCGAGCGCGGCTGGGCCGAACCTGCGCCGCGAGGTCGGCTACCTGCTCGACCTGCTCGATGAGCCGGCGCGACCCTTCGTCGCGATCGTCGGCGGGGCCAAGGTCGCCGACAAGCTCGGGATCGTGAAGGTCCTCGCCGACCGGGCCGACGTGGTGCTCGTGGGTGGTGGCATGGCCTACACCTTCGAGGCGGCCGAGGGCCGAACGATCGGTTCCTCGCTCTTTGACGCGTCCTTCGTGGATGAGTGCGGCGCGCTGCTGCGCGGCAGCAAGGTGCGTATTCCCGCTGACACCCGCGGACTCGCCGCCGGCGCCGCCTTCGGCAGCGACGGCGGGCCCGACGAGGTCGTCGACTTCGGGGCGAACATCCCCGACGGCTTCGAGGGCCTCGACATCGGGGCCGCGTCGATCGAGGCCTTCACCGCGGTGATCGCCTCGGCGAAGACGATCCTCTGGAACGGGCCGATGGGTGTCTTCGAGGACCCGCGCTTCGCCCGAGGCACCGAGGCGGTCGCGCGCGCGGTCGCGGCCTCGCCGGCGATGTCGGTCATTGGCGGCGGCGACTCGGTCGCCGCGCTGCAGCAGTTCGGACTCGAGGGTGAGGTGAGCTTCGTCTCGACGGGCGGGGGAGCATCCCTCGAGCTCGTCGAGTTCGGTGACCTGCCGGGGCTGCGCGCGCTGCGCGAGGGGGTGCGTTCGTGACCAAGGCCCTCGTCATCGGCAACTGGAAGATGAACCTCGACTACGTCGAGGCGGTGCACCTCACGCGCCAGGTCGCGACCCTGCTCGCGAGCCGACCCGTGGAGCGGGTGGAGGTCGTTCTGGCCCCGCCCTTCGTGGACCTGCGTAGCGTCACCTCGGTGCTCGAGGCCGAGCACGCGAGCATCGGCGTCGCGGCCCAGCACGTGAGCGACCGCGACAACGGCGCCTTCACGGGCGAGGTGAGCGTCGCCATGCTCAAGCGCCTCGGGGTGGCGTCGGTCATCGTCGGGCACTCCGAGCGGCGCACGATGTACCACATGGACGACGTGATCGTCGCGAGCACGGTGCGCGCGGTACTGCGCGGTGGACTCGCCGCGGTGCTGTGTGTGGGCGAGGACCTCGCCACGCGCGAAGCGGGCGAGCACGACGCCTTCGTGAGTGAACAGCTCACCAGGGCCCTCGCGGGCCTCGAGGACGCGGCTCAGCGCGTGACCGTCGCCTACGAGCCCATCTGGGCGATCGGCACCGGCAAGACCGCGACCGCGGCGGAGATCGAGGCGATGATGGCCACGATCCGCACTCGGCTCGCCGCCCTGGGACTGGGCGCGAGTCGCGTGCTCTACGGCGGCTCGGTGAACGCCGACAACGCGGCCGAGATCGTCACCGAGGGCGACGTCGATGGCTTCCTCGTGGGCGGCGCCAGCCTCAAGACGGAGCCCTTCGGGGCCATCGTGCACGCGTGCAACGACTGCTACGCTGAAAGGCGCTAATCGGAGGTCGCGGTGTTCACCTGGTCGTTCATTGTTATTGAGGCGTTGTCGGCCATTGGCCTGATCTTTCTCGTGCTCCTGCACTCGGGACGCGGCGGGGGCATCTCGGACCTGATGGGTGGCAGCCTCGGGGCGGCGGCGTCGGGCTCGACCGTGGTCGAGAAGAACTTGGACCGCATCACCGTGGCGGTCGCGCTCATCTTCACCTTCGCGACGTTGACCCTCGACCTGCGCCTGCAGTAACCCGATGTCCTGGCGCGCTTCGCGGTGGCGCGCCGTCGGCGTGGCCGTCGCGGCGCTGCTCGTCGCCGGTTCGGGCACCCTGACCAGTGCCTCGACGCCCGTCGGGGACAACGCGCGCACGCTCCTGCTCTCCCTGCCGGGCCCCTTCAACGGTTGCAACTACCTCGGTCCCGACGCCAACCCCACCAGTGACGCGATCCTCGACCTGGTGCGCCCGTCGGCCTTTGCAAGCACGATAAGTGGCGCGCTCGTGGGTGCGCAGGGCTCGATCGCCTCGGCCGAGCTGACCTCGCTCAGTCCCGAGACGGTCGTCTACACCATCGCCGCGAAGCAGCACTGGAGCAACGGCCAGCGCTTCGACGGGCGCGACCTGGTCGCCTGGTGGCGCCGGGCCCGCTCGATCCCGAGCGTGCGCAGCGACGGCTACCGCGCGATCAAGTCGATGACGCTCTCCAACAAGGCGCTCACGGTGACGGCCATCTTCGCCCACCCCTACGCCGACTGGAACCTGCTGTTTCGTGACGTGGAGAACCGTTTCGCGGCGGGCGGCTGCACCTTCGCCGACCTGCTGCGTCGACCCTCGCTCGGGCCCTACCGGCTGGTGTCGGCCAACGCCGCCCAGATGGTGCTCGTGATGAACCACTCGTGGCCGTCGTCGATCGACCGGTTCGGGCGGATCATCATCAGCGCCAACGCCGCGATGCCCGCGAACGTGAATACGCCCTTCGCGCGCTACACCCTCACCGTCAATCGCGCCCAAGTGGACGCGCTCAGCGCCCACCCGTCGGTCCTGAGCCACATCGGTTCGGCGAGCTCGATCGAGGAACTGCTCTTTAACGCGCACCGGCCCCTCACGAGCGCCCTCGCGGTACGCGAGAGTCTCAGCTGGTCGCTCGACCGGCTCGCCATGATCAGCAGCCTGTGGGGCCAAGTCACCTTTTCACCGTCGCCGGGTGCCTCGATCCTCTTCTCGCAGGGCTCGCCGTCCTACCCGGGCTCACCGGGCTCGGCACCGAGCGAGTCCTCGACGACTTCGACGACGATGCCGACGACCACCT